>CACYKX010000006.1 GCA_902775075.1 uncultured Prevotellaceae bacterium | reverse complement strand
AAATCGACAATTGCACTTTTTTGTACCTTTCAACTTCGGGGTGTATTTGTTTCTGTCTATGTTACAAATACTTATAAAAATCCAAAACACTTCCACATGGATTCTGCACCATATCTTCATTTCCAGGTGTTACAGCCAAAAGATAAAGAGCAGAGAGAAAAAGCATTGGCATATTTCAAAGAACATGGAAAACTCTATGCATCCTTTGTAAATTGCCTTGATATTCTTCTTTACATAGGTTGTACAGAGAACGTCTATATCAAGTCCACTATGGCAGAGGTGCAGCCAGAAGAATTTAAATCAATTATGGCGCAGGCAGGTCATTGGTATAGATTTTACGGAAAAGAAACAAACAGCGAATAATAATTATGGCATATACATACAAATATCCCAGACCGGCTGTTACAGCTGACTGTATTGTAATAACAAGAGAGGCAGAGCCAAAGGTGCTGCTAATCCAAAGAGGTGATGAACCCTTCAAAGGAGCATGGGCGTTTCCCGGCGGATTCATGAATATGGATGAAACCACGGAACAGTGCGCTATTAGGGAACTAGAGGAGGAGACGGGACTTCGAGTGTCGGATGTTAGTCAGATTGGGGCATACTCCAAAGTTGATCGAGACCCAAGAGGAAGAACAGTGACCGTTGCTTATCTGGCTGTTATCAAAGAGCCTGCAGCTGTCACTGGTCAGGATGATGCAGCAAAAGCTGAGTGGTGGCTACTGTCAGACTTGCCACACCTGGCATTTGATCACTACGATATTATGCAGGATGCAATCAAGCTATACAAGAAATTTTTAAAGAAATAAAAGCTATGATTTGGTTCGTTATCATTGCTGTAATCGTTATAATATTCTATGGTATTATTAGTATCGGTACCAGCAGAAAATCTGTAAGCATGGAATCGGAACATGAAGAAGAATTGTCAATTCCGCTATCCATTACTGTTACTTCTTTGTCTGACAATAATAATCCATCAGAACCACTGGATGATGATAACGAGTCATCAGAGATGAAGAAATGTATGACGCAGAAGGATAATGTTGTGATTCGCAAGGCTGAACGGCGGGATGTATCGTTGCTATTGGAGTTTATAAAGGGAATTGCCCAGTATGAGAAGATGGAGAACGAGGTAGTTGCTACGCCTGATGTGCTGGAACGGGAAATGTTTGATGAACACAGGGCAGAAGCCGTTTTCGCCGTCGTGGATGGACGTGAGGTTGGCTTCGCGCTCTACTTCTACAACTTCTCAACGTTCATCGGACATTCAGGACTATATCTTGAAGACTTGTTTGTGTGGCCAGATAATCGAGGCAAAGGCTATGGAAAGGCATTGCTACTGCATCTGGTCAAGATTGCACGGGAGCATCATTGTGGACGTATGGAGTGGTCGTGTCTGAACTGGAACCAGCCAAGTATAGACTTCTACCTTTCACTCGGAGCCGTGTCAATGAAGGAATGGACGGTTTATCGATTGGATGCTGCCGCACTGGAACGCTTATCATAAAGAATTTGAAGTAAGAGAGATTACAAGATATAGGCGTATATCCCTTCCTTTGAGGTTCGTGTGATTGTTTGGACGGACTTTGAGAACTCTCAGAATTTAGATACAAATCTATTCCCACACCGCACTTTCTGTGAAGACCGTGCGGTTCCAAAAAAATAATAAATATGAAGCATCTATACTACATCATTGCGACAATGATACTTTTTACGGTATCGTGTTCAAACAAGAAGAGTCCTGAGAGACAATATCCCATGGACTATCCTTCTTACAACACTTACTCTGACTCTGCTAAGCCGGACAGTATTATTTCTGAGCCTATAGATCAGAAGCCTGTAAATACACAAAGCTCGAACTACAGTAGAGATAGTAGGGAAAAGGAAACTGATAACATGAGAGGTTTTGACCCAGCATCTGAGGATGACATGGAGGACAACGGCATGTCACGTTATATGGAAAATAACGACGAAGAAGGTTGGGATTAACCAATAGAACTATATCCTCAATCCCGAGGTTGTATATATTTGGCCGACTATTTGAACTATTCGAGTCGTGAGACTCTACCCTTGCTAAAGGCGTGGACATTGCTACTTATTCTTGTGACTATTGTCATTTGGATTTTGCGAGGTTTTAGGAACGCCGAATAAATAGCGAACGCTTGGGAACGACCTGCTGTGATAGCCGGTCGTTCCTTCTTTTTTGAAGTATGTTTAGTATGAAAAACAAATTATTTTTTCCTATGCAGATAGACTGCACTGATACATTTTACCTTTGCAATGTCAATCTTTAAAATTTGTGATTATGGGATTTTTCGATTATCTATTATTCGGTGCTTTGATAAACAGTTTAAAGAACAGTGGACGGAGTAACAACACCCATTCCAGTTTCTCTAGTGACAGTTATAATCGTGGTTATGAAGATGGCTACGATGACTGCTGTATGGATCATGACAGCTACCATGATGATTGTAGTTGTGACTATGATAACGACTGCTTTGAGGATTGTAATGATGACATTTTTTGTGATTTCTAAACAATAAGGAGGTAAGATATGCTTAGGATAGATAAAATCATGAAGGAGCATAATATTAATACCCTTCAGCTTGCCGAGATTATGAATGTATCTCCACAATATGTGAGTGAGGTAGTCAATGAAAGGAAGAATATAACCATTACTGTTCTTGCAAAGTTTGCGAAAGCTCTTCAGGTACCGATGGCTTCACTTGTTGAAGGGTATCATGAAAAGGAGCAACTAGGTTTCAACAGCTTCAACTGCCCCTATTGCGGTAATGTTATTTGCATTGAAAAATCGGATAAACGCTAAAATCTTTGGTTAAAGATTAACCTGACGGGTTAAATTCGTAATCCTCTGAATATCAAAAGCTAAAACATCTAATAATAAATTGAAAATTCTATTTAAATTTGCAGATTACAAAATTATCAAATAACATAATAAACAGAACTATATGAGAAAACTAATTATGTTAGCATTGATGCTTACCATCAGTTATGGAGCATCAGCTCAGAGAAAAACTGAAATCGTAGAAACGACAGTTAATACTGTCAAAGACGATGGTATGGTACTCAAAAGAAAAGTTGCCATTGGCAGGTTTTCCAATGAGACCCAGTATGCTAAGGGAATCTTCTATGACAAAGAGAATGATCCTATGGGGAAACAGGCACTTGACATTCTTTCGGCCAAACTTGCTTCTTCGGGCAAGTTCCTATTGCTCGAACGTAGTGATCTGGCTACTCTTTTAGAGGAATGCCAGAAAAATGGAGGTGGTTCTTCAACAATCGGTGCAGACTACATGATTATCGGTTCTATTACAGAGTATGGACGTAAGAATACCGGTAAGAATGGAGTTTTTACTTCTCAGAAAACGCAAACAGTAGAAGCAGCAGTGTCAATTCGTCTTGTTGATGTTTCCACAGGACTTATTATCTATTCGGATGAAGCCAAAGGATCTGCTGAATTAACCACAAAGACAACCATGGGCGTTGGTGGACAAGCCAGCTATGATGCCACACTAAGTGACAAGGCTATCTCTGAAGCAATTAATCAGCTTGTAGAGAACATTATTAATAAATGTACAAACAGTCCATGGAAGACATACTTCCTTTCATACGATAGTGATGCCGTCCTTATTGCAGGTGGCAACAGTCAGGGAATCAAGACCGGAATGGTTTTCAATGTGAAGACACAGGGTAAGAAGGTTAAGAATCCCCAAACTGGAATCATGATCACTCTTCCTGGTAAGAATGTAGGTACAGCAAAAGTCATATCAACTGGTGGCGATACTCCTGAGACAGAATACTCTTTCGTGGAAGTTTCATCTTCCGAAACAATCGATTCAACAAACATGTCTAATTACATAATTGAACAAATAAAATGAAAAAGAGTCTGATTTTTATCTTTGGTCTTGCACTTTTAATGGTAGGATGTAAAGCACATCTCCCTGTTGCTCAACAAGGTGGTAAAGACGATGTTGCCTATCTGCTATTCGTTGGTCAGAAAGAATATGGTGGGGAACAGGTTCAAGTGTCTATTGACGGTGCAGCCCCTTTCACTGCAGAAGTTGTTAAAGCCAAGAAAGCCAGTCGCAAAGGGACACAGTATGCTATCGCAACTGGTACCAGAGACCTGAAGGTGACTAGTGATGGTAAGACTTTGTACCAGAAGAAGATTTTTGTTTCTACACAAGAAGTTAAACAAATAATGTTACCGTAAATATGAAAAGAACAATCTATTTAAGCGTTATCGCTACAATGGTTCTGTTTGTTACATCATGTAATACAACACAGACGTTATACACTTGGTATAACTATGAAGACGTGGCATACGAGTACAATAAAGAGCCTACAGAAGAACGTCAAGTAAAGGTTCTTGAACAGTACAAGAAACTCACCGATAAGCAAAAGGGTGTCCGTGGTGTCGTACCTCCAGGCATGTATGCAGAATATGGATATCTACTCTACAAATCTGGGAAAAAGCAAGAAGGTCTAGACTTCTTAAAGAAAGAAATATCACTTTATCCAGAGTCTGAGACTTATATTTCACGTATCATCAAACAACTTGAAAAATGAAAAAGATCATATTATTCGCACTGGTTGCTATTACTTTAGCATCATGTTCGACTCCTAAGACTATGGGAGAGCAATATCCTGCCATGTATGAAGAAAAGCCAATGAGTATTGCAATCATGCCGCCTATCAATCAAACGACACATGCAGAGGCGAAGGATTTCTTTTACACGACATTATACCTTCCTCTCTGTGAAAAAGGGTATTACGTATATTCTCCATATCTGACTATGGAAATGTATCAACAGGAAAGTGCATATGATGCCGAAATGTTTCTGGACAAAGACCTTTCCATGTTCCAGAAGGTACTGGGTGCAGATGCCGCTATGTTTACCATCATCAAAGACTGGCGCAGAAATAACGTCGGTGGACGTTTGTATGTTGACGTAGAATATATCCTTCGCTCAACAAAGACAGGACAGACGCTTTACCAGCGTGAAGGTCAAATCTCCGTAGATACAAGTATCAATGGTGGTGGTGGAGGGTTTGGAGCATTAGTAGGACTAATCGCTACAGCTATCAATACAGCTGCAACAGATAAGGTTATTGCTGGACGCAAATGTAATGCATTTGTTCTCTCTGATCTACCAGCAGGTAAGTATTCAAAGATGTATGAGACCGATATGAAATCACCTGCCGGAAAGCCATTAGTTAAAGCAACCGTTAAATAAAGTCATATGAAAAAGATTCTATTAGCATGTGTTATGGTCGTTTTACTGGCCTCATGCAGTAAGAATACTCCTTGGGAGTACAAAGTAGTGAAAGTGGCTGGTAAACCTGCAGAGACTCTGGCTGACTACGGTGCACTGGTTTATGGTGATCAGACCGCCATGCTCAATAAAATGGGCAATGAGGGCTGGGAACTTGTCAGCACCTATACGGAGGTGGCCACTGCTTTCCCGAATTTCGGCGATGCGTCTTATGTCACTGGCATTCGCGACAACACGAGAACCAGTGTCATCAACTTCGTCTTCAAGAGACAGAGCAACGGTAAGGAAGAAGCCAAAGACAAACCTGCCAAGAAAAAATGAGGAAAGCTTCGCTTTACATCATTATCTCACTGATGATTCTATCGTCTTGTTCCCACAAGAATGAGGCGATAGAGTTATCACGGGACTTTTTCACCTCACTCTCCGACTCCACCTATGGCAAGCCTGGTGATTTCTATCCAAAGTATGACTCTTTGGGCATTGATGCCAAGTCAGACGTTGTTGACATTGAGGAATCCGATGTTACAGAGAAGAACGACACCATCACTGTACGCTGTTACAACAACTATACAAATAGTGAGGGAACCTTCAAACAGGACAGCGTTACCTTGTTTATCACGAGAAATGAGGACAAGCAGTTCTACATCTACGACTCCAAGGGGCTAATCGTCATGGATAAAGATTTAGAATGGTTCGGAACGGTAACAGGAGCCTTTGGAAAGAAGCTACCCAACGATCAGGCTCTGGCAAAGCGTATCGATCAAGTCAGAGATTTGATGTTTGAGAAATACATTGAAGTCCGGGCAGATCTCGCTACGAAGGTCAAAATTGCCAATTGGTCGTGGGAAACAAGCTATAGCGGTGATGCACATGGTGAAGGAAGGGTCGTCAACAACTTGGACTATTCAGTTTCAGGAATCAAATACCACGTCAACTATTATGACCGAAGTGGTGATTTCATGGCAGAAGATGACGGCAGCATCAATAAAACGCTATATCCTGGGGAGAAATATAACTTCACGTTCTGGAGTTCCAACGCCAAATATCCCCATACTGCCAATCTAAGACTTGAATTCTCTGACAATATGATAATAAAAATCATCAAGAGCCAGGACTACACAGGTAAGGAGTTCAGTGAATATTTGAAAAGGAAAAAGAAAACCTCAGAAGGAAAGACTATTTAAGCAGGAGTTTTTCACTGAGCGGATGAAGTTAATCAGGATGGTCGGGTCAAATGCCTTACCATCCTTTTTTGATGTCAGGTGCAGGTGTGGGCCTGTTGACCTGCCGGTATTCCCTGACTGTGCTATTATCTCCCCAGCTTTCACGATGTCACCGATTGCTGCGTATGCCTTAGACAGATGGCAGTAGCTGACGGTATAGTTTGCCGTCCTGACTGTCACGTATTTCCCAGAACGGCTGTCCTGCCCTACTCCTACCACTTCACCAGGCAACATTGAATATACTTGTTCATAGTGGGCTTTCAGGTCAAGGCCATTATGCATACAGTACTTCTTGGTGACAGGATGCTTACGCATTCCGAACTTGGAGTTCACCTTGATTTCGTCGAGAGGGTAAGAGACGCTGAAGTACCTGTCGTATAAGGCAGTGCTATCTTCAGATGACTCTAATAATGTGTCCTTCGGAACGGTCGTTTCCTGTTCTGAAGGGCATTCTTCATTCATACCAGTTTCCGAGGTCAGGATCTTGGCTCTCTGGCTGTTGGAAGAGATGGTGTTAAACTGAGCACAGGCATCTGGGCAGCTGATGAAGCTCCAAATGGTCAGTGCTGATAATGTGATGATGTGTTTCATGCTGCGAAATTACTGCCAATCATCGTGCGTAGCAAAGATAAGCCTTGCTTTCCCTATCATATAACATTTTTTGGTGTTATAGTATGATAAATGCCGTAAATTCATACTATAAGTTTAATTTAGCATAAAAGGCCATCCTACCCTAACCCCTCATTCAAGGAACTCCCAGGCAAACCAGTACATTTGCCTGAAAATTCTCATTTATTTCATTTATTAAATTCAAAGTAATATGAATTACAAATTCTCAGAAAACGAGGTGCCATTTGGCATTCTGCAACGGTACGGACTGACACAGGAAATGGTAGAAGACCTGCCATTGGATGTCTTGCAGAACATCTACGACGGCAAGCGTTCTCCTGTTCTCCCCGTACAGATGACAGCTGATGACGGGGAAATTGTAAAGGATCGTACCCGATTCTCCCTTGTCCGTAAGAACGACGGCACGGTTGATGTCCTTTTCTATCCTATCCGTGAAGAGATAGACCTGAAGAACCTGAACGATGCCCAGCGTCAGCGTCTGGAAGCCAACAAACCCATCATCGGCTACCGCCATGAAGGAGAGACTGAGGCCGAACGAGGCCCGAAGTGTTTCATCCAGCTTGACCCAGAGAATATGCAGGTACTTTCTGTCACTACGCCTGTCATTGGCCGTAACCTCCAGTACGTGATGGATGACCTTCACCTTACTGGAGCCGAGATCCAGAAGATTCAGAACGGCGAAGTCCTCACCATTGACCTCAATGATGAGCTTGTCTCTGTTGGAATCGACCTCAATTCCAAGACGGGCATCCGCTATGCTGCCGGTGACGAACAGGTATGGAACCGTGAATCCAAGCGTGAATGGGACAAATATACCTTTGGAGCTTTCGGATGCTGGGTCATGGATGACAATGGCAACCTCGACTATGTAAGCGAGGAAGACTACACCGAGGAGCTTTGGAACGAGCAGAAGAAGCAGGGTATGCGCATGCAGCATCAGCGATAGGATTATTGTTTCACTATAAACACTACAGAAATGGAAGAAACACAGTACTTACCAGAGGAAGAGCTGGTTGAAAAAGTCCAGAGTGGAGAATACGGATGGCTTGAATACATCAACCATCATTCTCCTGAATGGCAGGAAGAATTCTCTGAATACTGCCAGGAACATGGTCTCACAGCCGACGAGGACACCGCAAAGCAGTTTGTGGACTACAAGGACAGGCTGATGGAAGAGAGCATGGATAACTAAAGTAATAACCCCGAAATTCTCAGATTATGTCGATAAGATCCAATTCAAGACCAATGGGATATGACCTTGCACCTGAACTGCAAGGCATTTTGCGTCGTAATGGTATGCAAGCCCATATCATCAGTCAGGGAGATTCCGTCATGCTAGCCGTTCAAGGCCATGACTCTCCCCTTCTTACCTATCATTTGAATGCCAATCAGGTTAAGGCACTTACCGACTGGGGAACCAACTATGCCAACAAGCATGCCTACGACACCTTTGCCTCTCTGGTCGAAAAGGACTTCTACATGCCTCGTAACTTCGTCCATGCAAGAAATGCCAACGGTCGTGTAGCCATGGGCTTGCACGGCTACCGTATTGGTACTGGTGAATATGGCCGTATGGGACGAATGCCTTACGCACACCGTGACATGTGGGGATTCCATCATGGCTTTCTTGGCTGGACACCCCGTAATCAGGACGGTTTCCACATGAGAAGTGTTGGAGGAGCCTTGTTCATGCAGGGTGCGCCGATGGTGCCAGAGCGTCCTGACGGCAGGATGAAGCCAGGAGAACTTCGCTCTGGCGCGTATGGTTTCTACTATAAAGGACAGCAAGCCGTCACTCCACAGCCACAACAGGATGTCCTGGCAGACTTGCAGAGTGTTATCACGCCTATACAGACACGTCCGCGTCCGCAGGAGCCAGCCAAGCCATATAAGGAGCTGATAACCTCCAATGTCTATTTCAGTAACGACAAATGGCAGGAGGTGCTGGCCAGCCATGGTATTCATGTCGATGCTGAAGCCAAGACGCTCACCATCCAGTCCTCTGCTGCCAAGCAGGACTTTGTGTATGACCTGACCGATGAAGAAGTCAAGAAGCTGACCAGCAACTCCATCAAGGATGTTCCTGTAAACGCCCGTCTGGATATCATTAATAATGTTATCAGTGGTGACTTCCATGACAAGGTAACGATGGATATGCTGAATAGCAACGAACACCTTTCCATCAAACTGAAGCCAGAAGTTGAGCAGCAGCTCAATGAAAAGATGCGTCAGGAGCTGCCACAGCATCTTGTAGCCGATCCAAACATCATTGTCGTTCCTGAACAGGAAGACAAGACTGTTGCCCATGTCAACGGTAATGCCCTTTATGAACTCAACGGGGATAAGGGCTGGTTCCGTGAGGGAAGGCATGGCAGAGAGGTCACTGTCGATGACATCAAGGTTGAGCCAGTCAAGAAAGAAGACGGTCAGGATGCTGGAGAAGCCAAATACCGAATGACTGCTGTCATCAACGGGGAATCCATATCCCACGAGATTACCCAGAAGCAGTATGAGAAGTTCATGGCCATTGATGACTATCATCGCATGAAACTGTTCTCACATATCTTCCATGAGGTCGATATGAAGAATATGCCTGGAGTGAATAACGGCATCGGTGTGAAGATCGGTGCTGCCCTGCTTGCAGGATTGGCAGTCACCCATGACTTGGTACAAGGCCGTCCGGGTCCGGCTGTCTTCGTCGAGCATCATCATGACGCTCCACATGGCCATGTCTATTACAAGCCCGGTGTTGACTCACCGCAAGACATTGCTGCCAGAGCTTTCGAGGCGGGTCTCAATGCAGGAGAACACGGTGTTGGACTCGGACATCAGCGATAAGGTATGGGACAGTTGAGCTATGAGGACTTCAAGGACAAACTGAGTATTCAGGATGTTCTGATAGACGCAGGCTATACGCTTAACAAGCGTGATGGTCTGCGCTATCCCTCATATGTCCGTCTGGACAGTACAGGAAGGAGAATCAGAGGTGATAAGTTCGTCGTTACGGGTAACGGGAAGTGTTGTTTCCAGCCACCAGTGATGAAGAACTACAACATCATTTCCTTCATCAAGGAACATCCTAACATGTTCTCCGACTACACGCCTGGCATGTCACCAGACAGGCTTGTTAACCTTGTCTGCTGTAGGCTTCTCAACGAATCGCCCGACGAGAAACAGGAAAACGCCGTTATCTCCCAGCCAGAGCATATCAAGCCCTTCAGTATGGATGACTATACCATCATGAAGTACAGCGGCTCACATGAGGATGTCAAGGCGTTCTATCCGTTCTTCAAGTCAAGAGGCATCAGCGTACCAACCCAGAAAGCCTTCAAGTCATATTTCTGCAAGGCTTCCAAGGAGGTTGATAACGGTATGATATACAACAATCTCTCCTTTCCCCTGACGATACCAGGCAAAGAAGGTGTCGTCGGCTTTGAGGAAAGGGGCATGATGCGCCAGAACGGTCAATCCTACAAGGGGAAGGCGGCAGGCAGCAATTCCTCGGAAGGTCTCTGGATAGCCAGTCCCAATGACACAGAGCTGTCAAAGGCCAGTCATGTCTATTGGTTTGAGAGTGCCTACGATGCCATGGCCTATTACCAGATCCATGTGAAGGAGAATGAGGACTTGGGTAAGGCCGTGTTCCTCTCTACTGGCGGCAACCCTACTCCATTACAGTTCAGGGGTGTGATTGTGGCTGCCCCACATGCCACCCATCATCTGTGCTTTGACAACGACCTAGCAGGAAATCAGTTCGTCATGAACTTCCAAGGTGTTGCCAATATGGTGAAACCATATAACGAAGCAGCCCTGACCTATCTGAACACACCTGGTTCCCCAGAGGTGGATGATAAGAAGTCTGAAGCCCTCAGCTACCTTCCTGAATCAGCCAAACAGCAGTATTTCAAGACATGGCGGCTTGTCGAAGAGATGGCTACGACCTATCTCTGCGAAGATGACAAGAAAGAATTGAGGAAACAGATAGACCAAGGCTGGAAAGACCTGCGGGATATGCTCGAAGACTGTATCGTAAAATCAGAGAGAGAGGTTCCCAAGGACGGCTATAAGGACTGGAATGACGAGTTGCTTGACAAGAAGCAGTACACGCTTACGGACACTATAGAGACCGTCTTTGATGATAATGGCAATGATGTCGTCATTGAGGAAGATCTTGAACATGAAGAGAAACAAACCCATCACCACAGATAACCATGCAGTACCAACAGCCAGCATTTAAGACCGTAAGGCATCATCCGCACTGGATGCAGTTTGTCATCAATGAGTTCATTCCTCTTTGCCTGTGTCTGGCAGCCTTTGCCTTTGCAGGTATGGAAAATATGCCGTTCAAAGGGTTCATCCTACAGGTGGCCTTTCTCCTTGTCCTGTTCATCCTCTACAAGTTTGCCTATCTCAAACGACTCAGTTACTATGTCTCAGGCGAACAGCTCATCATCCAGCATGGGGTGTTTACCACCAACAACAACTATATTGAGCTATACCGCATCGTCGATTACGATGAGAGAAGGAGCTTTATCCAGCAGATAGTGGGCCTGAAGACCGTGACTATCTACTCTGGTGACAGGACTACACCCCATCTGGATATCATAGGAGTTCCCGTGAAGATCGACCTTGTGGCCATCATCAGGGAACGTGTAGAATACAACAAACAACGAAAAGGAGTATATGAGATTACCAATAGATAGCCAATTTGACAAGCGGTGGCTCGTAGTGTCTCTGCTTGCCATCCTCAATATGTTCGTCCTGAGTACACGGGTTTCTGCACAGATAGCATCTTCCAATCCTCTGGAATATGCGGCACTGGCAGAGGGCAACGAGCTTATCAACGGACAGATAAAGTCAGAAATAGACAATCAGCAGAAGACAGCCCTTTTCCAGAATACGATTGCTGCCGAGTTCACGCAGATCCGTAAGTGGGAGAAGAAGTATAACAGTTACCTGAAGACTGTTGACGGCTACGCCTCTACCCTGAAGGCATGTACGACGCTCTATGATGACGGAGTCCGTATCTTCATCAGTCTCTGTGACCTCAAAAAGGCTATCGGTCACAATCCACAGGGTATTGTCGCCAGTATGAGTATGAACAACCTCTATATCGAGACGGCCACAGAACTGATTTCCGTCTATACGGCTCTCAGGGAGGCTGTTGCCAAGGGAGGCACGGAGAATATGCTTACTGGAGCAGAGCGCAGTAAGACCCTTTGGGCCTTGAATGACCGGCTGGCTTCCTTTAATAAGAAGCTGAACAAGCTCTGCCTGAGTATCAAGTTCTATACGATGACCGATGTATGGAACAGCGTGACGGCAGGGATGATTGAGAGAACAAACGGTGAAATTGCCAGCCAAGCCCATTCCAGATGGGTCAGGGCGGCTAAAACAGCAGGCTATTAAATATGGCAAAGAAGATTCTATTAGTATTACTCCTGTCTATCGGCATTGGAAAAATGTTCGCACAAGGCATAGACCCAGCCCTGGCAGGTATGATTGTCCTCTATACAGACAAGGCCAAGAAGGAGTTGAAGCAGCAGGAAAAGATGATGCTGCTTGAAAGTACAGGCCATATCTGGATCAAGGAGGAGGTTGAAGGAACCACAGACCTGCAGCGGGAGTTCAACGACTATCTTGACAGTTTCCAATCCATCGTCATCTATGCGGCACAGATTTACGGATTCTACCATGAGATAGACAAGATGGCCTGTAACCTCAAACAGTTCTCCAAGCAGCTCAGTGACCATCCGAGTAATGCCCTTGCCGTTGCCCTCTCTTCCAACAGGAACAAGATATATCGGGAGATTATTCTGAACAGTGTCGAGATTGTCGAGGACATCAGGCAGGCCTGTCTCAGTAACCACAAGATGACAGAGAAGGAAAGGATGGAGATCGTCTTTGGAATCCGTCCGAAACTTCAGCTGATGAACAAGAAACTGTACCGACTCACCAAAGCTGTCAAGTACACTTCTTTTGCTGACGTATGGGCAGAGATAGAAGGTGGTGCCGTTGACAAGGCAGACAAGCCGGGTATCACCAGGCAATGCATGCAGCGGTGGAAAAGAGTCGGTAAACAAGTACGTCCGTAAAATTATATAAACATCTAATTATAAACGTATTATGGGTTGGAGTACATTCTTAAAAACAACAGGGAAATATGTCCTGAAAGGAGGCCGTGCTACTGTCGAATCCGCTGGCAGCGCAGTCATTCATCCCCAGCGAACCATCAAAGGATTGGGGACTGCAGCAAAGACTGCTGCCGTTGGCGGCGGTATGGCCTATGTCGGTTGGGAAAAGCTCACCACAGACAAAAGCGTGACTCGTATTGTCGGTGATGCCGTTGTCGGAGAGGGAACGATGGAGTCCGTCTCAAACAAGGTTGATACCGCCATCGAGGGAGTCAATGACCTCAAAGAAAAGGTCGGTGAAACCGTTAGCACGATGAATGAGGCCATGACCGACGTGAATTCAAAATGGAGCGGCATGTCCAATTTCCTTCGTGGCATATTCTCAGGCAACGGCGGTAACATGATAGGCAATTTCTTCAGTAATCTGGGTAAAGGAAACGTGTCAGGACTCAGCCTTGCAGGTCTCGTCGTCTCTGCCCTACTCGTCTTTGGCCGTTTCGGATGGCTTGGGAAAATTGCCGGAGCCGTCCTCGGCATGATGATGATCGGCAATAATGCGAATATGAGCCAGCTGCTGGGTGGCCAACGTCAAACACCACAAATCGCACAGACAGAGCCACAGCAGCAGACTACTGGTGGTGGAATGAGAAGATAACAAAAGAAATATAATATGCACTACACGCAAGAAATGATGCTCCAGTCAACAAGTGGCTATTGTATGCCCTTCGAGGAGCGTGACAAGGATGTGGAGATGTCACTTGGCTATGGCAGACAGAAGCATCCACAGACAGGAGAAATGTTTTTCCATCATGGAATAGACTTCAAGGCCAGACACTACATCCTTGCAGCCCTGGCTACAGGAACGGTGTCGGGAATCGGCTCTGATGCCGTTCATGGTGTATATCAGGTCATCCGCTATGGTGATTATGAGGTCACCTATTCCCATCTGAGCAATGTCTTCGTGAATTTCGGCCAACCAGTCAAGGCCGGTCAGGTCGTGTCCGTCAGCGATGAGCTGCTGCACATGGAAGTGAAGTTCAAGGGTCAGGAACTGAACCCGCTTGAATTCCTCACGATGCTCTATGGGAATGTGAAGGCCATGCAGAAGAACGGGAATGTCTTCACTCCTGAGTTTGTGACCATTGACCTCGACGTACATAACATGTACGACAAAGACCAGAAAGAAGTCGAAGACCTGATGATGCGTTTCTATCCTTCGTATATGGAGGATATGTTGCATGGAACCTATACAGTTCCAAAGCATACCGAACAGGCATTAAGAAACATCTTCACGGTCTCTGCCATGAAGGAATACTTCTATGAGACTCTTCCCAGCATGGCCAATCCCCTTGGTATGGGCACACGATCCATTCCGCTGGCAGAGAAAGTCCAGAATCTGCTGATAGGCGACTTCCTCAACTATCTCGCCCTTCGGCATCAGATATTCCTGTCATCGCTCAGCACTCTCGAAAAAAAAAAGCCGAAGACATAGCGATTGCCAACAGTGACCTAATCGATCCCCTTGCTGAGCTGGACTTCGACATGCAGAGCTTTGACATCCCCCGTCTTGTCAGCGTTTATCCAGACCGTTCTGGTATCAGATGGTGGACGAAAGCCTGGTTCAACAACAGCGAGACTGGAGAGGCAGCCATTGAGATAGACCGTCAGGTGGCCATCAAGTTCATCAATGACAATATCGAGAAGGACGAATGGCTCGAAGAGTATTTCCCCAAGCAGATGGAAGTGTATCACAATGCCATCGAGCAGACCAAAGAACAGATTCTTAATCAAATGAATATATGAGTAGTAAACCAAGTGAAGACATCTTCAGCAAGAAGGTCATTCCCATTATGAACAAAGTACGTGATGACCTTCAGGGCAAACGAGCCAATGAGATGGAGAAGCATTCCCTCTCCCTTGCTGGATTGATGGTCAGTGCAATCGGGCCTGATGGAGGAAGTGCTGCCACCCAGTCTTTCAATGAGTCTCTTTACTACACAGGTAAGTGGAACAGCAAGACCGTAGAGGACTATGTGGAGATGGTCAAGGCAGAGCTGAAGAAACAGCATATAACCGTCACGCCAGAGATTGAGAAGAAGATGATTGACAAGATGGTGAAAGACCAGATGCCGAAATCATCCATCGACTATATCATTAGAAAAGCAGCAGGGAACAGCATCTTCTCCTTACCACAGGAAATGAGGAAATCTCCTCTTCAGAACCATATAGAAGAAAGAGGCGAAGCACTCTATAATCCATCAGGCATTGAAACTGCCGTTGGCTGGGGTCTCGGTGCAGGAGCCGACTACCTCTCTACAGGAGGTTTAGGTGGGACATGGAAGACAGCAGGTAAATTCATTGCTGGCGACCTTGCCATCAACGGTGTCGCCTCCAAGATGACTGCTTCTGCCAGTCCTGTCCCCACTCCTGCAGAAGTGAAGGATGACAAATACAAGGATGTTCCCCTTATAGTGGCTCCAGGTCAGGAAGACGCATATCTGGAAGACAAGAAGAGACTGGCAGAGAAAAGAGACGAGGAGGAAGCCCATTCGATAGAGACAGCCAGTATTGATCCGCCATCAGCAGAGAAGCCCCAGGTGCTACAGCCGACAGCACAGCCTGAAGAACAAGCTACTATTCAGCCAGAGCAGACCAATTCCAACGGTTGGAACGGCCTGTTATCCACTTTCGGGCTGAATGGTATTGGTGATATCGGACATAACCTTGGCTATATTCTGGCCATGCTCCCGGATTTCCTTGTAGGTATGTTCACAGGCAAGAGCAAGATGAACATCAAGGATAATCTCCTGCCAATAGCCAGTATAGCAGCGGGAATGTTTGTGAAGAATCCCATCTTGAAGATGGTTCTCATTGGCATGGGAGGCATGAACCTGATCAACAAGGCCGGTCTTGAAGTTCTGGGCAATAGACAGGAAGCACTCGGTAATGACGGCTCTCGCATAGGTCGCACGAACTATCGGGTGTATCAGGACGAAGCCCTCAATCCACGTATCTCCAATCCTGAACTGCGTGGAAACTGCCTCATTGCTACCATAGACAAGGTTCCTTGTACGATTGCCCTGCCAGAGCGCGTGGTGGATGCTTACCAACAAGGAGCACTGCCATTGAACACACTGGCAAATGCCATCCTTGCGAAGAACGACCAGATGCGGCAGTTGGCTGCACAAAACTATGAAGCCAACGAGCAGCAGACAGTCACCAGAACAATAGCACAACGATAAATACATATAACCATGACAGAAAAGAACGAACAAGAGAAAATGGCAGCAGAACGTCAGGTTGAGCTGCTTTCGTCAGCCCTTGACAAGGCTGTTGAGAACGGTGGTGTATGGCTTAACTCCAAAGGAAAGACTGCACCCCAGTTTTATAAGAAGAGTGTGACGATATCGCCTTTCAATGCTATCGTACTTGGATTGCACAGTGACCAGAACGGCTACAAGACGAATGAATACACCCTGTTTTCCGAGGCCAAGAAACGTGGCGAGTCTGTTCAGACAAAGGAAAAAGGAGTGCCTTTCCTGTGGTATAACTGGTCAGAGTATGTCAACAGGCATAATCCTGAAGATGTCATTAGCCGTAATGACTACCTTAAATTGCCCAAAGAGACTCAGAACCTCTACAAGGGAATCCGAAGCAGGGAGATACGAACCCTCTTCAATATTCAACAGACCACCTTACCGTTAGTGGATAAGGAAGGCTATGAGAAGGAGGTCAAGATGAACGGCGGCACTGTTGACCGAGGAGAACCAGGCAAACAGCAGCGCAGCCTACAGATTGCCGTGAACCAGTTTCTCCTCAATATGCGCGACAACCTTGTGGCCGTCAGGAAAGATGCCAGTGGCGTTGCCCATTACGACACAGAAAAGGATGTCGTGTTTATGCCCGTCCAGAAGAACTATGAACACTATGAAGACTATGTGCGTGACATGGTGAAGCAGATAGTCAGTGCTACAGGTCATCAGCAGAGACTGGCTCGTGAGGGTATGACGATGAACGGCAGACAGCCAAGTGAGGATGCCAAGAAACAGGAGCAGCTTGTGGTGGAACTAACGGCTGGAGCCAAGTTGCAAGAACTTGGTATTCCAGCAAAGCTATCTCAGGACAGCCTGAAGATGATTGACTACTGGAAACGTGAGCTGCATGAGAATCCCTGTCTCATCGATGCCTTGGAAATGGACGTGAACAATTCCCTTGATGCCATTCATAAGGCCGAGAGGGGCGAAAAGGTGGAATATGCCACTACCGAGACCCGCCACCAGACCGAGGAAATCCGAAACATGCTGCCAAAGCACTATTATGTTGCCGATGAAATAAAGCCCTTGCCCAACAAGGACACCAAGGAGATTGTCCTAGTGAGGGATAAGGAAGGAAAGTCCGTTGACGTGGTACTGCCTGCAGGGGCATCGCTGGAGCCTAAGAATGAACTCCCCGGCATTTCCAAAGACAGGATTCGCAATGCCTTGGAGAAAGAAGGACTTATCAATGTCCGCTTCTACAATCCTGACGGAGCCTTGGGTTTCAGGCCTGATGACAGCTACTTCAATGGTAAGGAAGTTAGTGTTGCCAGACTTCACGGATGGAAGCTGGAGGACGTAACCAAGCTGGATGTCACCGATGCTGTCAAAAAGTCCAGCACTGTTGACTTTGACACCATTATGATGCTTCGTGATGACAATGGCAAATGGGCATTGTTCCTCAAACCTGAGAACGAGAAAGGCTATGCCGTATATCCTGACAATAAGGATATCAATACGTTCTTCAGCCTTATCAAGAACCCAGGCAACAAGACCGATGCCTTCCGTATCGAGATGGCTCAGAAATACCATGCGCTCACTGGAACCCATCCAGAGCTGAAGATCGACCTGTTCAAGAGCAATGCCACGAAGGAAGACTTGGATCGTATCGAGAGGGTAAACATCTTCAAAACTAAGGCAGACCAGTCCAAAGTCCTGTGTATTCCTGTCATCAAGGGTGTTGACAAGGTATCAGCCCGTGTGGTCAGCCATGACCAGTGGCAGAGGATGTGGCTTGCTCCAGACATGATGGAGTATAAGAAGAACCTTGCTGCATCTCTCTTTGCTGATGTCCTGCGCCAGAGCCGTACCGACGCTGTGGCCGTCGGTACTGACAAGACTGAGCAGGAAAGCCAGAGCCAGACAACTCAGGAAACGAAACAGGTGGTTGCAGAGCATAAGGAGGAGCAGGAACATCAGGAGTCGCATGAGGAGAGCGAGGCCCACGAGAAGAAAGAAGAGGAGAAAAAGCGTCAGAACTCCCCAGAGCAGAAGAAAAAGGAACAAGAGGAGGAAAAGCGTAAGGAAGAGCTTACCAAGGCAGAGACAAAAGCCGTTGCAGCTATTGCCCTTTCCCCCATCCTATCCCAGTTCAAGTCCATCAAGGAAAAGCATCCTGATGCCATGCTCCTTTTCCGTAGAGGCGATTTCTATGAGACCTATATGGATGATGCTGAAAAGTCTTCCCGTATTCTGGGAATCACCCTGACCAAGAACTCAAAGGAAAAGGACTTTGAAGGTAAGCCATTGAAGATTGCCGGATTTCCATATCATGCTTTGGACACATATCTGCCCAAACTAATTAGAGCCGGTCAGAGAGTTGCCATCTGTGACCTGCTTGAATCACCCAAACAGAAGGTATCAGAAGTGGTAACACCCAACAAAGATCCTGATTCTGTTCCTTCACAAAAACAGGCTGTAAAGGCCGAGGAGGTACAGAGTCATGGGCTACACAGATAAGAAGAAAATTAGAATCCTGGCATACCTATGTCTTCTATCCGTTGCGCTGAATGCACAGTCAAGCCATAAGCCGCCAGACATGGTTACACAACAAAACAAAACATATAGAATCACAATGAGTAAGAACAGTGAATATGCAGAGAAATACGCAGAATATGCCATGGAGCAGATGCGTCGTTATGGAATCCCAGCCTCAGTGACACTTGCACAGGGCATCTTGGAAAGTGCCAGTGGCCAGAGTGAACTGTCCCGAAAGGGCAATAACCATTTTGGCATCAAGGCCACCAAGGGCTGGATTCAGGATGGAGGAAAGTATCTCATCTACACCGATGACAAGCCTAATGAGAAGTTCTGCCAATACGCCAGTGTCGGTGACTCCTATGAGCATCATTCACGGTTCTTACGGGAGAACAGCAGGTATGCCAAGTGCTTCCAGCTCTCACCAGATGACTATAAGGGATGGACAACCACCATTGCCAATGCCGGATATGCCTCTAATGCAGGATATGCCAAAAGCCTTCAGAGTCTCATCGAGAAGAACAACCTTCAGAAGTATGACCAGATGGTGATGGCAGAGATGCGTGCCCAGGGAAGACAATTCGGAACGGCTACGAACCCTCGAAGCACGACAGGCTCCGAGGTACAGGCAAACACTACAAACCAGCCTATTGCTACGAAGAAAGAGGAGAAACAGTATTTTTTTCCATTAAGGCGAGATGAGTTTATGCTTATCACCTCGCCTTTCGGTATGCGAAAGGACCCGATGGACAGAAGCAGACAGCAGATGCACAAGGGCATCGACATACAAACGAAGCATGAAGCTGTGCTTGCCACCGAAGACCGTGGAAAGGTCGTTGCCGTCAACCATAACACCAATACTGGAGGAGGTAAATCCGTCACCGTGGAGTATGACAGGGAGGACGGTAGCAAATACCAATGCGTATATATGCACCTCGACAGTATCAATGTCAAGGTTGGAGATACCGTCAATGCTGGCCAGCAGCTTGGTATCTCAGGCAACACCGGCACAAGAACCACAGGAGAGCACCTGCATTTTGGAGTGAAGAGCATTTCTGCCGACGGCACGAAAAGGGACATAGACCCTGCTGCCTATTTAGCAGAGATAGCCCAGAGAGGGAATCTTCAGCAGAAAGCCCTGTACAAAGGCAATGACCTTATTGCCAAGTATAAGGTGGAGAATCCCATCAACACGGATCCAGGTAATACGCTCAATACGAACACCGCTACTAACATCGACGCGAACATGTCACCTGATGACTGGATGAAAAAGCTCCTTTCCTCTGAGGATAGTGGAGTCAGCATGTCTAATGGCGATCCTGTCATTGACATGGCCATCCAGCTGTTCACAAGCCTGATGATGCTGGCCGTCCAGATAGACAACAAGAATGAGGATGAGAAGATGGAGGCAGCCACGGATGCTGCCGTCAACAAGGTCATCAATATCAGCAGTCTGGTTCCGACGATGAAATCCTGTACCATTGCAGTCTCAGAGAATGGCATGGCTACGCTGACCATGAACAACGGCCAACAACAGTTCAGCCATGTCCTGACAAATGCTGAGACCAGCCGCTTGTCACAGGCACTTAATGACTCTGGGCTTTCTCAGGAGTCCAAGCAGCAGCGTGTGGCAGGAATCATCAACAGTATAGTCATCAGCCAGCAGGTTTCCCAGAACTATAACCAGGCTATCGAGAACCAAAAGACTGAGCAGTTGATGCGGAGGTAATAATATTACTTTAATAATTCGACAAATTCATAATCCACATAAGTTTAACAATCAAAATCAAAAAACAATGATTAAAGCAGAAGTAAATGTAATCGGAACTGTCAGCCGTACCGCTGTAGTCCGTGACGGTAAGGAAGGTACGAAGTTCGTTACCTTTGGAGTTAGTGTAGTGATCCTGGCAAAGTCTGGCATCAACAAAACCGTTGAAATCAGTGTTGCCAAGGACTATCAGTTAGGCGATGACATTAGCCTGATCCAGACCAAGGACAACCGTGTTGGCCTGAAAGGAAACATCACCTTCCGCAAGAAAGGTGATAACCTCTATCTCAACATGGAAGCTTCAGAGATCAATGTGGCCAAGCCCGAAGACAAAGACATTATCGAAGGAGATATGACCTTCCTCGGTAAGGTCGGTAATAAGATCGAGGTCAAGGACAGCAAGAACGGAAAGAAATTCCTTTCCACGTCTGGCTTCAGCACCACCAAAGAGGGAGAGGAATTCGAATACACCTGGGTACGCTTCATCCAGTTCGAGGCAGAGAAGCCGGAATGGCTGGTTCCCAAGGCTGGCATCGAGGTAAAGGGAAAGCTGGAGCTTGATGTTTACAACGACAAGCTGGACATCAGCTGCCGTGTCTCGGAACTGAAGGAATGGGTTAAACAGCAGTAACTTGGCTTATGGCAAAAGACCACAAGAACTACAATAGTGACGGCAAGAGCAGCGAAGACCGTGCTCTTGACCGTTTCACTGACATGCTCATCGAGAAGATCCAGACGCTGCAGGGCGACTGGAAGAAGCCCTGGTTCTCTGAGAACAGTACACAGTGGCCCAAGAATCTCAGCGGTCGCGAGTACAACGGCATGAACAGCCTGCTTTTGATGATGCATGCAGAGAAAGAGGGTTACAAGCTTCCTGTATGGGCGACTTTTGACCGTATAGCGGGATTGAACTATACTCAGGGCAAAGAAGGACGTACTCCTGCCGTTGACAAGGACGGAGAGAAACTACCTGTTGTCTCAATCAACAAAGGCGAGAAGTCCTTCCCTGTCTTCATTACCGTCTTTACAGTCGTTGACCCTGAAACGAAGGAAAAGATAAAGTACGACGATTACAAGCGTATGTCTGAGGAGGAAAGGGCGAAATACAAGGTCTATCCGAAGCTTCAGGTGTACAATGTCTTCAATGTAGCACAGACCAACCTTCAGGAAGCGAGGCCAGAGCTATGGAAGAAACTCGAAGATGCCAACTCTCCCAAGAAGTTTGAGCAGGTTGGAGAGCAGTTCTCCTTTGAACCCGTTGACAGGATGATTAAAGACAATCTTTGGATTTGTCCTATCAAGGAGGTGAAGGGTGACAATGCCTATTTCAGTATCAGCAGGAATGAGATCGTAGTACCTACGAGACAACAGTTCATCAACGGCGAGTCGTTCTACTCCAACCTATTTCATGAGATGGGACACTCCACAGGTGCTGAGAACCAGCTCAACCGACTGAAGCCCGGACAGACTTTTGGCAGTGCAGAATATGCCAGAGAAGAGCTAGTCGCTGAACTGGGTGCTGCCCTTGTTGCCCAACGCTATGGGATGACCAAGAATATCAAGGAGGACTCTGCCGCATACCTCAAATCATGGTTGAACAGCCTTCATGAAAGTCCTGATTTTCTGAAGACTACACTCTTTGACGTAAAGCGTTCTACTGGTATGATAACTCAGCGCATTGACAAGATTGCCCTTGACATTGAGCAGGGTATCGATACAGCCAGGAGCGAGGCAAAAGAAGAAACCAAGCCAGATAGCGAGACTGTTGAACAAGACAAGCCTGTATTGGAAGCTATCGCTGCCAAGGCCATGCCCAAAGAAGAGCCAGAAGAGAGCATTGAAGAAGAACGGCACTACCACCGAGGACGTTGACCTATCTGTTTTTTAATAAGCTTCCATGTTTCCATTTTGATCCATGGAAGTTTATTTTTATGAATCACAAGCCTTGTGATTCCTATATTTTACGATTTTGCATTGTTATTTCAAAATAAAATTGTAAATTTGCCCCAATATTTTAACTTTCAGAGATATGGAGCAATATGTCATATATAGCATTGAAGATAATAAGGGGGGATCAGATGGACATATTATTATCGTAAAGGCTAATCCCGTTAAGGAAAGTCCAGGCTTTGAACATCTTACTAAATTATTTGGCAAGAAGTATTACAGCTACACATCAAACGAGACTAATGAAACGGAATTGTTTGTTTTCCCATTCACTGAAGAAAGAATGCAGGAATTAATTGATAGCGCAAAAGATGCGGAGAAAAATCACAATTTCTGGCGTCCTGACTTATCCGATTTTTATGATGCGAAAATGATTTGGGATAGCAATGAAACCAAACTAATTCATAAGCACATGTCGTTCAAAAAGAATGATTCTGAAGGTTCCTCTGGTATTCAAGAAATTGTGCATGGATTTGAGTTCAGCAGTTCGTTACTTGGAGTGTACAAGGAAGGTGCAGAGAAATTATCAGATGTCAAGAATGTATCTATGAATGAAGGGAGTGTCTATACAGGTAAGGCTCTTCTTGTTGGCAATTTCTGTGTGCCCAATGGATATGGCTTTAAAGTATATAAAGCAGAGGGAAACAAGCACGTAACATCATTCTTTAGAGGAACAATAGGAAAAATAGCCAGGATAATGTATCCCAAAAAATACATGTATATTGGAGGCAATTTTGATGAAGTTCCAAATGGCTGGGGATTAAAATTAGCGAAAGGACAATTTACCTTCGGCTATTTCAAAGATGGTAAACTCTACAAAGATCTATCTCCCCTTGCTACCGATATATACCATTCGATTCAAGAAAAGGGTATAGACATGGGACCTGTTGAAGATGTAATTTGCCGGTTAGCTTTTGGCTTGTTACCAAATGAAAGCCGACCTTTTAAGGGATTCCAATTCTTGGAAGACGGTACTGTATATATAGGTTGGGGATCAAACAACAACGAATACAATCTGACGGGAACATATCTACGTTTGGATATTGACGGTAAAGCAACCTTCGGGCAATTTGTCAATGGTGAAGTAGTAAATCAAATGACCCAAGACGAGTATTTCAAGAAATATACGCCAAACGGCATTTGTAGTAAAAAGGTTGACTTGACAAGCAATTATTTAGCAAAACCTGATAGTGGTCTGTATATGATAGTATCATTGCAAACAACCTATGATTTTGATATGGGCTCAATAATGTTCATCAATGCCGTTCCATTTGAATCATTAGAGAATCATAATGGAAACATCAATTTCAACACAGACCAAATAGAATACTTTTGTTTTTGGAACGATGATAATGTATTTCAAGCAATTAAAGAATCAGCTGAAACACAAAGATTGTGGAAAGTGAATCTTAATGATTTCAACAACCATTTCGGCCCTGTTCCAGAAATGCATTCAGACGAATCCATTGAAAGGAATTTTCATATACATAACGAATTAATTGGCTTAGAGTATTCTAGTTTCACGGTATTTGACACGGTAGATGTTTTTACAAGATTAGACGAAAAAGAGTTTGGAGGGAAGAATAATTTTGAAGTTATTAATGACGAAGACGACGGTTTTGAACTGCCTTTTTAAGAGAAGATAATCATATAAACGAATGCCAGATAATAACAGTATTACCTGGCATTTTTGATCTCTTATATGGAAAACTTTAATAAAAAACTACTTTATATCATAATGAACAGCCCATCCGGATGTCGATATACTAGCAAAACTAACCATATTATTGCCAAGCGTTTTAACTACTCCTCCAGAAGTAAGGAACCTAAACTTGTTTCCATTCATAACCCCCTCATATGTTTCTGTCATAAAGTCTGACTCCGTATGCCTAAGAGAGGTATGAAACTCTGAACCATCAGTCTTGCGAACTATCAATTCTTCCGTTGACACCGTAATAGTTCCATTTACAAAAGTCATAGCTTCTTGATACATTTTGTACTCTTCTCTATGAGTAAACTTGTATAAAGGAGAAATTACATGTTTTTGTAGTGCCAATTTTTTGTTTGCATAAATCATTTCTTTCATACTGCTTGTATTTAGGGGTTTGGGGTTGTCAACCTTGGTGAGGCATTTTATATCACACACTAATAAGTCCTCTTCACGCACATCCCTTCGTTCCCTCTGCTGTAGGACAGAAAGAGCAACCTTGAATGCTTCGTCATCATCTTCTGCATACAAAGGCTTAATATGGTGGTTCTTATAAACTCTGCCATTTAGCATTGTTGCAATACTTGCTTCATAGACTTTATTATCTCCCTCTATATAGCCTTTTACATTTTCCAGGAGTTGCTCTTCAGAGCAAAAATCGGCAAATGCGCTATTAACATCACTGAAGCGAGCCTTGGTAGATATCTTCAGAGCATTCTTTAGGATGCTTTGTATATCAATCGGTACAAGCTCTTCATGATACTGGGGATTGCTGTCCTTTGTCGTAAATTTATCCATGGGTACATCCCAACTCTCACCGGTTGCCTTTGCTTGTTGGGCAGCTTTCAGCAATTCACCATCTTTCTGAACCAAGAAAATATCGGGGGACTGTATATAACCCTCAAGTCTTGCATATACTTCAAAACTCCTCGAGTCCTTACGCTCAATCTTAATTACAACGTATTTCATACATTTACTTGGTTTTTGAATTACATTTTAGTAAGAATGCCAGAGCTATCAAACGTTTTATTTCAAGAAGCCGATTCTCATCATTTGATTTCATTTTTGCAAAATCCATCAGATGACCAAAATCAATCCACATATCTTTAAGGCCTCTAAACTTAGACAGTTCAATGTCATAGGATTTATATTTTAGATCCTTAATCTTTTGCACGAAGAAATCAAGATAGTCTTTCCCATATTTCTCTTCTATCAGATTATAGAAGATAAAAGAATCAATTGTACCATCTGCAATAATCTCGCCAGAACCCAACTCTTTATACGGCTTACTGATTATACAGTTGTTTCTTTTATCATAAATCTGCCAGACAGTATCCTCGTTATCATCATACTGATTTGAGTTCCGCACAAAAGCCCGGAAAACGTCATCTAACAATCTGTCTGGGAATGAGTCGTTCCTTCTTTCCAAATCATCACGTGTGATTCCTGTTATTTTTCTGGGAAGAAGTTCCTTATCAAACAACAACTCGTCGACCAGTCCGCAATACCTTGTGTCATTATATAATTTCTCCAATCTATTCAGTTCCGCATTGTCAAGATCGGGGAATTTCATTCCAATTAACAAAAAGAATTGGGAGAGTTCCCTTGCATCCTCGTCAACATCGAACAGGAGATGGGAATTCATTCTCAGCAAAGCCATGAATTCGTCCTCTGCACCTGTTTTCCCGTATAGATAAGAAATTGCGAATAAACTTATTGGTGATGCGGCGATTCCGAATTTCTTAAAATTGAAGGTAAAAATATCTCTTTGTCCAAGTTCATTCTTTTCCTTCGAGCATTTAAGTCTTTCATCATAACGCTCTCTAACAGACATTTTATCCAGCTCCTCATCAGAATATCTTCTCGTTGGGTCTGGCCTGTACATATCAGGAGTACCAAAAGCATCGGCAAAAGGGTCATCATTGATTATGGTATCATCATAATCATTGCTTTCCACATAATACGGATCATCAAACTCTCGAATATTCATGCCGGAAACCTATCTGAAAATAATATCGCCTTTTTCAATTTTTGAAGCCGCATACGAATATACAAGACGGCGTAATTCCTTCGCCTTGTTATAAAGAGAACTGTCTGCTCCAAATTCCTCAAAAAATCCAGTAGAGACAAACTTCTTCAGCATATTAAAACGCTGATACATTTGTGGATCCCTATTCAGTGTTATCCCCACCGTTGCAAGAGCTTTTTCAAATTCTATAAAATAGCTGTATTCACACAAAAGAATCTGCTTCACATAAGAAGGAAGGGAATATAAATTATCAAAATTGATATAGTCGCTTGGCTCAATACCCTGTGCTTGTGCGAAAGTTCTACATAAAGACCTTGCACCTATATTCATAATAATTAAGGCATCATTTAAGGTCTGTACATGAATCTGAGAAAAACCCGTATCATTTACATAGCCATATTGTAATGCCTTTTCTGTAAAATAGAAACTAATCGTTGAATAAATCTGGAAAACACTTGGATCATCTGTCAAGTCCAGAATATGCATATATGCAAATGCCAAATACCCACCGTCCTGAGCCGGTATTTGCCCCATCAATTCCCTGTTTGTTATACATAGATGCGAAACATTATATAGGAAGGGATTTGTCTTGGTTATAGGCTCGACATCTTGCCTTTCATATAACTTATGGGCATTCCTTACGATTTCTTCAATAATAGGATTCATATTCACAGAATTTCTTAGTTATTTTAAATTAATGCAAATTTAGCAATTATTTCTTTTAAAAAGGACGAGCTACGCTCTAAATTGTAACAATTTAGAGTTTACAATTGCATCTTTGCATAAATTAACAAAAAGAAGAGTCAAAATTCTCACAAATAGTCTTATCTTTGCATTTTAAGTATTTAGTATGATTGACTTTAGAGAAGATTATAATAACGCTATTAATAACATAAGAAGCTGGAAGAACTCTAATGAACGGAAGGTATATGTTCACCGAAAGCTTCTTACCAACATCATGTTCCGCGCTATTAGCGTTAAAGGGGTCTATGATGCTTTTCTCAGAAACGAATTGCCTCATTTCCCCAGTACTGAATCTTCCCTAAATTACATTGAGGAATACTATGATGAGATGTCCAAGGAGGTACATCCGGAACTCATTGAATGGTTGAGAAATTTTTCCAATGACGAGATGGTCGGCACTGTTAATTTCCACACTTATAAGTGCCTCGCCTATAATGCAGAGATCAATGAGGAATCAGTGCATGAACTAGAATTCATATATGTCTTTGAACATTTGAATGATATATGTGTGTTGTTATATATCTCATATATAATCGCAGGTATGTCTCCAAGGGAGGCTATTGAAAAGATATCAGGAACAGAATGCCCTACCCTGCCGAACAATGACTTAGGTTCGCTAAAAGAGTGTTTTCAGCCTGTTATCGGAGATTATATGGAAGAAAACTATTCCGTTATACCATAAGTTATGTTATCCCATAGTGACATAATAGATGACGAGATAAAGAGTCTTCTGGCTACCCTGCCAGGATTCAGAGACTATCAAGAAAGGCTTCCTGACCCGGATCTTGAAAGTCTTCTAACAAAGTATGAGCAGTCTTTAAGGCAATCCGACAAACTAACCTATGGAATAAGAACGAACATCAAGCTTATCAAGCGTAAATATAACGAACGGAAAAATAAGGCATCTGGAAATTCCCCAGAAAAGAAGGATGAAAACGGGGAGTTTCCGGCATGGGCGGCTCTGATGACCTCGGAAGAGCTTGGCAACATCAATAGTCTGACAAACCGTTTACCAGCACTTGCCAAGTTCCTGCAGAACTATTCTTCAAACCGTAATTTCACAGAGGTTATCAGCTTGTTTGAGGAAGAGCATATGAAAGAACTCAGGCAACAAAGGCCGATGCGCTATATTGTTGACTCCATAAAAAAGTATTTCCAAAGTATCATGGAAAAGCGTGTGGGTGCTCTCCACTTCGTCAGCACCGAACATTGCGTAAATGACAAGGAACTATTACAGGAGTTCTTCAAAGATGCAAAAGACAACTTCTTCAGCAAAGACCTGAACAGAGAAGACTGCCAGGATTTCCTGCTGCGGTATATCCATTCTATGCATCCTTATATAGATGCGGAAATCGGCAATCGTTACCTGAAATATGGTCAATATAAGGTGGCTTTTGTATTCTATACTCACATATTCCGCCACATTTTTTCCTCACCGAACCTGTATTGGCATAATCCGGAAGGAATATATGGTTGTGCCTCTACCATTGAGACTATAGTTAATATATACTATGATAATGTCTCTGTGTCAAAGACTCCTATAGATAGTCGTCGATTGGCACCTATTGCTGAGTTGTGTTATCTGTTAGCATCAAGAATCGTTTATTGGGACGATTTAAGTAAACTGAACGATTTCTTGTATGTTGATGAGAAGCTACCCATCAGGAAACAAGATAAAATACATTTCTACAGCACAAGGGTTTTCCTATTGGAGAAATATCCTTTTGTCTTTCATGATCTCGGTTTATCTGAATCAGATATATCATACATGTTATTAGCAGACCTGTATGACCTACACCAACTGGCGCATGAAGAAAAGCTTGTAGGAGAAAACTCCTTGTATCTGCAAAAACTCAATAGATTAATCACCACATGTGGATTTAATGAGGCAGATATACAAGAAGCATATAACATCGGAAAAGAGCGATGCGACAATTTTGCCTATAGTCTTTATGTGAAATATACCAAAGGAGAATACTGTCTAAACTGGGAAGATGTACGAAGTCTGCTTCCTTCCAGGATGCAGAGTGCCAGCGAGGAAGTCCCATCTTATTCGCCGGAAAACATTCCCTTTATTCTATATAATGAGCGAGAGGTTAACTACGAAACAAGATTCAAGAATGACAGGAAGGCCATTCATGACTATCTTGTAAGCAAGGGGATTAAGTATTTCTATCATTTCACTGAAAGGAATAAGCTGCCATCTATAATAAAGCAAGGAGGTATTATATCCTACAAGAAATGTCTTGATTTAGGCATTGTTATTCCAAGCACTGGTGATATGAGTAAATCCAGAGATGTTGATGCATCTTTTGACTTACAAGACTATGTCCGTGTCAGTTACTGCAGATATCTGCCCAAAATAGCAGAACGAAAACTGGATGAAGATAAAGACTGGGTATTATTAAGAATCAGCACTGAAGTTGCAGAACTGGAGGAAACGTTGTTCACCGACATGGAGGCTACACAAAAAGAGCACCATCATGGGGCACAGTATGAAGATCTTCTGAAAGTGAACATCGAAGCGACCCAAAGGCCTGTTACAGAACTTGACCCTGAGTTCTGGCAGAATCAGGCCGAAGTAATGATTAAGGATAGAATTCCCATGAAGTACATCCTTAATATAACCAACCCTGAGAATTTATAGTAAAGTTTTACAAGAGAAAGATAGGCCGACCCGTCACGAGCCAGCCTATCAAAATGTTTAATTTAAATATTTAATCGTATGAATAAAACTATTTCTTGTAATACAGCAGGATCCTTGTCCTGCGGCTTGCTGCATCAGGTGTGTTTTCCTGAATACCACCGAGGCTGACAGCCTTGATATGGTCTTTATCGACATCACGCTTCAACAGTTCCTTGGCAATGTACTTGGCACGGTCAGTACTGAGGCCGCGGTTAATCTCGACAGTTCCTGTTGCCTTGTCAGCAGCACCTTCAACACAGACATACAAATCATATTTCTTGGCGATACGAGCTATCTCATCAAGGTTTACCAGCTGAGACTTGTCCGTAAGGTTGCAGGTACCTATATGGAAGAAGAAATACACAGGAGCACCGATGGCCTCCTTCCCCTGTGATATCGATATCAGATATTCATTCCAGTCTTCCGAATCTGGGAATGCGAGAGAATCCGTAAGGAACCCTGCCTGGTCAACAGCTGATGAGCCATCCCATTTCCTGTTGTTCATCCGTGCCCGGAGAGAGTTCAGGCCCGAATAGTCATTCTTGGGATATGCCTTGCGCTCCTGTGTCTGGCCGGAATAGCTGTCAAAGACGTTGTGATACTTCTCCAGCAGTCCCTCGATGCCCAGGATTTTCTTCAGCTCGTCGATGGTACGAAGATCCGTATTGTGCATAAGGGAGAGTTCGTGATTCTCCTTCCTCAGTCCCAGGGCGTAGTCTCTCAGCCATTCGTTCTGACTGATGTAGGGAGCTGCATCAATAACTCTCTTCCACCCTGCCTTGCCTATTGTCACGGAGGCACCGACGGATAATCCCAGCATGCTATCACCAAACTTATTGGACTCTCCAATGCCGTCGAAGTTACGGAACGCTGTCATTCCAGACAGCTCTGCAGTCAGATGGAGTCGCTTACTTACATGGAATCTTCCCATGACTCCGTAGTGCATGGAAAAAGATTTTCTGCCAGGTTCCTCACTCCTGATGAGACCACATCCCAGATACGGTATCACATCCCATCGGGACATGCCATAGGCATCCTGCATGAATCCGCTTGTCACATTATACAGGAAGTCCGCATGGACGTTCTGGAACTTGTGAGTATGAAATTCGCTGTTCTTATACTCCAGCCCTTGGAATACAACTCTGCCCCCGATTGCAGGAGTGAACCATTTTCCGAGACCGACCAGTAATGTCGGCTTCAGTCTATCGAACACATCGCCGCAACCGAGTGGAGAGCCAAGAAACGCAGAAGCCCCGCCCTTTACATCAATAAACCAATTACTACCCCAGTTGGCTGCTTCTGTAACATTCTTGTGATATGTAGGCTGTAGTGGCATCAGCATCTGATACTCACTGACAGGAATCTGTTTGTCAACAGTGTCATTCACCTGACTTGTGTTTTCTGCCATAGATGGAATCATCGCGAGGCAGAACAATGATAATACATAAAATTTCTTCATTTTTTCCTGCAATTTTAATTGTTGTTGAAACTGAAAACTATGGACGCTACATTTTTTTCTTCTTGCCAGATGCCGGCATCATCATCTTCCTTGCCATTGCCAGGCAGCGACGTGCCCATTCACGGTCATCCTCTTCCGGGTCTCTTCCCCATTTCAGGTCACTGCCGCCACCACCGCCACCGCCATGTGTCTCAGCAAAGGTGGTTGCTTCATCGACGAATCCGCACATCAGATGGAGAGCGACAGTCACAACCTTATTACCGTCAGTTGCCAACTCATTGAGGAGTGTGCCATCGAACAGTTCCTTGTCGGAAGGCTGCATGTTCCTTAGTCTTGGAACAAACTCATTGACCACACGTTCAAGCATGACGGTGTGCAGATTTGCTGCCATATTCTCAGACCATGACTTCTCAGAATCATTAGCCTTGGTTGTCAGCTCCTCGGCTTTCACCTCTATCTCCTGATAGTCCTTCTTCAGAGTTGCCAGCTTCTCTTCCGTATCGTTCAGCTTGGCAATCTTATCGGCCAGTTTCTCTTCCGTCCCAGACAGTTGCCATTCCAGATCCTTGATTTTCGATGCCAGTTCCTCACTGGTATTCTCACCGTCCTTCAGCTGTGAACGGAGTTCATTCAGTTCCTTTTCAATAGAGTCCTTCTCTTTGGTCAGATTCTCAACCATCGTCGTGAAGCTCTTCTGCTTTTTCTGGGCGATGGCAATCTCCACATTGAGGTCAGAGAGAGCCTTTTGGTGGTTCTCCCTCTCCTCTTCCAAGGTAACGCATTCCTGAGTCAGCCACCTGCGGTACTCCTCCGTAGAGCGATGGCGGTTGCCAGTAGCCGCTATACTGGAGCCTCTGTTCAGCCCCCACTTCTCGTTCACCTTTGCCAGTTCATTATGGAGTTCCAGGATGTTCCGTTTGAAATCCACCTTCGACTTGCCACAGAACATCTTCTTGAATGCGAACTTCTGGTTCTCGTCTATTGGCATGATTGCACAGTGAACATGTGGATTGGTCTCGTCAAGATGGACTATGAAGGACACGATGTTTTCCTCACCATATTTCTCACTGACAAAGTCATAGATGTCCTTTGCCCACTGTTCAATCTCGGGCTTACGGTGAATGGCAGAGTTGTCAGCTCCAGATGTAAAGTCCACCTCCTGGCTGCCAAAGGCCAGCTCACGCATCCGTTCCCGTGACCCTCCGAAGATGAAGTTCACGACAGTCCTGTACTTGGGTTCCTTCAGTCCCTCATTCCTGTCAACGATGCCACGTGCTCTAAGGTTTTCTGCCATTCTCTCAGGCAGCGTCCGGCTCTTGTCCACAGGCGTAATGACTCCACCACGGCCAACCTCGAAATTAAGATGTTCGCGTGTGCGGTCATAGTTACCCTCCTTCTGGGCCTGATCCCATCCTTTATCCGTCCATCGTCTCAGCTGCTCATTACTGCTCTCGGCGATGCCCTTGGATGTCTTTATATCCATCACCTGTTTTGATGTCGTACTCATATCCTATATGTTTTATTTCCCTATCTTCGAATCTTTCCCGTGTCCTTAAACCTTCAAGGAATCTGACCCAGCTTGCTGTTTATCTGGTCAGCTCTCCCACCGAATTTATTCGTGTGGGGTATTAGGCTTCCCCAACGGTTAGAAATGTGGCACGGGCAAGCCCGGTGCCGTTAATCCTGAAGTCCGGCATTGCCAGGACGTGAAGGACTGACCTTGTTTAAGGATGAAGGGGCGTTCTTAACGCCACCAGATGCTTCTTCACCAAGAGAAGGACTATCCTGACTCTTGGAGGCAAGAGATGGTTCCTGAGCCGAATCGGAGTTTTCCGAGGAATCCTTATAAGAGGTATAGATGGAATCCATCAGAGACAGCTCTGCTTCGCTATGAAGATTGTGCAAGCGACTTATCGAGCTGGGACGGGTCTGTTCGGCAAATGCCGTTGACAGTATATCCAGACAAGACAGAACATTCTGCCACTTCCATAGTCCCTCTCGGCCAAAGAGAAGACGCGAGGCATCAACGACGGGTTTTGCGACGGGCTTCTGTCCTTCGATCTTTTCCAACAGGACAGTCACCAGATGACTGAACACCTGAGTCTGGTTCTGAAGTACGGATATCATTTCCCTCGAAGGGCTTTCGCTGTTTGTAGCGATTTCAGCTTTCATGTCAAAGTAATTGTCGAAAGCTTTGGCCACCTCTTCTGCTGGCAGATGGCCAGCCGTGTATCTGGAAAACTGCATGATGCAGAAGTCAAGCACGTCATCAGCATCCTGAATGTCAAAAGACATACGCTTTGACTGGTTGACGGTAAAGACATAGCTCTTGACGAAAGGTTCCATATGAACCTGACCGAGAGTGACCAGTCCTTCCAGAAACTGTCTGACTGTGGCCCTCTGCCACTGCCATGTACGTGCCAGGTCAGACACGGTGGCCACGAACTGTCCCGGAAGCAGGTCAACCTTCTTGTCACCACACATACAGGAAGATGCACCGTTGGATGCGCGGGACAGCAAATCACAGAAAGCCTCCAGTTTACTAAAACGGTCTTCCTGTTTTGGCTTCAAGTATTCCAGCAAGGAACGCTCTGCGTCCTGTTGTCCTCCTGAAACTACAGAATAAGAATTATTTTTCTTTGTCATCATTTTCTTTTTTAATGGTTTTATTTTGAGCAAGGTGTTTCAGAAGATCTGCCAGTAACAAGCGTGGACGGACATAGTAGTGTTCTATGATGAAAGGAATGATTTCATCAATATCCTCCAAATCCTGTTCTTCCTCTCTAATCCATTCCATTACTGAAGGAGGGTAAAAAAGTGCTGCCACAAGATACGTAAGGCCAGTGACCACTATGATGTTCATTCCGCTGACCAGTCCGAATACCATCAGGAATACCAATGCACTCAGCATAAGGTCACCGTAGTTCGTGAGTCTCTGAAGTATCTTTTCGGTAAGCCTGGAGGATAGGAATGGTACTGACAGCAAAGCAGCCACCATCACTTCCTTTACATTTGAATAAGTCTCGTAGCAACAGTAGTTGTATATTAACAGCATGATAAAGAAGATGAGAGCATAGAACTTCTTTGCGCTCTCAATTAGTGACATTCTCAAATAGAATAGACGCATAAAAGGTGTGTCCTTTTTATAGGAGAGAATCATGCCACATCCCAGAACTATGGGATAAAGGATAATAATGCCTTTGAAAAGTAAATTGAATATCTGTTCCATTGTCGATTATTGTTGATTTATCTGTTTTATTTCAATGAGTTATCCGATACGTCTTCTGACATATCAGATGGATTATTTGTGGTTACATCCTTCAACTGGCATGTGGCATCATCCTGAGAGGCATCTTGTACCACGTCCTTGGTCGCATCTGCTTCTGGAGGCATGATTGCCGAGTTATGAACGGCTCTCATGACACAGAGACAACCTAAGATGTTCAGGCCGAGGATGGCCTCGATCCAGAGTGCAGGGTCAAAGACACAGAGTATAACAATGCAGACAGTAATCCACATCGAGAAGAATGAGTATAATTTCTGATTGTCAGTCATAATCGTATCTGTCCAATTCCAGTTTTATAATTCCGAATGATGCTTTCTCTATGATGTATTCAACATCTGTCAACGTGAGCTTTTCACGTTCAATTCTTTTACGGGCATCAGGATCCTTGCGGACGAGTGCTACAACTCCTCTGCCAATGTCGTACTCCGTGATGTGCCACTTCCTCGTCCGGACAAAGCCATAGTGTTCCCGATAAGACTGAAGCGTAAGCGTCTTGCACATGCAGGTCTTCAGTTCTCCGTCCACGAACAGTCTCATGGGTGTCACCTGTTCCGTATCTAAAACTTTCAGCCATGTTCGGTAATGTTGAATAACGTCTGCAATTTGATAATATGTCTTCTTGTTCATACATATATCAGGCAACGTCTGTTGTCATAGATTGAAGTCGTTCAACATTTCAGCTTGGTCACGTTTATACTTGAATTCTCCCCTCTTCTCATTCAAGCGAAGGTCTTGAATGAGGTCTGTACTCATTATTTCAAGTGAGTCGTAAATGGTGACCAGCAGGGAGTCTACTTCGCCGGAACCATTTGTAGTCACATTCACCTTGAACATCCGTTCCGTCGAAGGATTGGAATAGGCACAACAGGTATGTCCGAAATCCGTTTGCTCCGACGGAACCATATGATACAAGATGATCATCTCCATCTTATCCTCGAACATGTCCATGACCTCTTCGAGTGGAAGCGGTTTCTGTACGGAGTAAGGCAGGATGGCATAGTCTTCGTACATAGAAACCTCTTCCAGCTGGTTGTTGTTTACCAGTTCAGGGAGGATAAGAGGCGCAAGTCCTTTGAACTTCAGTATTGCTTCGTTTAACATATAATGGTTATGGTTTATAGTGATGAAATATATAATCTTGTGATTTGCATAGGCAGCTGTCGGGCTGTTTCCTTGTCAACGAGTCCGACGGCTGCAAGGTTGTCAATGAGCTGGGTATAATTCTCAGCGATAGACATATATTGCTTGGACTGTTTTTCCGTCATCATCGTGATCGAAAAGCTGTCCATGGAAAGGTATGGCTGGATGACCATCCAGAGGAAGGCATTTACTTTCATACCCTCCTTGACCTTCTTTGCTTTAAGCATGTCATTGCATACTGCGGCGTTCTGAAGAAGCCGTCTGTCAGTACGCATGGACATATAGACCATTGTGTAGTCGCTCTCCAGCTGACCATTGGAAGCGGAGCGGAATATCTGAGAACATATTATTTCCGTATTTTTTGTAATACTGCTCAATCCCATGTTCGAGTAATCCGATATATGGGAAAGGAAAGTACGGAAATGCCTATCTTCAATCTCCAGGAACTTCAGGAGCTGCTGTTTGTCGCATATCTCCTGGCTTTTGGCCACCTCCAAGAAGTTGGAGTACTGTCTCAGCAGGTCTGCGGGTGTACCAGATTTGTATGGGGGCAGCTTGTCAAGTCCGGCAAAGAAAGATTCGGCTTCCTTCTGGACTGTTGCCAACTCCTTATTATCTCTATATGGAGAGGTATGCATCTTCAGGAGTGCAACATCCTTCATGGTCTTTGGCTCGGAACAAGCCAGACGAAGGATCTCAGCCCTGACAGAATCAGTCAAAAGAAAAAATTCAGTTTTCAAATCTGTATGAGCCGTATAATAAGGATCATTTCTTATATATTTATATACGGTGTCAGACAGTTCATGCCAGTTGTTGATGCAGTCCTCCAATTCCTTCGTGGAGCACTGCGGAAGGTCTTTCATGCATTTCAGATAATCAGAGTATGCAGAAATTGCATCCTTTGAGTCTTTGAAATCATAGTCTGGCTTTCCACTTGAACAGGCACAGAAAAGAATGGTACATAAAAAAAGCAAGTGAAAGATGAAACTCTGATGAGTATGCTTTCTTTCACTTGCCTCTCTTTTTTGCATTTGGTTAGCTGTTGTCTTCAGCTTGATTCCCATCTTAGGGAAATAAATCAGTGGTTTCTTTAATACAAGTTGTTTCATACACGAATTTGATTTAATTTGGGTGCAAAGTTACGGATAAAAATCAGATGATTTACCAGATAGTACAAAAGTTTAAACTAATTTATTATTCATACTCACTACAGTATGAAATCAAAAATAATTCAATTTAAAGCACGTCCAAATCCATTTATCTTAAACTTCCATAAGAAAGAGGTGAGTATGAATCACAATTGAAGTATAATTACTATATTTGCACAAAAATTCGAGCACATTCATTCACGAACAACAGGAAACTATGGCAAAAATAGGCTATATCATGGTTACTCCACACTATGACAATCTGGAAGCAGACAGGTCATGGATGAACGAGTATGGATGCATACAGATCATAGAAGAGAGTGAGGAGAACGAGAAGACCCGTCCTCTCTGGAAAAAGCTGATGCTCTCTCTTGAAAGAGGTGACGAGGTGGTTATCACCAAGTTCAGCAATGCCCTGCGTGGCTCTCGTGAATTGGCAATCTTTCTGGAATTTTGCCGGGTAAAAGTCATTCGTGTCATCAGCATTCGGGACAGGATCGACTCTGGCGACATTCTTTTCCCAGACACAAAGGCATCTGCCATATTGGAAATGTTCGGTTCATTGCCAGATGAAGCCCTTGCCCTGCGAAAAGCTGCAGCCCATGAGACAAAGCTTAAGCAGAAGATGATTCTGTCAGCTGATGACATGTCCAAGTTCAAGGAGTCGAAGAAAGAGAAAGAGGCTACTATTATAAATATGTATATGGCTGGCTATCCCATCGATGAGATATGGAGGGCATGTGGCTATAAGAGCCGTAGCAGTATCTTCAGGGTGCTCAATGAAAATAATATTAAGTTAAATCGTGGTAAGCATTCGGGGCCAATCAAGAAATGGAGTGAAAGGAAGAATCCGATAATTAACCGCGATAAGCAGGAATCATCAGAGTAATAATATTAAAAGTAATATATATGGCTTTCAATAAACAACAACTTGTAAAAGACTACAAAGAGGCATTTGGACATAATGCGGCACTTCCTATTGCTTTCTGGCATAGCGATACGCCTATAGCAGAGCCGGAAAAGACTGGAGGCTGCTTCATCCCCGTCTTAGAGGATGCCAGATGTGGCTATCCAGTTAGCTTGGACGCTGAGACCATGCTCTGCGGAGGCGGGAAGTGCTATTGTGGACTGGCTCCACTGCCAGCCTATGTGCCTACTTTCGTTTCCGAGAAGGAGCATTATAAGGCAAGCGCGGAACTGGTGGAAAAGGCTATCAGCCACATGGACATTCAAGTAAGCCCGTACAGATACATCAATTTCCAGAGGCTCGACCTGATGGATGAGGGCATAGACTATTACGGCGTTCTGATATTTGCCAGCCCCGATGTATTGAGCGGATTGGTATCATGGGCATATTACGATAATGCCTCTCAGGATGCCGTTGCCGTTCCTTGGGGAAGCGGCTGTTCTGCAACGATCAGGGCGGTTATCAGGGAGAACGAGCTGATGGGAAGACAGTGCTTCATCGGTTTCTTCGACCCGTCAGTGCGCCCGCATGTAAACAAGAACGAGTTGATGTTTGCCATTCCGAAGAGCCGTTTGGAGGAAATGGCAGAGTATATTCACGACACATGTCTGTTTAACGGCAAGGCATGGCAGAAAGTTAGAGAGAGAATAAACCCGGAATAAGACTAAGATGAATTACAGCATAAACGATTTCACGAAAAGATGTAGGCTGCTACAGAGTCTGTATCGTGAAGAAATTCACGAACCGATGGGGTATGGCCCCTGGAAGACATCCAAGACAAAGCAGATTAGCATGATAGCCAATGGCGAGAAGACAGGTAGGAATTTCGTCAATGCTTTTACATTTGACTATGCCAAGCAGCGTGTAGAAGGGAAAAAGCGTAATGAGACCATCGACGAATACAGGCTTTTCAATAACCTCCTATCCAGTCAGCCAATGGCTTTCAACCTCTTTTGTCCACTCATTGAAATGCTGAAGAATGGCAAAGAAGGTCTGGTTACAAAGATTATCAGCTCTGTTTTCCCCGAACTATCCATTGGGAAGGTGACAGAGGTAGAACTGGAGTACCTGCATACAGATGTCGAGAACTATCTCAACGACCGTACTGCCATGGATGCCATCATCAGATACACAGACGAGTCCATGCGCCCGTGCTTTATTGCCATCGAGACAAAATACACCGATGTATTGGGGACTAACAGCGCACGTGACACAGACCAGCAGAAATCTCTCATCAAGCAGTTAGGCTATTTCAAACCCGACTCAGAGAATGAGCTTCTGAATGACGAAAAGCCAATCAGCCAGATATACAGGAATTTCCTGCTATCAGAATGCTACCGTATCAAGGAGCCTGCCTATGATTGCTGTTCCATAGTGTTAAGCCCTAAAGGCCATCCTACGACAGAGGAAGAGGTAAAATCGTTGCAAGACGAGCTACTTCCCGATTATAAGCACAAGATCCAGGCATTATCCTTAGAAGATTTCGTGGATCGTTCTCTTAATGTCTGCCCACCAGAAGAAGCAGCTACTTTTATATGGTTTAAGAACAGATACCTCAATTTTGAAAAGATAAAATAGAATTATGAGTGATATTGAAGCAATAATAGTTATCGTCATCGTGGCATGTGTAGGCAAATACATTCTGAAGGGGGTATTTGGCTTTCACTCACGTTCTGACTATAAGCCAGACAAATAATAATACGTATTACAAGTAATACGATAATACTATTACATGTAATATGATAATAATATTATTTGTTATACGATAACATTATTACTTTAAATACGATAACATTATTACTTTAAATACGATAATAATATTATCCGTAATACTCAAAAGGATTCAAAAAAGTCACAAAATGAAAGTAATACTGGGAAAAAACAGTAACTTTGCACCCGAAACAAATAAGAGAATAGCATGACATTACAAGAAGCCATTCAAGCCCGGCACAGTGTAAGGGCATACAAGGAACAGCCTTTGGCTGATGAAACAGTCAGAGTGCTCGCTGAAAAGATTGCGGAGTTGAACCAGGAAGGAAGGCTACATATGCAGCTCATCCAGAACGAGCCAAAGGCGTTTCAAGGAACGCTTGCTAAATACGGAAAGTTCCGTAATGTCAACAACTATATTGTCATGGCTGGAAAGAAGTCAGATGATCTTGATGAACGTGTGGGTTACTATGGCGAACAGCTTGTGCTGCTTGCCCAGACACTTGGGTTGAACACCTGCTGGGTGGGTCTCTCCTACTCCAAGGTGCCAGGAACGTATATTCTTGAAGCCAGAGAGGTCATCGAGGCATATATATCCATCGGCTACGGTGAGACTCAGGGCGTTTCGCACAAGATCAAGCGCGTAGAGCAGGTCAGCAATGCCAATGACCTTACGCCAAGCTGGTTTAGGCAGGGTGTGGAAGCAGCTCTTCTTGCCCCGACAGCTGTAAATCAGCAGAAGTTCTTCTTCGAGTATATCCCTGCAAGGGACGGAAAACCTGTACGGGTGCTGGCCAAGAGGAACTTCTCCCTGATTGGATATACAAAGATGGATTTAGGCATTGCCAAATACCACTTTGAGATTGGTGCCGGAAAAGATAATTTTGAATGGGCATAAGGAAAAGACAATATATCTATTGATACGAGCAATATGTGCTCACAACTGCCGAATTATGAAGGTATTTATCGTTTATTGTCATCCATCAGAGGATTCGTTTACAAGAAATGTACGCGACGCATTCATCAAAGGAATTGTTGATTCCGGTAATGAATACGTT
>CACYKX010000005.1 GCA_902775075.1 uncultured Prevotellaceae bacterium | reverse complement strand
GGCATCCCGAAGAATCCCGTCATCAACAAAACCTTGATAACGGGATTTTTTCATGAATTTACTCGAACTATTAGGTTTTCTCATTTTTTTTTAATACCTTTGCAGCCAATTTATTATATAATAAGGTATTAGAAGAAATGATTACAGTAACCAATCTTGCAATCCAATTCGGGAAAAGAGTACTTTACAAAGATGTAAATCTTAAATTTACTCATGGTAATATTTATGGCGTTATCGGTGCTAATGGTGCTGGTAAGTCTACACTTTTACGCGCAATATCAGGCGAGCTTGAGCCTAACAAAGGAAGCGTAGAGCTCGGTCCGGGTGAGCGTCTCTCTGTCTTGGAGCAGGACCACTTTAAATATGATGAGTTCCGCGTACTCGACACCGTACTGATGGGCCACGAACCTCTTTGGAAGAACATGAAGGAGCGTGAGGCTCTTTACGCTAAAGAGGAGATGACCGAGGAGGACGGAAACCGTGCTGCCGAACTTGAGGAAAAATTCGCAGAGATGAATGGCTGGGAAGCTGAGTCTGACGCTGCCCAACTATTACAGAATCTTGGTATCAAAGAGGACTTGCACAACAAGCAGATGTCTGAACTTTCTAACAATGAGAAGGTTCGTGTCATGCTGGCTAAAGCTCTCTTCGGAAATCCGGACAACTTGTTGCTCGATGAGCCTACTAACGACTTGGACCTCGACACCGTAGAATGGCTTGAGGAATACCTCGGAGAAGTAGAACAGACTGTATTGGTAGTAAGTCACGACCGTCATTTCTTGGATGCTGTATCTACAATGACTGTCGACATCGACTTCGGTAAGGTTACCATGTTCGCCGGTAACTATTCTTTCTGGTATGAGAGTTCACAGTTGGCTTTGCGCCAGGCTCAGAACCAGCGTATCAAAGCTGAGGAAAAGAAGAAGCAGTTGGAAGAATTCATCCGCCGTTTCTCTGCTAACGTAGCAAAGAGTCGTCAGACAACTTCTCGTAAGAAGATGCTCGAAAAATTGAACGTTGAGGAAATCAAACCTTCAAGCCGTAAATACCCAGGTATCATCTTCCAGATGGAACGCGAACCAGGAAACCAGATTCTCGAGGTGGATGGGCTGAAAGCTATCGATGATGACGGAACCGTACTCTTCGACAACGTAAACTTCAATATAGAAAAAGGTGAAAAGGTGGTATTCCTCTCTCATAATCCAAAGGCTATGACCGCACTCTTCGAAATTATCAATGGTAATCGCGAAGCTAATGCCGGTACATACAAATGGGGAGTTACTATCACAACAGCATATTTACCACTCGACAATACAAAATTCTTCGACTCTGATAAAGACCTCGTAGAATGGCTTAGTCAATATGGCCCTGGAAACGAAGTACAGATGAAGGCTTATCTCGGTCGTATGCTTTTCCGTCAGGAAGAAGTTGAAAAGAAGGTGAACGTACTCTCCGGTGGTGAGAAAATGAGATGTATGATCGCACGTATGCAGTTGCAGAACGCTAACTGTCTGATTCTCGACACTCCTACCAACCACCTTGACTTGGAGTCTATCCAGGCATTCAACAACAATTTGGTAACCTTCAAGGGAAACATTCTCTTCAGTTCTCACGACCACGAGTTCATCGAGACTGTTGCCAATCGTATCATAGAACTTACTCCTTCTGGAACTATCGATAAGTTGATGAGTTACGATGAGTACATCTACGACGAAAAACTGAAGGAACAAAGAGCTAAGATGTACAACTTGGCATAACTCAAAGGTGTTTTTGGCACAAAGTTTGTATAGTGCCTAATGAACAACTATTAGATTATGACAGAAAATAAAGATAAAAACATGGAAAACGGTACTGCTGAGGAGTTGAATACTCCTCAGCAGGAAACCGCAAAAAATAGCCAGACAGAAAATACTGACAAAAAGGCAGAAGAAAAGGGTGATCAGGAAAATGCTGAGGAGCAGCAGAATGAAAAAGAGGAAGAGAAAGATCCTCTAGAAGCTGCTCAGGAGCAAATCAGCAAACTGAAAGACCAATATCTGCGCTCAGTAGCCGAGTTCGACAATTATCGCAAACGAACCATGAAGGAAAAGGCTGAGCTGATCCTTAATGGCGGTGAGAAAACTATCACAGCGGTACTTCCTGTACTTGATGACTTTGAGCGTGCTCTTGCTGACAACAACGATGATCCTCAGGCTATAAAGAAAGGTATGGAACTGATCTTCAAAAAGTTTCAAAAAACTTTGGAAGGCCTTGGCGTAAAGAAGATTGATACACAAGACAAAGACTTTGACACCGACCAGATGGAGGCCATCGCTATGGTACCAGGTATGGGCGACGACAAGAAGGGCAAAGTTATTGACTGTGTACAGACGGGATATACGCTTAATGATAAGGTGATCAGACACGCAAAAGTTGCTGTCGGCCAGTAATCTATACATTTCTTTAGATATTCAGAAATTATCAAATGGCACAAAAAAGAGATTATTATGAGGTTCTTGGTGTCGACAAGAATGCCTCGGATGCAGAAATAAAGAAGGCCTACAGAAAGTTGGCCATCAAATATCATCCTGACCGTAATCCTGACAATAAGGAAGCTGAGGAGAAATTCAAAGAGGCTGCCGAAGCTTATGATGTATTGCACGACCCACAAAAGCGTCAGCAATATGATCAGTTTGGCTTCGACGGACCACAAGGTGGTTTCGGCGGTGGAGCTGGCATGAATATGGACGATATCTTCTCTATGTTCGGAGATATCTTCGGTGGACATTCTGGCTTTGGCGGTTTCGGCGGCTTTGGTGGCGGCGGTGGTCGTCCTCAATATCGCGGCAACGACTTGCGATTAACCGTAAGACTTACCTTGCAGGAAATCGCAGAAGGCGTAACCAAGAAGTTTAAAGTAAAAAAAGATATTACCTGTGAGCATTGTCATGGAACTGGCGCCAAGGATGGTGCCCAGCCTGAAACTTGTCCACAATGTAATGGCAGCGGTGTTGTCTACAAGACCGTACGTACCATGCTGGGGATGATGCAGACGCAAACGACTTGCCCTAACTGTCATGGCGAAGGTACTGTCATCAAAGACAAATGCCCTTATTGTAATGGTGAAGGTGTAACAAAAGGTGAAGAGGTCATCGAGATCAACATCCCTGCTGGTGTCTCTGAGGGCATGGTCGTAAACGTTCCAGGAAAAGGTAACGCCGGAAAACACAATGGCGTCAATGGTGACATTCAGGTACTCATCAAAGAGGAACCTAATGATACCTTCATCCGCAATGGTCAAGACTTGTATTATACCTTACTGTTAGATCTTCCTACCGCTATTCTAGGTGGAGAGGTTGATATCCCAACAATCTCTGGAAACAAGATAAGCTTGAAGATTGACCCGGGAACTCAACCTGGTAAACAGGTAAGATTACGCGGAAAAGGTTTACCTGCTGTTCAGGGTTACGGACGTGGTACGGGAGACATCATCGTAAACATTAGTGTTTATATCCCTAAAACTCTTACCAAAGAAGAGAAGGAAGCCGTTGAAGTTTTCAAAGAAAGCGACAACTTCAAGTCTAGTAATGCTGACAAAAAAAGTATTTTTGAACACATCAAGAATTTATTCAGTTAAATGAATTATCAAGAAACTGTAAATTATCTATTCAATAGCACCCCTGTTTTCGAACATGTGGGTGCTTCTGCATATAAAGAAGGACTGTCAAATACATTGGCTTTGGATGAACATTTTGATCATCCTCACACGAAGTTCTTATCCATACATGTAGCCGGCACCAATGGCAAAGGGTCTTGTTCACATACCCTTGCAAGTATCTTACAGGCCGACGGCTACAAAGTGGGACTATATACATCACCTCATCTGGTAGATTTCCGTGAACGAATAAAAATCAACGGAGAATGTATCAGCGAAAAATATGTCATCGATTTCGTGGAAAAGGAAAAAGACTTCTTTGAACCTCTTCATCCTTCGTTCTTCGAACTAACAACAGCAATGGCTTTCAAATATTTTGCCGAGCAAAAAGTTGACATCGCTGTCATCGAAGTTGGACTTGGTGGAAGATTGGATTGCACCAATATCATCAACCCTATCTTAAGTATCATCACAAATATATCTTTCGACCACACACAATTCTTAGGTGATACTCTACCTAAAATCGCTTATGAAAAAGCTGGTATCATCAAAGATAACAAACCCGTGGTTATTGGTGAAGCAAACGATGACACTCGCGTCATCTTCGAAGCGAAAGCTCAAAAGATGAATAGCACTATCGTCTTTGCGGAAGATATCCCTGACCTATTATCATCTAAACCTAACGCTAAAGGAGGAAGAACCTACAAGACTAGATATTTCGGAGAAATAGAAGGAGAACTTGGTGGTATCTATCAGGATAAGAATACGAACACCATTCTCTGTGCTGCCACACAATTATATAATAAAAAGATTATACGCGATGCAGAAAGTGTCGTAAAAGGTTTCTCAAATGTATGCGAATCTACGGGATTGATGGGACGTTGGCAAAAATTGCAGGAATCCCCTACCGTGATATGTGATACAGGACACAACGTCGGTGGATGGCAATATCTTAGCAAACAGATCGCATCACAACCATGCAAGCATCGAAGAATCGTTTTCGGCATGGTCGACGATAAAGATATCGATAGTGTAATGGAACTATTGCCGGAAGATGGCATCTTCTATTGGACGCAACCTTCGACCAAACGAGCATTCCCTGTAGAGAAAGTCGCAGAAGAAGCTGACAAACATCAGCTTACAGGAAAGCAATACCCTACGGTAGAAGCTGCATACAAAGCTGCATTGGCAGAAGCGGATGAAGAAGATTTCATCTTTGTAGGTGGCTCAAGCTATATCGTTGCTGACCTTTTAGCATTAAAAAAATAAAAATAGGAAATTTAGAGGAGAAAAAATTTGCAGTTGTGAGTTATTTTTAGTTACTTTGCAGTTACTATTGTAGTAACTAAAAACTTAGGAATATATTTAATATATTATGAACACAACTGAAACGGAAAACATCAGTGGTTTGAAACGTGAGAACTTTCAGACTACAGTAAATGGTAAAAAAACCGATTTATACATCCTTCGTAATAGTCAGGGAAATGAGGTTGCAATAACCAACTATGGTGGCGCTGTTGTTGCTATCATGGTACCAGACAAAAATGGCAAAATGGCGAATGTAATTCAGGGACATGACAACATTCAGGATGTTATCAATTCTCCAGAACCTTTCCTTTCTGTACTAATCGGTCGCTACGGCAACCGTATCTGCAAAGGTCAGTTCCAGTTACATGGCAAGAAATATCAATTAGCAACTAACGATGGCCCTAACCACTTACATGGTGGTCCTACTGGTTTTCATACTAAGGTGTGGGACGCTCAGCAGATGAATGACCATTCTCTGATCTTGAAATATGTAAGTTCTTATGGCGAAGAAGGATTTACTGGAGAAATGGAAATCTGGGTAGCTTATATCTTCAACGATGACAATGAGCTCGTTATCAAGTATCAAGCAACTACCAACAAGGAGACTATCGTAAACCTTACACATCATGGTTTCTTCTCTCTTTCTGGTATCGCAAATCCTACTCCATCTGTAGAGAGTCAGCTTCTTGAAGTCAATGCAGACTATTATCTCCCTATCGATAAAGTTTCTATCCCAACAGGTGAGATCAGATTTGTAGAAGGTACTCCTTTTGATTTCCGTACTCCAAAAACTATTGGTCAGGATATTAATGCCGATAACGAACAATTGAAGAACGGACAAGGATATGACCATAATTATGTCTTAAATAAAAACGAAGAGGGTGAACTTTCTTTTGCCGCACGCGTAACAGAACCTGTAAGCGGTCGTACAATGGAAGTATATACCACAGAACCTGGTTTGCAAATTTACACAGGCAACTTCTTGAGTGGTATCTCTGGTCAGTTCGGAGCAACATTCCCACGTCGCTCTGCAATCTGCTTGGAAGCACAGCACTTCCCTGATACTCCTAATCACCCTTACTTCCCATCTGTAGTATTGTATCCTGGTCAAACATACACCCAGAAGACAATCTATAAGTTTGGTGTAGTTGATTAAACAAAAAACTAACCTCGAAAATAATAGAACTATTCTAAAATGGAAAATTCTAATAAACAACAAGGTAACATCATCGCGATCATCACGATGATGTTTATCTATGCAATGATTTCGTTCGTAACCAATCTAGCAGCACCTATTGGTGTTATCTGGAAGAATGTATTTGCAGATAGCGGTAGTGCAAACATGATTGGTATGCTCGGTAATGCAATGAACTTTTTAGCATACCTGTTTATGGGTATACCTGCAGGAAAAATGCTGACAAAGATCGGTTATAAGAAGACTGCTCTTGTTGGTATAGCAACAGGTTTCGTAGGTGTGTTCGTACAGTTCTTAAGCGGTAAATTTAATCCAGGTGTAAGCGGTTTCTCTGTATATCTCTTGGGAGCCTTTGTATCTGGTTTTGCTGTTTGTATGCTCAACACCGTAGTAAACCCAATGCTTAACTTGCTTGGTGGTGGTGGTAACCGTGGTAATCAGTTGAATATGATTGGCGGTACACTAAACTCACTTTCTGGTACACTTACCCCTATGCTTGTAGGTTCTTTGATTGGTACAGTAACAGCACAGACAAAGATGATCGATGTCAACTTAGTACTTTACATCGCAATGTGTGTCTTCGCTTGTGCTTTCTTTATCCTTCTCTTTATTCCTATCGCTGACCCAGAGATGGGCAAGACTACTTCTGAGACTGTGTTTGAACATAGTCCATGGTCTTTCCATCACTGTGTACTTGGTGTTATCGGTATCTTTGTATACGTTGGCGTTGAGGTAGGTATACCTGGAACTTTGAATTTCTACATTAGCGATACTACAGCTAATGGTGGTGGAGAAGGATTAATGAACGCAGCTGCAATCGGAGGTTTTGTAGCAGGAACATACTGGTTACTAATGTTGGTAGGTAGATTCATTGCTGGATTTATCGCTGATAAAGTTTCTAGTAAGGTCATGATGACTGTCACAACAATTACAGGAATGTTATTCATTCTTCTAGCAATGTTCTTAGGCAAATCTTCACATGTTTCAATGCCTGTATTCACAGGTTCTTCTTTCCAGACAGTAACCGTTCCTATCGCTGCATTATTCTTGGTTCTTTGCGGTCTTTGTACCTCTGTTATGTGGTCTAGTATTTTCAACCTCGCAACAGAAGGCCTCGGTAAATATGTAGCACAGGCTTCCGGAATCTTCATGATGATGGTTGTCGGTGGTGGTATCTTACCATTGGTTCAGAACTATATCGCAGATAACATTGGTTACATGTTCTCATACATCGTACCATTCATCGCACTTGCATACCTCTGCTTCTACGCATTGGTAGGATCAAAGAATGTAAACAAAGATATACCAGTAGATTAATTCTACTGGTTTTCTATTTATTACTATATAACCTAATAAAACCTCAATAATTATGGATATCGAAAAAGTAAGAAGTCGCTTTATTAAACACTTTGATGGCAAAACTGGTAATATTTATATGTCTCCAGGTCGCATCAATCTTATTGGCGAACACACAGACTATAATGGCGGATTTGTATTCCCTGGTGCTGTAGACAAAGGTATCATGGCTGAAATTCGTCCTAATGGTCTTGACACTGTAATACTTTATTCTATTGACCTCAAAGACAAAGTTGAATTCAACATAGATGACCCTGAAGGTCCAAAAGCTACATGGGCACGATACATCTATGGTATCATCCAAGAAATGAAAGGTCTTGGAGTTCCTGTAAAAGGATTTAATGCTGCATTCTATGGTGACGTTCCATTGGGTGCAGGAATGAGTTCTTCTGCAGCATTGGAAAGTTGCTTTGCATTCGCTTTGAACGATCTTTTCGGAGACAACAAAGTTTCTAAATGGGATCTAACCCTTGCCGGTCAAGCGACAGAACATAAATATATAGGCGTAAACTGTGGTATCATGGACCAATTTGCATCTGTATTCGGTAAAGAAGGTAAGTTGATGCGCCTCGATTGTCGCAGTCGCGAGTTTGAGTACTTCCCATTCGACCCTAAAGGCTACAAACTAGTTCTCGTTAACTCTAAAGTAAAACATGAATTAAAGGGTTCTCCATACAATGATCGTCGCAACTCTTGCGAGAATGTCGTAAAACATATTGCTGCCAAACATCCGGAAGCAAAATTCGAGACTCTACGTGATTGCACATGGGAGCAACTTGAAGAAGTACGTCAGGAAGTTGGTGAAGAAGATTACACACGTGCTCATTTCGTACTTGGAGAAAAAGACCGAGTACTTGCTGTTTGCGATGCATTGGAAAAAGGTGACTACGAAACAGTAGGCCAGAAGATGTATGAAACACATCACGGACTTAGTAAAGAGTATGAGGTAAGCTGCGAAGAGCTCGACTTCCTTAACGATATCGCTAAAGAAAATGGCGTAACAGGTAGTAGAATTATGGGCGGCGGCTTTGGTGGATGTACTATAAATCTCGTAAAAGATGATATCTACGAGAAGTTCATTGCCAACGTAAAAGAGAAATTCAATGCCAAATATGGTCATGAACCAGAGATCTATCCAGTAGTGATCAGTGAGGGTTCTCATAAAGTTTGCTAAAAACAGATTACGACAAATAATATTAAGCCTGCAATTGGATTACATATCTGATTGCAGGCTTTTTGATTGCTTAAAAGTGTTAATTTTACACCTTCGCTTTAAAAAACATCATACAGAATGATACAAGTTTAAATAAAAAATGGTAATTTTACACCCAAAATCAATTATAACTTAATAATCATTTAAGTATGAAGCACTTTAAAAGTTCAATTTTAGGAGCTGGAATGGCAACCGTTCTACTCTCAGCATGTGGTTCTCAACAATCACAGATTACCGTATCAGGATTGAATCCTGCAAATTTCGATTCTACCATAAATGGTAAGAAGACCGAATTAATCACCTTGAAGAACGCTAACGGAATGGAAGTATGCCTCACGAACTATGGTGGTCGTGTGGTTTCTCTCTCTGTACCAGATAAGAACAACAAACCTACAGATGTTGTCTTGGGTTACGACAATATCCATCAATATGCAGATACTCTTAGAACACCATCTGACTACGGTTCTTCTGTAGGTCGATATGCAAACCGTATCAAAGATGCTAAGATCACAGTAGCTGGCAAAGAATACAAACTAAAGAAAAACGATGCTATGAACTGTCTACATGGCGGAGGTACCACAGGATGGCTAAACCAAGTATATGATGTTCAAGCAAAGAATGACACAAGTGTCGTTTTTGCTATCACCGCTAAAGATGGAGAGAATGGATTCCCTGGCACAGTAAAGGCAACCGCCACATATACTGTAAAGAGCAACAATACTCTTGACATTGTATTCCAAGCAACAACAGATAAGGAGACTGTTATAAACATGACCAATCATTCATACTTCAATCTGAATGGTGATCCTTCAAAAGAAGGTTACGACCAAGTTATGTATATCTTCGCTGACAAATTTACCCCAAGTGATCGTTTCTATATTCCTACTGGAGAAATCAAAAGCGTAGAAGGAACTCCTATGGACTTCCGTACTCCTACCGAAATTGCTAAGAAATATGATCCTAGCTATGACCAAATAAAGAACGCAACAGGTTACGATCACAACTGGTGTTTGAACACTTATAAATTGGGAAAATTCGCCGATACTATTGTAGCATGTAGTCTCTACTCACCTAAAACAGGTATTAAGCTCGAAGTTTTCACAAACGAACCTGGTATGCAAGTCTACACCGGTAATTTCCAAGGTACTGGCATTCCATGTAAACATGGAATAAAATATCCAAAGCATGTAAGTGTATGCTTTGAAAGTCAGAAATATCCAGATTCCCCTACTAAATATACAGCAAAGACAAAAGGCTGGGAAGTTTCTAACCCATATCTTAAACCTGGAGAAAAATATTATTCTCATTTAGCATACAAATTTAGCGTAGTAAAATAAAGCTATCCACTATATTGATATAATTATAACTTAAAACCTAAATAACAAATGAACAGTATTATGCAAGCAATAAGCAACAGTGGCTTTAAACCCATTGATATGCTTATTCTCGTTTTCTATCTTATTCTACTAGTAGGTTTAGGACTATTCCTAAGTCGAAACAAAGATGGAAAAGAAAAGACTGCCAATGACTACTTCTTGGCAGGTAACACTCTTACTTGGTGGGCTGTAGGTGCATCACTTATTGCAGCAAACATTTCTGCCGAGCAGTTTATCGGAATGTCTGGTACAGGTTTCGCCGACGGTATCGCCATCGCAGCTTATGAAGTTATGGCTGCTGTGACATTGATCGTCATCGGTAAGTTCTTGTTACCTGTCATGCTGGATCGCAAGATCTTCACCATTCCACAATTTCTTCGTGAAAGATACAATGACGGTGTAGGATTAGCATTCTCTATACTATGGCTTTTCCTCTATGTCTTTGTCAACCTGACATCAGTAGCATGGTTAGGTGCCCTCGCTATTGAGCAGATTCTTGGTCTACAAGGTTTAGCTGTTGACATTTGCGGCTTCACAGTCTCTGTAAGAATGCTTATCATCCTATTCCTCTTTGTCATTGCCGGAATCTATTCTATCTATGGTGGTTTGGCTTCTGTAGCATGGACGGATGTTATGCAGGTAACATTCCTTGTAGGTGGTGGTTTAATCACAGCATATGTTGCCCTTAAAGAGATGGGTGTCTCTCTGGGTACAGATGCTATTGGTGCATTCAACAAAATGTTTACAGATCTTACTACTGGAGCAAACCTTACAGACACACACTTCCACCTTATTATTCAGGAGAGTCATAATGCATCAGCTTTCGCTAATGTTCCTGGTATAGCTGCAGTCGTAGGTGGTGTATGGTTGACCAACTTAGGCTATTGGGGTTTCAACCAGTATATCATTCAGAAAGGTTTGGCAGCAAAAAGTATTGATGAGGCAAAGAAAGGTTTAATCTTCGCAGGTTTCCTGAAGATCTTAATCCCATTCATCGTTGTCATCCCAGGTATCTGTGCTTACTATATCTTAAAAGGTGCCCCAGAAGCTTTCACTTCTATGGACTTACACGGCCATGTAAATGTTTCTGACGATGCATATCCTTGGTTGATTCGCAACTTTACCCCAACAGGTATCAAAGGACTTTCTTTCGCAGCACTTGCAGCTGCAATCATCTCTTCTCTTGCATCTATGTTCAACAGTACTTCTACCCTATTCACCATGGATATCTATAAGAAGTATATCAACAAGACAGCATCAGACAAGAACTTGGTAAACTGCGGTCGCCTTGTTAGTATCTCAGCTTTGATTATAGCCCTCATTGCTGTTAAGCCATTACTTGGTGGCCTCGACCAAGCATTCCAGTATATTCAAGAATACTCAGGTTTCATTTATCCAGGTATCATCACAGTATTCGGACTCGGTCTACTTTGGAAGCGCGCATCTTCTCTTGCAGCAGTATGGACAGCAATTCTCACTATCCCTATGGGAGTACTCTTTAAGGTTGTAATGCCTGATGTTGCATTCCAATTCCGAGCAGGTTACATCTTTATTATCCTAATCACATTCTTTGTCATTGTTTCTATCTTCGATAAGAACAGCGTATCTGCAGAAGAAGTATCTACAGAAGATAAAGAAAGAATGCTTCGTTGGGCTAAAATCCTTGGTGGCGCAGGAGCTATCATGATTATCGCAGCTGCTATCGTTACAATTGGAGGTGCAATGACTCCGGATGCAAACCCAGATTCAAGTATCTTTGCTTATCTTAATGACATAGGATTCCAAGCATTCTTCTTCTTTGGAGTCTTGGTAGGTCAATGTGCAATCTGGCTATATAGCAATGCCAAAGACCATGTCAAAGATACTAAGGCTCTGCCTATCAATTTGAAATTATTCTCAACAACACGCGGATATACTTATGGTTCAATCGGTATTTGCACCATCGTACTTCTGCTATACATATTACTCTGGTAAACATATACTTTCAACAGGGGCATTAGCAATAGTTTATGCCCCTGTATATTACAAAACAAAAAGCATTATAACATGGCAACTTTTTATGGAGAACATTCCAAACTCTTAGTATCAGTAGACTGCATCATCTTTGGTTTTGAAGGAGGAAAACTTAAACTACTGATCGGTAAAAGAAGTATGGATCCTGGACGCGGAGAGTGGTCACTCTACGGAGGATTTGTAGAAGCTGAAGAAAGTTTGACAGATGCTGCTAATCGCGTACTCTTTAAACTTACAGGACTAAAGAAACTCTATATGAAACAAGTTGGAGCATTCGGTGCTATAGACCGAGATCCCGGAGAACGAGTTATCTCTATCGCATACTGTGCTTTGATCAATGTAAAAGACTACGACGACAAACTACGCGAACAGCACGGATTGGAATGGGTAAACCTAGAAGATATGCCGCAACTATATTCCGACCATAATGATATGGTGAACAAGGCTATTCATCTTCTTCGTCGCCGCATCAATACTGAACCACTTAGCTTTAATCTACTTCCCGAGCTCTTCACTCTTACTCAACTTCAACATGTATATGAAGCTGTATTGGGTGAGGAAATCGACAAAAGAAATTTCCGTAAAAGAATTAAGCAAATCGACTTTATCGAAAAAACAGAACTTATAGATAAGGTTACTTCGAAACGAGGAGCTGCTCTTTATCGTTTCAACAAACGGATATACGCAGAAGATCCTAGCTTTAAACTTTAATAAGGCGAAATAGCCAACAAGCAGAATTAGTTGCGTAGAAAATTGAAAGCCATAGGCTTAAGACTCATGTCAACATCGTATAAAACCAAAATATATCAATCTAAAATAAACAAAAATATGCTGGAAGAATTAAAAGAAAAGGTCTTCAAGGCTAATCTTGACTTAGTAAAGCATAACCTAGTACTCTTTACCTGGGGAAATGTTTCAGGTATCGACAGAGAAAAAGGTTTAGTAGTAATCAAACCTTCAGGTGTAAGTTATGACACTATGAAAGCATCCGATATGGTAGTGGTAGATTTGAATACTGGTAAGGTTGTTGAAGGCGACTTGAATCCTTCTTCAGATACACCAACCCATCTTGTGATATATCGTAATTTCCCAGAAGTAGGTGGTGTAGTACACACTCATTCTACATATGCTACAGCATGGGCACAGGCAGGAAAGGATATCCCTAACATAGGAACGACACATGCCGATTATTTCCACGACTCTATTCCCTGCACTGATGATATGACAAAAGATCAAATGGCAGAATATGAGTATAACACAGGTATCGTTATCGTAGATAAATTCAAGAAAGACGATATCAACCCTGTACATACTCCTGGCGTTCTCGTCAAGAACCATGGACCATTCACATGGGGTAAGGATGCTGACGAAGCAGTATATCATGCTGTCGTAGCTGAACAGGTCGCAAAGATGGCTTTCGTTTCATTCAGCGTGAATCCTGCAACAACCATGAACCCATTACTTGTAGAAAAGCATTTCAGCCGCAAGCATGGTCCTAACGCCTACTATGGTCAAAAAAAGAAATAATTCCCCATATATAAAATATAACTAAAAACATAATAACAATGGTAAAAGCTTTTGATAACTTTGAGGTCTGGTTCGTAACAGGAGCACAACTTCTTTATGGAGGTGATGCTGTGAAACAAGTTGACGGTCATTCTAAAGAAATGGTTGACGGTCTAAATAATTCTGGAATATTACCTATCAAGGTGGTTTATGCTGGTACAGCAAACTCTTCTAATGAGGTCGCAGATGTTATGTCACGTGCCAATAGCGACAAGAAATGTATCGGTGTCATCACATGGATGCATACATTCTCTCCTGCAAAGATGTGGATAAAGGGTATGCAGATTCTCCATAAACCATTACTCCACCTTCATACACAATATAATCAGCAAATTCCTTGGGACGCCATGGACATGGACTTCATGAATCTTAACCAAAGTGCCCATGGTGATCGCGAGTTTGGCCACATTCTCTCTCGTCTACGCAAGAATAGAAAGACTGTTATCGGCTATTGGAAAGATGAAAAGACTCAGAAACATATCGCTGTTTGGGAACGTGTCTGCGCAGGATGGGCAGATGCGCAGGACTGTCTGATTCTTCGTTTCGGTGACCAAATGAATAATGTGGCAGTAACAGATGGTGACAAAGTGGCTTTTGAACAAGTACTCGGATATCACGTAGATTACTGTCCTTTCTCTGAAGTTCTTTCATACTTTGATAAAATCAAGGATTCTGATGTCGATGATCTCGTAAAGGTTTACTTTGAGGAATATGCTCATGATGCGAAACTTGAAGAAAAGAACACAGAAGAGTATAAGAAAATTTGGAATTCTGCAAAGGCAGAGCTTACACTTCGTGCCGTTCTGAAAGCATACGGAGCTAAAGGATTTACAACTAATTTTGACGACTTAGGTGATGTAAATGTTGAAGAGACTGGACACGGTTTTGACCAAATCCCAGGTTTAGCTTCACAGCGATTAATGCACGAAGGTATCGGATTCGGTGCTGAAGGAGACTGGAAGTCTGCCGCCCTCTATCGTACTACTTGGTTCATGAGTCAGGGAATCGAAAATGGTGGAACTTCATTCCTTGAAGATTACACCCTAAACTTTGATGGCGAGAACACATCTATTCTTGAAGCCCATATGCTCGAAATCAATCCAGACATCGCAGAGGAAAAACCTCGTCTTGAAGTTCACTTCCTTGGCATTGGATATCGTAAGAGTCAAACCGCCCGCTTGGTATTCACAAGCAAACAAGGTCATGGCGTAACCGCAACTATCGTTGATATGGGTAACCGTTTTCGACTCATTGCGAACGATGTAAACCTCATCAAGTCTAAGCCTTTACCTAAATTACCTGTAGCATCAGCCCTTTGGGTTCCAGAACCGACCTTCGAAGTAGGTGTAGGCTGCTGGATCAATGCAGGTGGTACCCATCACTCTTGCTTCAGCTTTGGACTAACCGATGAATACTGGCGCGACTTTGCAGAAATTGCAGATATCGAGGCATGCATCATCAACAAAGACACTGATTATGAAGAATTCCGAAAGGAACTCAAATTCAACGAAGTGTATTACATGTTGAATAAAGCTTTACGCTAATCCATAATCCTAAACATATCTATTAAAGTAAAATCATGAACGCAAAAGAAACCATACAAAACGGTAAAGCCATCCTCGGTATCGAATTTGGCTCTACACGTATCAAAGCTGTATTGATTGATTCAGAAAACAAGCCTATCGCACAAGGTAGCCATGAATGGGAGAACAAACTCGTCAATGGCCTTTGGACTTATAGTATTGAAGCCATCTGGGAGGGATTACAAGATTGTTATTCTGATTTGCGCAATAACGTAAAGAAAGAATATGATACAGAAATCGAGAACCTTGCAGCTATCGGCATCAGTGCCATGATGCATGGTTATATGGCCTTTAACGAAAAAGAAGAGATTCTTACACCTTTCCGTACCTGGAGAAATACCAATACGGGAGAAGCAGCTACAGAACTTTCTAAGTTGTTCAACTTTAATATTCCTTTGCGCTGGAGTATTTCTCATCTTTATCAATGTATTCTCGATAACGAGGAGCATGTAAACTCTATCAAATATCTGACTACTCTAGCTGGATATATCCATTGGCAGATTACTGGCGAAAAAGTTTTAGGTATTGGAGACGCTTCTGGTATGCTTCCTATAGACTCCAAAACTATGGACTACGATCAAGAGATGGTTAACAAGTTTAACCAACTCATTGCGCCAAAGGGATATAGCTGGACTCTGCTTGATATACTTCCTAAGGTACTGCTTGCAGGAGAAGATGCAGGTAGACTGACCGAAGAAGGCGCTAAGAAGTTGGATGTTTCTGGACATCTGAAAGCAGGAGCACCAGTATGTCCTCCTGAGGGAGATGCTGGAACAGGAATGGTAGCTACTAATGCTGTAAAACAGCGTACAGGAAACGTTTCTGCAGGTACTTCTTCATTCTCTATGATAGTACTCGAGAAAAAACTGTCAAAACCATATCAGATGATCGACATGGTTACGACCCCTGACGGTAGTCCTGTCGCTATGGTTCACTGTAACAACTGTACATCTGACTTAAATGCATGGGTCAACATCTTTAAGGAATATCAAAAACTATTAGGTGTGCCTGTTGACATGAATGAAGTATTCGGGAAACTCTACAACCATGCCTTAGAAGGTGATGCCGACTGCGGTGGACTTATCGCCTACAACTACTTCTCTGGCGAACCAGTAACAGGACTAGACGAAGGTCGTCCTCTCTTTGTCCGCTCTGCTAACGATAATTTCAACCTTGCCAACTTCATGCGTGCCAATCTATATGCTTCAGTAGGTGTTCTGAAGATTGGTAATGATATCTTGTTCAAGGAAGAAAATGTGAATGTAGATCGTATAACTGGACATGGTGGACTCTTCAAAACCAAAGGCGTAGGACAGCGTATTCTTGCCGCAGCACTCAACTCTCCTATTTCTGTCATGGAGACAGCAGGAGAAGGCGGTGCATGGGGTATCGCACTATTGGCTTCCTATCTCGTAAATAATAATCAAAAAGACAATTTGGCCAACTTCCTTGACAAAAACGTATTTGCAGGTAACACAGGTGTAGAGATTGCTCCAACTCCTGCAGATGTCGAAGGCTTCAATAAATATATAGAAAACTACAAAACAGGTTTAGGAATTGAAGCCGCAGCTGTAAAATACAAAAAGGAATCGTAAACTAACCTTGATACGAAAAAGATGGGGGTAATCTCCCCACCTATTCGTATTATAATAAAATAATATCACACATGAAAAAAAGAATCGTATCCACTGCAATTCTATCGATTGCAACTGCACTATCTGTAAGTGCTCAAGATGCCACTGTCACAATCCATGCGAACAAAGGCACCAACAAAATTTATAAAGAGATTTATGGACAGTTTGCAGAACACCTTGGTTCCTGCATATACGGAGGTCTATGGGTAGGTCCAGAATCTAAGATACCAAACACCAATGGTTATAGAAATGACGTACTTCAGGCTCTAAAAGACTTAAAGGTCCCTGTATTAAGATGGCCAGGAGGTTGCTTAGCCGATGAATATCATTGGATGGATGGTATTGGGCCACGTGATCAACGACCTAAGATGCAGAACAACAACTGGGGAGGAACCATTGAGGACAATTCTTTCGGTACTCATGAATTCTTGAACTTATGTGAAATCCTTGGAGCAGAGCCTTACATCAGTGGTAACGTAGGAAGTGGTTCTGTAGAAGAACTTGCCAAATGGGTGGAGTATATGACAAGTGATGGTGACACCCCAATGGCAAAATTGCGTCGTAAAAATGGACGTGAAAAATCATGGAACGTTAAATTTCTAGGTGTCGGCAACGAGAGTTGGGGATGCGGAGGAAGTATGCGTCCTGAATATTACGGAGATTTATATCGACGCTATTCTACTTACTGCAGAAACTACGATAATCACCAATTATACAAGATTGCCTCAGGAGCCAGTGATTACGATTACAACTGGACAAAAGTTCTAATGAACAATGTCGGCGATCGTATGAACGGATTATCTTTACATTACTATACAGTAAAAGGCTGGGATGGAAGTAAAGGTTCTGCAACCGTCTTTGACAATAACGAATATTATTGGACTATCGGAAAATGTCTGGAAATAGAAGACATCATCAAGAAGCATAGTGACATCATGGATGCTAAAGACCCTAAGAAGAAAATCGGTCTTCTCGTTGATGAATGGGGTACTTGGTGGGACGAAGAACCTGGAACCATAAAAGGTCATTTGTATCAACAGAACACCATGCGTGATGCGATGGTGGCAGCAATGACTTTGAATATCTTCCAGCGCCACACCGACCGTATTCGTATGGCCAACATCGCACAGGTTGTAAACGTGCTTCAGTCTATGATCCTTACAGATACCAAGGATAAGGGACATATGGTTCTTACACCTACATATTATGTATTCAAGATGTATAAAGGTTTCCAGGACGCAACATATCTCCCTATGGATGTCAAATGCGATTCTATGGTAACCAAAGGTGACCATTTTAATAATGGTAAGGATCGTATGATTCCTGCAGTATCTACCTCAGCTGCAAAACAGAAAGACGGATCCATCATCATCTCTATAGCTAACCCAAGTCTTGATAAAGCTCAAAAGTTGGAAATAAACATTGATGGTGCAAACAAGAACACAGTTTCTGGTAGTATTCTTACCTCTAAGGATATTAAAGGCTACAACGATTTCAAACATCCAGAAACGGTAAAGGAAGAAAACTTCAAAGGCGCAAAGATCAAGAAAAACAAGGTTGAAGTTAAGATTCCTGCCAAATCAATCGTTGTTTTAAATTTAAAATAGTATATTTGTAAATCAATAATAACTAAAGATGAACGATATTAAAGTAATGAACCACGCAGCAGATAATATTAGAATACTTGCTGCTTCTATGGTAGAAAAAGCTAATTCAGGCCACCCAGGTGGTGCTATGGGCGGTGCCGATTTTATCAATGTTCTTTTCTCTGAATTCTTAGTATACGATCCAGAGGATCCAACATGGACAGGTCGTGACCGTTTCTTCTTGGACCCAGGTCATATGAGTCCGATGCTCTATGCTGGTTTAGCTCTTCGCGGTTATTTCTCACTCGAGGATCTTCAGCAATTCCGTCAGTGGGGTTCTGTAACTCCAGGACATCCAGAGCTCGATGTAAACCGTGGTATAGAGAACTCATCAGGTCCTCTTGGTCAGGGTCATGCTATTGCAGCAGGTGCCGCTGTTGCAGAGAAATTCTTGGAGGCACGTCTCGGTTCAACAATGATGCAACATAAGATCTATGCATACATCAGTGATGGTGCTGTAGAAGAAGAAATTTCTCAGGGTGTTGGTCGTATTGCCGGAAACTTAGGATTGAACAACCTCATCATGTTCTATGATTCTAATGACATCCAACTTTCTACAGAATGTGGTGTTGTCATGACCGAGGATACAGAGAAGAAATATGAAGCATGGGGTTGGAACGTATTGAAGATCAACGGTAATGACGTTGAGCAGATTCGCGAAGCTTTAACTACCGCTCAGAAAGAGCAGGAGCGCCCTACCCTTATCATTGGTAAGACTGTAATGGGTAAAGGTGCTTTGAAAGAAGATGGTTCTAGCTATGAGCATAACTTGAAAACTCACGGTGCTCCTCTTGGCGGTGAGGCATACAACAATACTATTAAGAACCTTGGTGGTGACCCTACTAATCCATTCGTTATCTTCGATGATGTTAAGGAGCTCTATGCTAATCGCAAAGAGGAATTAAAGAAAATCGTCGCAGAACGTAAGAAAGCTGAAGCAGAATGGCGCAAGGCTAATGCAGAAAAGGCTGCCCAGATGGATGTATGGTTCAGTGGTAAAGCTCCAAAGGTTGACTGGAGTAAAGTTCAGCAGAAAGAAGGTTCTGCCACACGTGCAGCATCAGCAGCATGTTTATCAGAACTCGCAAAGCAAGTTCCAAATATGATTTGTGCTTCTGCCGACCTTTCTAACTCAGATAAGACTGACGGTTTCTTGAAGCAGACTAAATCAATGGTACGTGGCGACTTCAGCGGTGCTTTCTTCCAAGCTGGTGTTGCAGAGTTAACAATGGCAGATATGTGTATCGGTATGATGCTTCACGGTGGTGTCATTGCTGCTATGGGTACCTTCTTCGTATTCTCTGATTACATGAAGCCTGCTGTTCGTATTGCTGCCCTCATGCAGGTTCCTGTTAAGTTCATCTGGACTCATGACGCATTTAGAGTAGGTGAAGATGGACCAACTCACGAACCAGTAGAGCAGGAAGCACAGATTCGCTTGATGGAGAAATTAAAGAACCACGCAGGCAAAGACAGTGTTCGTGTATTCCGTCCTGCAGATGCAGACGAAACAACAACATGTTGGAAACTTGCTATGGAGAACACTGATACTCCAACAGCTTTGATTTTGTCTCGTCAGGGCATTGCTAAATTACCAGCAGGAAACGATTACGAGCAGGCTGCAAAGGGTGCTTACATTGTTGCTGGTTCTGATGAAAATCCTGATGTAATCTTGGTAGCCAGTGGTTCTGAGGTTTCTACTCTTGAGGCTGGATGCGAGGCTTTGCGCAAAGATGGTATCAAAGTTCGCGTTGTAAGTGCACCTTCTGAGGGTCTTTTCCGTTCTCAGAGTGCTGAATATCAAGAGAGCGTTCTTCCTTACAACGTTAAGAAATTCGGTATGACAGCTGGTCTTCCTGTTACCCTTGAAGGACTTGTTGGTATCGGTCCTAACAGTAAGATCTATGGTATGCCAAGTTTTGGTTTCTCTGCTCCTTACAAAGTTCTCGATGAAAAACTAGGTTACACTGGTGAGAATGTATACAAGCAGGTAAAAGAATTCCTTGCTAAGTAAATATTAGCACTATTATAAACAGGGAAGAGATCAACTCTTCCCTGTATAACTTTTAAATATATATGACTATGGAAGTAAAGACAGTCGGTGTTGCTTGCGATCACGCAGGTTTCCCATTAAAACAGTTCGTTCTAGAATATCTTGAGAAAAAAGGATATGCTGTAAAGGACTTTGGTACGTATAGTGATGAGAGTGTCGACTATCCAGACTTTGCTCATCCATTAGCAGAGGCTATCGAGAGCGGTGAGGTATATCCTGGTATCGGTATTTGTGGAAGTGGAGAAGGCATGGCCATCTCTCTCAATAAACATCAGGGTGTAAGAGCAGGTTTAGTATGGAACAAAGATGTTGCTCAACTCATTCGTCAACATAATGATGCCAATGTATTAGTTCTTCCAGGACGATTCATAGACAATAAGACAGCAGAAGCTATCATGGACGAATTCTTTACTGCCTCTTTCGAAGGTGGTCGTCACGAACGCCGAGTAAAGAAAATCCCTGTTCAAAAGTAATACATTACATTGGATTTTCAAACATAAACCCCGAAAGTTGTATGATCAACTTTCGGGGTTATTCTTTTAATCCACCTTTTTATATTTATTTCTGTCGATTGTTACCAGGCAAATTAAACTGATAGCTTCTGTCGAAGACTTTTTCCACCTTATTGATTTCCACGAAAGTGGTACCACCACCTTCACCAAAGCTACCACTCAGATAAGCAATCTTATCTTCATCTTTCAGATATCCCTTCTGGCGCAACATACGAACTGCAGCGAAGAACATATCCTGACTTGAAATTTGTTCTTTCTGATAAATAGGAATTACACCATAAGAAAGATTCAGCCAACGCTGTGTTTTCTCATTATAGCAAATTGCAAGTACAGGCATCGGGCCACGGAAGCTGGCCAAATCACGTGCAGTCTGTCCTGTCTCACTATCCGTGATAATACCTGCAACGCCCAAGCGACGTGTAGCATTTATAGCAGCTTGTGCCAAGAACTCTCTTTGCGTACACTCATGACCAACTGTTGGATCGAAATCATTTTCAGGCAATTTATCTTTTTCTGCCTGCTCAGCAATACGAGCCATTGTCTGTACAGCCTCAAGTGGATATTTACCACTAGCGGTCTCTCCAGAAAGCATCAAAGCATCCGTACGATAGAAGATTGCATTAGCAATATCCGTAACCTCAGCACGAGTTGGTCTTGGATTATTTATCATCGTATGAAGCATCTGAGTAGCAACAATTACAGGACGCTTCTTAAGAATACACTTACGTATAATACGGCGCTGGATACCAGGAATATTCTCGATAGGAACTTCAATACCAAGATCTCCACGAGCGACCATAATACCATATGAAGCATCAATAATCTCATCGATATTATCAACTCCCTCCTGGTTTTCAATCTTAGAGATGATCTTGATATCACTATGATGAGCATCCAAAATATCCTGAACTTCCTTGATATCAGCAGCAGAACGAACAAACGAATGAGCTATGAAATCGATATCAAGTTCAATAGCCAACAAGATATTTCTTTTATCCTTTTCTGTAAGAGCAGGAAGATATATGTGCTCCCCAGGGACATTAACACTCTTATGAGCACCTAAGACACCCTCGTTCAGGACTTGAGCAACGATCATAGGACCATTATTCTCAATGACCTTCATACCAAGTTCACCATCATCAAAAAGGATATCATCACCAACTTTAACATCACTACAGAAATTCGGATAATTCACATTAATGATGTCATGAGAAGTATCCATCTCTGGGCGACCAAAGATTTTAACTATATCACCTATTTTATAATGTATAGGTTCAGCAACATTAGTGGTGCGTACTTCCGGTCCCTTGGTATCAATCATAATACCAATATGAGAAGACACAGCTCTAACGTTTTTTACAATTGTTCTAATACCCTCTTCTGTAGCATGAGCCGTATTCATACGAACGACATTCATACCAGCAAAAAACAATTTACGGATAAAATCCTGATCACAGCGGCGGTCGCTGATCGAAGCAACAATCTTAGTTTGTTTCATCTCAAAAGTTATTTATGTTGCAAAGGTAATAAAAATAGTCGAAATTCGTTTTCGAATACGGATAAAATTTTAAGAAAAGACACAAAGAAAGACAGATAAAATCACCTTATTATATATAAATTCAAGATTTTCAGATAGTTAGAACAAAAAATAATCAAAAAAAATCCAGTAACATTTTCTTTTCTCAATAAAAACTTGTATCTTTGCAAACCGAATCAAGATAAAATATACAAAAAGAGGAAAAATGACGAAAGCAGATATTATAGCTGAAGTATCAGCAGCTACCGGAATGTCAAAGAAAGAAGTTACCGCTGTCGTAGAAGCATTCATGGATAGTGTAAAGAGTAACTTGATTAAGAAGGAGAATATCTACCTGCGTGGTTTTGGAAGTTTCATCATTAAGCATAGAGCAGCAAAGACAGCTAGAAATATTTCCAAGAATACGACTATCACCATTGCCGCTCACGATTTGCCAAGCTTTAAACCGGCAAAGAGTTTGATCGATGAGATGAAAGAAGACTAACGAATTAAAACAATAATATTTTAAAATTTTAAAATCATGCCAAACGGAAAGAAAAAGAAGGGCCACAAGATGGCTACTCACAAGCGTAAAAAAAGATTACGCAAGAACAGACATAAGAGCAAGTAATCTTTTACTTGTTTCCAGTCTATTCTAAGACTGCGGGGTGTGTCAACCAATCTTGGATTCGCTGACATGCCCCTTTTAATTAAAATTTACATTCTAAAAAAGGACGGTAAGAAATGACTAGCGAACTAATTATCGATGCTCAAAAGAAGGATATCTCAATAGCTTTGCTCGAGGACAAACGCTTGGTGGAATACCAAAATGAGCCAAGACAAGCATCTTTCTCTGTGGGCAACATTTACGTCGCAAAAGTTAAGAAACTGATGCCAGGACTTAATGCATGCTTCGTGGATTTAGGTTATGAACGCGACGCTTTTCTACACTATCTCGACTTAGGAAGTCAATTTAATTCGTATCAAAAGTATCTTAAACAGGTACAGAGTGATCGCAAAAAACTTTATCCTTTCTCAAAAGCATCGCGCCAAGCTGATCTCGACAAAGAAGGCAGCATATCTAATGTGCTGAAAGTCGGTCAAGAAGTAATGGTGCAAATTGTAAAAGAACCGATTTCTACCAAGGGACCGCGCCTCACAGGAGAATTATCCTTTGCAGGACGATACTTGGTTCTTATCCCATTTGGGGATAAAGTTTCTGTATCTTCTAAAATTAAAAGTGGTGAAGAAAGGGCACGCCTGAAACAGTTAATAAGAAATATCAAGCCTAAAAACTGTGGTATTATCGTAAGAACTGTTGCTGAAGGTCAACGTATCGGCGAGCTAGAGAACGAGATGAAAATCCTCACCGAACGATGGCAAAAAGCTATTACCACAGTACAGAAGACACAACAACGCCCACAACTGATTTTTGAAGAGACGAGCAGAGTTGTTGCCTTATTGCGAGACCTATTTAACCCTTCTTACGAAAATATCTTTGTCAATGACGAAGATGTTCTACAGGAGGTTAAACACTATGTTTCTCTAATAGCCCCTGAAAAGGCGGGCATAGTGAAGATGTATACTGGTAAGGTACCTATTTTCGACAACTACAATGTCACAAAGCAAATCAAATCCAGCTTCGGTAAAACAGTAAACTACCAGCATGGTGCTTACCTAATCATCGAACATACAGAGGCTTTACATGTAGTTGATGTAAATAGTGGAAACCGTACTCGCGAGAAAGGACAAGAGGCAAACGCACTTGATGTAAACTTAGGTGCTGCTGATGAGTTAGCAAGACAATTACGTCTACGAGACATGGGAGGAATCATTGTTGTTGATTTCATCGATATGAATCTTGCCGAAGATCGCCAGTTACTTTATGAGCGCATGTGCAAGAACATGCAAAAGGATAGAGCAAAACACAACATTCTTCCTTTGAGTAAGTTTGGACTCATGCAAATTACTCGACAACGTGTCCGTCCCGCCATGGACGTAAACGTAGAAGAAGTTTGTCCTACCTGTAATGGTTCTGGAAAGATCAAGTCCAGTATATTATTTACAGATCAGTTAGAGCGAAAGATTGACCGACTTGTCAATAAGATTGGCGTCAAGAAATTCAGTCTCCATGTTCATCCTTATGTCGCTGCCTTTATTAATCAAGGAGTAGTATCCTTAAAGAGAAAATGGCAAGTGAAATATGGATTTGGTGTACACATCATTCCTTCACAAAAACTAGCTTTCCTTCAATATGAATTCTATGATTCAAAAGGTGAGTTTATGGACATGAAAGAAGAACAGGAAACAAAATGAAAAAAACTGTATTAGCTTTTTACGCTAATACAGTTTTTCATTATATATCTTCCTAAAACTAAGGAATCACTTTAAATCGAATTCTAAAACTATGTTCATGCTCATCCCAATTTGTGCCAAGGAGTTCAAATTTTCCAATCTGGGAAGTTGAGCGCACATGTTTTCCAATGCACGGACAAGCATCATAATCACCTATTCTAACAATCCGAAGCACCTCACTGGCATCATCAGGTAAGCGATCTAAACTAATATCAGAAGGCACATGATCACGATCAACAAACTCATATTTCACCTCCATATCAGCATCTATCAACCTGTTCATCTCTACCTCTATCTGCTTTTCTTCTTGCCGAGAAGGCTTGTGATCTATGATATAACTTATTTTACTTTTCTTACGCTCTATATGCGCATTACGACTACGCTCACAACCAAACATACGAATCATCAATTGATTCAGTAAATGCTCTGCGGTATGAGCTGGAGGAAACTCTTCTTTATGATGCTCGTTCAGTACAAAATTATTACTTGCCATCTTTCGTTCTGAATTTATAGACACGTCCACTATATGGTTCTAAGTGCATTGGAAAGAAACCATCTCTTTTTAGATCTACCAATACGCTCTCTTCTGTAAGTAGATCAACGGCCTTCACCGACTTCTCTGGAATATCCAAATAATCAAAAGCATGACCTGGAATCATCACTTTCACATCAGCGGGATTACCACTAAAATTAGAGACGATAAGCAGAACTTCATCATTCTTCTTTCTAAGGAAAGCAAAATGATAACGAGGATTAAAATTTTCCGTTAAAGGGTTGACATACATTAAATCAAAACACTCACCCTGCCCTATTGCCTTTTCTGTTGTTGCAATATGCAAGATCTTATGATATGCAAAATTTAAAAGTCTTTCCTTCTCTGACATATCACAATCATCACTATAGGCCTTAGTTAATGTTCTCGGAGACCAATAATCAAAGATTGTAGTACGGCCATCACACCCACTGAATCCTTCTTCATCCATGCCACGTTCCCCAAACTCCTGTCCACTATAAATCATGAATGGATTACCACGTAAAAGGGCACTCACTAAAACTCCAGGAATAGCCTTTTCTCCATCACCTGCAAAGAATTTACTTGCGATACGTAGTTCATCATGATTCTCTAGGAAATAAAGCATATGGTCACGGATATCATCCGTCGATTGCCATTCATTTGTGATACTTGACGCAGGGCGCTCTCCACGAATCACATCCTTCACACAATCATACATGCCCACTTTGTCATACAAATAATCAAAACCCGAAGACACATATGTACGATATTGATTCGCATCATAAACTTCACCAATAAAGATGATGTGAGGATATTCTTTTCTTACTTTTTTTGTGGCATAATCCCAAAAAGCCGACGGCACCATTTCTGCCATATCGCACCGGAATCCATCGACACCTTTTTCTGCCCAGAATAAAAGAATATCAGTCATCTTCTTCCATGTATCAGGAATTGGATCAAAATGATAACTTCTACCCCCGGCGTCACAATAGTCTATGCCATAATTGAGTTTTACTGTCTCATACCAATCATTCCGTCCCGGACGATTTGTAAATCTATCATTACCCGTCGCCTTAGCAGGTGACTCATGATAACTCACATTATCTACATCAACGTCCGAGAGATCCAAAGGCATCCCCCAACAATAATAGAAATTATTGTCTGTTGAGAAATTCATATTAGGATTGTCATCCTCACCTAAGTCTCTCACACCCTTAGGTTTACAAATAGAATGATACTCACGGGCCACATGATTAGGAACAAAATCGATAATCACTTTCATACCCTCACGATGAGTACGTTCTATCAACGAAAGCCATTCTTCCATACGGTGCTCCACACATAAGGCTAAATCCGGATCTACATCATAATAATCCGTTATAGCATATGGAGAACCAGCCTTTCCCTTTACAATTTCGGCATGTTGTGAAGGAATACCATACAAAGAATAGTCGGTCTGTGTTGCATGACGAATCACACCCGTATACCAAATATGACTAAAGCCCATATCATGGATACCTCTTAGAGTATGTTCATCAAAATTAGAAAACTTCCCACAACCATTTTCGGCAATCGCACCGAACCTCTTACGAGTCGTAACACGATTGCCGAAAAGTCTCGGAAGTACTTGATATATAATAATTTTATTATTCATCAATACCATGTGCGTTTACGGTCTTATCGATACGACCGATCATACCGCGCAAAGCCTTACCTGGGCCACACTCTACAAATTCGTCAGCACCAGCAGCAATCATATTCTGTACACTAGCAGTCCAACGAACAGAACTTGTAAGCTGAGCTATCAAATTAGCCTTGATCTCAGCAGCATCAGTATGAGCCTTAGCGTCAACATTCTGATATACAGGGCACTTAGGAGCATTGAAAGTAGTCTTTTCAATAGCTGCCTGAAGTTCGTCCTTTGCAGGCTGCATCAATGGAGAGTGGAAAGCGCCACCAACCTTCAAAGGCAAAGCACGTTTAGCACCAGCAGCCTTCAAAGCCTCACAGGCCTTATTGATAGCATCAGAATTACCAGAGATTACAAGCTGACCAGGGCAGTTGTAATTAGCAGCAACAACGATGTTACCTTCTGAAGAAACCTCATTACAAACCTCCTCTACCTTTTCGTCAGGAAGTCCAATAATAGCAGCCATAGTACCAGGATTAGCCTCACAAGCCTTCTGCATAGCATTTGCACGAGCAGCAACAAGCTTCAAGCCATCCTCGAAGCTAAGAGCACCAGAGGCAACCAAAGCAGAAAATTCACCAAGAGAGTGACCTGCAACCATTGAAGGGTTAAACTCATCACCAAGGCAAAGAGCAGAGATTACGCTATGAAGGAAAACTGCAGGTTGAGTGACCTTAGTTTCTTTCAACTGCTCATCAGTACCAGAGAACATAATATCGGTAATCTTAAAGCCGAGAATTTCATCAGCCTTATCAAAAAGTTCTTTAGCTGTTGTATTGTTATCGTAAAGGTCTTTACCCATACCTACGAATTGAGAACCCTGTCCAGGGAAAACAAATGCTTTCATCTTATCTAATCTTTAAATATTAATGATTTACGAACGCAAAGATACAAAAAAAATCCCAATTACCATATTGGTAAAAGGGATTTTATATAGATTTGCTTTACAGTGCAATAATATGCGCTTGTAATTACTCTGCAGCTGGAGCTTCCTCTTCCTCAGCCTTAGCCTCTGCAGGAGCAGCTTCTTCAGCCTTAGGAGCCTCAACAGGAGCGTTTTCAGCTAATACCTTAACAGGGATCTTAACCTCTACCTCCTTGTGGAAGTGTACAGTAGCCTCATACTCACCAACCTTCTTGATGTCCTTCATTGTGACAATCTTACGATCGATTTCGAAGCCCTTCTTAGCAAGTTCCTCAGCTACCATAGCTGCAGTGATAGAACCATAAAGAACACCTGTAGCAGCTACCTTAGCAGTAAGCTCAACAGCAACATCCTTCAAAGCTTCACCCTTCTTCTCAGCCTCAGCCTTAAGAGCAGCCAACTTAGCAGCCTGCTGCTTCATATCTTCTGCGAGTTGCTTCTTAGCAGAAACAGAAGCGATAACAGCCTTACCTGTTGGGATTAAATAGTTACGGCCATAGCCGTTCTTTACATTAACGATATCGTTCTTGTATCCAAGTCCGATAATATCTTCTTTAAGTATAATTTCCATTCTGTTTCCCTCCTAAATTACTTCATCAAATCGGCTACGTAAGGAAGCAGTGCAATCTGGCGAGCACGCTTTACAGCCTGTGCGACGCGACGCTGATACTTCAAAGATGTACCTGTGATACGACGTGGAAGGATCTTGCCCTGCTCATTCAAGAACTTCTTAAGGAACTCAGGATCCTTATAATCGATATACTTAATACCACTCTTCTTGAAACGGCAATACTTCTTCTTCTTTGTATCAATAGAAGGAGCGGTCAAATAACGGATTTCTGATTTTTTCTGATCTGCCATAATTAAGCCTCCTTTTTACCTAATTTGTTACGACGCTTTTCTGCGTATGCTGCTGCATACTTGTCAAGACGTACAGTCATGTAACGAATAACTTTCTCATCACGGCGGAAGCCGGTCTCGAGAGTGTTAATGATTGATGGCTCGCCCTTGAACTCTAACAGGCAGTAGAAGCCTGTAGATTTCTTCTCGATAGCGTAAGCCATCTTCTTCAAACCCCAAGCCTCTTCATTCAAAATCTCAGCACCATTATCTGTGAGCAGATTCTTGAACTTAGCGACCGTTTCCTTCATCTGTTCATCAGACAAAACGGGAGTCAAAATGAAAACGGTTTCGTATTGATTCATACTACTTTAATTATATAAAAATTAATAATTTAACAATGCACCTGATTTTCAAGCACTTACGCACTTTTTCAACAAATGCGCTGCAAAAATACAACTTTTTTTCGAATTAACCAAATATTTTTCGTACTTTTGCTCTATCATGGAATGAAACTCTATAGGATTATGAAAAGAATTGAGCAATATAAAAACAATAAAAAGGTCATTCAAAAATGTATTTCTATCACCAGTAGTATTACATTTGTCGTATTGGGGGTAATCATCTTGGCTTTTGCTTTCATTGCAGGGACAAGATCTAACCTTATATTATATATAGGTGAACTCTTTACGATTCTAGGAATTATTGACTACGTTTTCGCACAAAGAAAAGAAGGTAAATAGCTTCATTTACGAAGTTAACTACGTAAGGCTACGCAGTTAACTACATGAGGCTACGCAGTTAACTGCGTGAGGCGATGAAGTTAACTGCGTATCACATAACAAAAAGACTCCCATAGAAGAACACCCTTCTATGGGAGAATATTAAAAGACATATTCGATTCTCTAATACTATAATTATTCCTCTTCTGGGACAATTAGCTTATATCCTTTACCATGGATATTGATGATTTCGATCTGATCGTCAGCCTTAAGATGTTTACGCAACTTCGTAATATAAACATCCATAGAACGAGCATTAAAATAGTTATCATCAATCCAAATTGTCTTCAAAGCGAAATCACGCTGAAGGATCTCATTAGCATGAGCGCAAAGCAAAGCCAGCAACTCATTTTCCTTGGTCGTCAGTTTGGTCTGCTTATCAGGATCATTATCCAAAGTAAGCAACTGCTTTTGAGTATCAAAAGAGAAGCGACCGATATGATATAATGTAGATTCCTTGCTCTTCTTTCCACGTACTCGACGTAGGATAGCCTCTATACGGAACACAAGTTCTTCCATAGAGAAAGGTTTGGTAATATAATCATCTGCACCGATTTTGAAACCCTCCAAGATATCCTCCTTCAGAGTCTTAGCAGTAAGGAAGATAATAGGCATTTCAGCATTAGCCTGACGAATTTCCTGTGCTAAAGTAAAGCCGTCCTTCTTAGGCATCATAACATCAAGCACACAAATATCATATTTATCTTTCAAGAATTCCTTATATCCGATTTCTCCATCAGGGCAAAGAGTTGCAGAATATTCCTTTGCCTGTAAATACTCACGGAGTAACATTCCTAAATTCTCATCATCTTCACAAAGAAGAATTTTTAGTTTATCGTCCATAGCTTCTATTTTTAGTTTATATATTATTCTTATCTATCTTCATTAATATATGGTAATCTTATAGTAAAGGTTGTACCCTTTCCATATTGGCTATCAACCTTTATATCACCTTCATGCAGGTCTACCATCTTCTTGACATAGGCCAATCCGAGTCCGAATCCTTTCACGTCGTGTACATTACCCGTGTGCACGCGATAGAATTTTTCAAAGATCTTCTTTAGATTTTCCTTTTTGATTCCAAGACCAGTATCACGAACTGAGATGCATACTCTATCTCCATCATTCCAAGTTCTGAGATATACATTCAAAGGTTCTTCTGGTTTACGATATTTCACAGCATTGTCCAACAAGTTGAAGATTACATTCTGGAAGTGCATTTCGTCTACATATATCGTAGATTCTACAGCCTCAATTTGCGTATATACCTTTCCACCAGTATGTTCTACTCGCAATGTGAAAGAGTTACCGATATTTTCGACCATTTCATTAAGGTCTATCTTTCTCTTCTTCAGCACAGCCTTCTTGCGATCATACATACTCATCTGCAATACTTTCTCTACGAGGAATCTCAGCCTCTTACTCTCATCGTTGATGACACCTCCAAGATGCTTCATCATACTCTCACTTTTGGTAACAGATGTATCGTTGAGCATCTGTGCTGCCAAAGAAATACTAGCAATAGGTGTCTTCAGCTCATGTGTCATATTGTTGATGAAGTCATTCTTTATCTCTGAATATCTCTTCTGTCGGAATATAATCACAATTGTAAAAACAAAGGTAATCAACAGTACCAACGTAAAGATAACACTCGGAATCATAAACCTTACCGAATCGAAGATATAACTATTCATATCCGGGAAATGAATCTTCACCACTCCCATCTTGGACTGTGGGTCATTGCGGAACAAGATCTGAGAATAGGTATATTCCTCACCTTCATCCGAATAATCAGAGCAACGATAAACCTCGCGACCATCCTGTGTACATACAGTAAAATGATAAGGTATCTTGATACCATTATTCTGCAGTTCCGCATTCAGGTCATTATCGAGAAGTTTAAAGTTGATTCTCTCCTTCAAAGGTTTATCAGAAGCCGAATACAACATATTGATAACCACCTCATCGAGAAGAGCTTTCTGATAAACATATCTATTCTTGACAATCTCAGAAAGCGACTTCTGAGCCTCATTCAATGTATTCTTATCACTACGCAAGATCATCGCCTTCGGAGTTTGAGAAGGTTTTATGGCTATAGTCTTCAACTCAAATGAAGAATACACAGTACCATCCTTTCCCATCACCGAGTATTGGTGAGAATGTTGCAGAGTACCATCATTTGGTTTACCGGAACGAGTACCCACGGAATCTTTCTTCATGGCTCTACGCTCTGTCTCGTTGACATCCTTCTCCAAGTATCGGAGAGTCTCATTCAACTCCAGATTTCGAGAAGCTTGATATAGGGCTCTATTCACAGATTCATCAAACTGTTCCTTCTTCATATTGACCATCTCCTGAATATAATTTAATTGCAGGTATAATAAGGCCAAAAAAGAGAACCCCATAATTATAGCGATTGTCCAAATTGTTTTCTTCTTCATGATGGCAAATATAAGATAAATATTAAAAGGTTAACACTCTCGTGTTAACCTTTTAGCTTGTTTTTAACGAAATTAACCAAAATCCAAGAATTTAGTTACATATATACAATTTATTCTTCTTGTTCCTTTATCATTTCAGCTTCGTGTTCAGAAATCAAAGTAGATTGAATTTCGTTAGGCACTAGTTCATAACTGGCAAACTTGGTAGTAAAGCTGGCACGTCCACCAGTCAAGGAGCTCAAAGAGATACTATAATTAGAAAGTTCTTTTTGAGGAATCTTTGCCTGCAATTTCTGATATCCAGCCTCTGTATCCATACCCATAATCAGAGCGCGACGTCCTTGAAGGTCACTCATCACATCTCCCATAAAGTCGGCTGGCACATATACTTCGAGATCGTAGATCGGTTCCAAAATCTTTGGACCTGCCTGTTTGAAGGCATCACTGAAAGCATGACGTGCTGCCAACTTAAACGACAATTCATTACTGTCAACAGGGTGCATTTTACCATCATATACCACAACTCGTACATCGCGGGCATAACTTCCTGTCAAAGGTCCTTTCTCCATACATTCCATTACACCTTGAAGGATAGCTGGCATAAAACGCTGGTCGATGGCTCCTCCCACAACAGAATTGATAAACACTAATTTTCCACCCCATGGAAGGTCTTTCACTTCTTTACCTTTCATACTTACCTTAAACTCTTGTCCGTTAAAGTTGTATGATACAGGATCCGGCATACCTTCTGCATACGGTTCTACAATCAAATGAACTTCACCAAACTGTCCGGCACCACCACTTTGTTTCTTATGACGATATTCCGCCTTTGCTTTCTTGGTAATCGTTTCACGATATGGGATACGAGGTTCACCAAACTCTACAGCCAGTTTTTCATTATTCTCCAAACGCCACTTCAAAGTACGCAAATGGAACTCTCCCTGTCCTCGGATAATCGTTTGGCGCAACTCTATGGAGTTTTCGAAAATCCAAGTTGGGTCTTCCTGGCGCATCTTCAGTATAGCAGCCATCAGTTTTTCGGTATCCTGAGCATTCTTGGCACGAATAGCACGAGAATATTTTGAATTTGGATATTTTATAAAGTCAAACTTGTTTTCACAGTCTTTGCCGTTAAGTGTATTACCTGTCTTTACATCCTTCAATTTAACAGTACATCCGATATCACCGGCATTCAACTGATCCACAGGGATGCGGTTAGCACCGGCACATACATAAATCTGTCCCAAGCGTTCCTTTGAACCACGATCCGCATTAGTCAAATCATCACCAGTCTTCACACTTCCGCTCATAACCTTAAAGTAACTTACTTCTCCAATATGAGGTTCCACACCAGTCTTAAAGAAATAGATACTTGTAGGACCATCTGAAGAAGGATTCACTTCTTCGCCACGGGTATTATGAACACAAGGCATTTCGTCAACAAAAGGAACTACATTACCTAAGAATTCCATCAATCTGCGAACACCCATATCTTTACCTGCGCATACACAGAATACTGGGAAAATAGAACGAGTCACCAATCCCTTGCGGATACCTTCGCGAAGTTCGTCCTCCGTAAGAGTTTCCGACTCGAAGAACTTCTCCATCAAGCCATCATCATTTTCTGCTGCAGCTTCAACAAGTTTTTTATGAAGGTCCATGGCTTTATCCATCTCCTCGGCAGGGATTTCGTCGATTATAGGTTCTCCGCCCTCCGGCTTCCATGTATATCTCTTCATCAAAAGGACGTCTATCAAACTATGGAAGTTAGGCCCAGTTTCGATAGGGTATTGTATCTGCACACATTTTTCGCTATAGATATCCTTCATAGAAGAAATGATGTTATCAAAATCACACTTCTCTGAATCTAACTGATTCACCAAGAATATCACAGGTTTCTTCAGTTTTTCTGTATATCTGAAATTATTCTGAGTACCTACCTCCGGACCATATTGCCCATTAATAAGTATAACAGCCTCATCCGTTACATTCAAGGAAGTGATAGCACCACCGACAAAATCATCAGAACCAGGACAATCGATAACATTAAGTTTCTTCTTATTCCACTCTACATGAAAAACAGTTGGGAATACAGAATAGCCATATTCTAGTTCAACTGGGAAATAATCACTTACGGTATTCTTCGCTTCTATAGAGCCACGGCGTTTGATAATACCAGCTTCATACAACATACTCTCGGCAAGCGTGGTCTTGCCGCTACCCGAAGCGCCAATGAGCGCAATGTTTTTAATTTCGTTAGTTTGATATACTCTCATAACGTTATAGATTTAAAGTGTTTGTACAATAATTCGTCAAAAGGATGAGTGGTTTTTCTCATTCTGCCGTCCAAGATAGTAAAAAATTCTATTATCTCCAAAAGTTTTGCCCTAAAAACGTCAATCTTTTAAAACATATTAGTACTTTTGCACGAAATCTACATTTATGGCAGGACTTTATATACACATTCCTTTTTGCGCTTCACGATGCATTTACTGTGGATTCTACAGTACCACTCTTTCTGGTATGAAAGATCTATATGTGGATGCTATCTGTAAGGAGATGATGATGCGGGAGACTTCCGACATCGATACCATCTATCTTGGCGGTGGCACTCCAAGCCAACTATCCGAGCAAAATCTTAAAAAGATTTTCTCTACTATCAACGAGGTATATACAGTTAACAAGAATGCAGAAATCACACTTGAGGCTAACCCTGATGATGTCACTCCGAAATTCGCTGAACTATTGATGGAACTTGGTGTGAACAGAGTTTCTATGGGGGCGCAAACTTTTAATGACACCCGTCTTAGGTTCCTTAATCGCAGGCATTGTGCTGCTGAGGTACAAAGTGCTGTGGACTGTTTACGCAAGGCTGGCATCAATAATATATCAATAGACTTGATGTTTGGTTTTCCCAACGAAACGCTTTCTGAATGGGAGACGGATATTGAACAGGCTCTTTCTTTGAGACCTCAACATCTTTCTTCGTATTCCCTGATGTATGAGGAGGGAACACCTCTTTATCGTCTACTCCAACAGGAGAAGGTATGCGAAATTAACGAAGAAGTTTCTCTGTCTATGTACAATATACTCATCGACCGACTTGTAGAAGCTGGATATGAGCATTATGAAATCAGCAACTTCGCACTTCCAGGATTCCGTTCACGACATAACTCTAGTTACTGGCATGCTATACCTTATATTGGGATCGGAGCCTCCGCACACTCTTATCTGAACCAGCAACGCTCTTGGAATGTGGCTGACATTCATAAATATATAGGCGACATTCAACAGGGAAAAAGACCATGTACAGTCGAAGAACTCGACCTGGCTACTCGCTACGATGATATGATAACTACGGCATTACGTACGCGAGAAGGTATAGATCTTAAGGCGATGAAAAATGCTTTTGGAGAACAATTGTATCAGTTTCTCATGAATGAAGCAAAGGATAAAATTGATCGTAATCTCATGAAGATTGAAGACAATCATCTGTCATTGACACGTAAAGGTTTATATATCAGCGATTCTATCATGAGTGATCTGATGGATGTGTAACCTTTTATTCCTCTCGATCAAAGAACTGATACTTTATCATATAAAAGACAGAAATCAAAACCAATGAGATACCTGCAAAGGCTGCATATGCAAGAATCTTATTCTCAATATGCAATATACTTTCTATCACATTGGCTACAAATAATGAGACACCTATTATAATAAGGTCCTTCCAGTCGATTCCCTGATGTTCTTCTCCTGCCATATCAATATCTTCTATCCATAAAGTTATAAGTTATTCCAAACAGAAATAACGATGTCATCTTTCTATTCGTATGATTCGCAAATATACAAAAAAAATCCCAATTCACTCATCGGAACTGGGATTTTTTCATGATTTTATCTCTCATCTATCGGAGTATATGACTCTGGATCGAGTATATTCTTATAAGCAGGACGTATGATTCGTCGTCCTTCAAAATTCAATTCTTCTATTCTATGAGCTGTCCATCCCACAATACGTGCCATGGCAAATATCGGGGTATAGATTTCTTGAGGCAGACCAATCATCTCATAGATAAATCCACTATAGAAATCTAAGTTCGCACATGCTGGTTTTTCTGTCTTGCGATGAGCCATCAGACACTTAACGCCTTCTTGCTCCAATAAGGTGAGGAAATTATATTCCTCTTCTCTACCCTTCTCCTTCGCAAGTTCTCCAGCCAACCTTTTAAGTTCTACGGCACGAGGATCACTCATGGTGTATACAGCATGACCAATACCATAAATCAATCCTGTTTTATCATAAGCCTCCTTATTGAGCATTCTCTTCAGATAAGTATCTATCTCATCTATATTTGTCCAATCCTTGATTTGTTCTTTCAGATGATGGAACATATTAATAACCTTGATATTCGCACCACCATGCAAAGGACCTTTCAAACTACCGATACCTGCGGCAATACTAGAATAAGTATCGGTGCGTGTACTTGACGTCACTCTCACTGTAAAGGTTGAGTTGTTACCACCACCATGTTCTGCCTGAATAATCAATAGCAAGTCAAGCATCCTCGCATCAAGTTCTGTATAATTAGTATGCTTCAGCATATAAAGGAAATTCTCTGCAATACTCAAATTCTCACGAGGATGACGAATATGCAGACTTCTTCCCTGAACGGAGTGACGATAGATGTTATAGGCATAAGCTACGATCGTTGGTATCTTAGCGATCAGTTCTATACTCTGGCGCATAAGATTATCACGAGAGATATCGTCTGGATTTGGATCGAAGGTATACATTTCAAGTACACATCTAGCCAATATATTCATGATATTACTGCCTTCAAGATCGATGATATGTACGATGGTACGATGATCTAATGGCATATTATCATTCAAGAGTTCACGAAATGCAGATAGTTCTTCTTTATCCGGTAAGCTCCCAGATAATAGCAGGTAGGCGATTTCTTCAAATCCAAATCGCTTTTCCTTCAACAAAGGAGATACCAAATCGTCGAGTTCATAACCTCGATAATACAACTTACCAGGACAAGGTTGTAAGTTACCTTTATCGTCACGCTCGTATCCGACGACATTACCGATATTGGTCAATCCGACAAGGACACCAGAACCATCTTCATTACGTAAGCCACGCTTTACACCATACTTTGTAAAAGCCTCCTTTGGTATCTTACATGAGTTCTTAACCTCATCGCTTAATTTATATATTAAATATTCCTTTTTCATTTCACAGCCCTTTCTTTATTTAAAGCAGAACCGGCTTTCAACCATTCTATCTGTGTCTGGTTATATGTATGTTCTGCTTGGAAACTTTCCTCACTTCCATCTTTGTGCTTCAATACGATTTCGAATTTGCTACCAGGCTGCATATCTTTCAATCCTATAACGGATATTTTATCATCTTCCTTCACCTTATCGTAATCGTTCTTGTTTACGAAAGTCAACGCTAGCATTCCCTGTTTCTTCAAGTTGGTTTCGTGAATTCTGGCAAAACTCTTAGCGAGGATAACTTTCACATTAAGGAATCTTGGTTCCATAGCAGCATGCTCTCTACTAGAACCTTCACCATAATTATCTTCTGCAACGACAATGCTGCCTATGCCGTGAGCCTTGTAAGACTTCGCTGCCGTGGAAACTTCAACATATTGGCCATCCAACTGATTCTTCACATGATTACTTTCACCATTAAAAGCATTAACAGCACCCATCAATAGATTATCTGAAATATTCTGTAGATGACCACGGAACTTCAACCAAGGACCTGCCATAGAAATATGATCTGTAGTACATTTGCCTTGTGTCTTTATCAGAAGCGCTAGATCTTCATATTCCTTGCCATCCCATGCTGCAAATGGCTCGAGTTTCTGCAAACGACTACTTCCAGGAGCAATAACAACTTCTACATCTTGCTTTCCTTTCGATGGAGGAATAAACAAGCCTAACTTTTCCATTCCTTCTGCACCGGATTCACCTTTATGAGTTTCAAATCCCTTTGGTGGAAATACATATCCTTTAGGCTCTTCCAGCATAACGTTCTCTCCATCCTTATTTTGCAACGTATCTACAGCTGGATTAAAGTCCAATCTTCCTGCAATGGCTAAGGCTATCGTCATCTCTGGACTACCAATAAAGGCATAAGTGTTAGGGTTTTGATCTGCGCGTCTACGGAAATTTCTATTAAATGATGTCACAATCGCATTTTTGCGGTTATTGTCGTCTGTATGACGTTTCCATTGCCCAATACATGGACCACAAGCATTGGTCATGATGAGTGCTCCTATCTTTCGGAAATCCTCCAATATGCCATCACGTTCTGCGGTATATTTGATTTGCTCGGAACCTGGATTAATAATCAGTTGTGCCTTCACAGGTATATTTTTTTCATATGCCTGACGGGCTACGGAGGCAGCGCGTGCCAAATCCTGATAACTCGAATTCGTACAACTTCCGATCAATCCTACCTCGACGGTCATAGGATAGTCATTAGCAGGCCCCTTTGCCTTCATCTGACTAATTGGTGTCGCAGCATCTGGCGTAAAAGGACCATTCAAATGAGGTTCTATCTTTGATAGATCTATTTCCAGAATCTGATCATAATACTTTTCTGGCTCAGCATATACTTCTTTGTCAGCACGCAATTCTGCTGCATTCTGTTTAGCCAACTGGGCAACTTCTTCTCTACCCGTCTGTCGCAAATATTGATAAGCGTTTTCATCAAATGGGAAGATAGAACAAGTAGCACCAAGTTCTGCTCCCATATTACAGATCGAAGCTTTACCTGTAGTAGAAATACTATCAAGTCCTTCACCGAAATATTCCAATATGGCATTCGTTCCGCCCTTTACTGTTAAGATACCAAGGATTTCCAAGATGACATCCTTAGGACTTGCCCATCCTGATAATTTACCTTTTAGGTGTACACCTATCAATCGTGGCATCTTCAACTCCCAAGGTAGACCTGTGAGTACATCCACAGCATCAGCTCCTCCGACTCCTACAGCAATCATACCAAGTCCACCGGCATTAGGAGTATGCGAATCGGTACCAACCATCATGCCACCCGGAAATGCATAATTCTCTAAGACTACCTGATGGATAATACCAGCACCAGGTCCCCAAAATCCTATATGATATTTTTGTGATACTGATTGCAGAAAGTCATAAACCTCTTTATTCTGCTCTTTTGCCGTCGGCAAGTCCTTTTCAACACCAAGGTCTGCACGAATCAAATGATCGCAGTGTACAGATGCCGGTACTGCAGCTTCATTCTTCCCGGCATTCATAAACTGAAGCAGGGCCATCTGAGCTGTTGCATCTTGCATCGCAACACGATTAGGACGAAAATCAACATATTCCTCTCCTCGCTTAAATGGATGCAATACTGCAGGATCGAAAAGATGAGTATACAAAACTTTCTCCGCATACGTAAGAGGTCGTTTCATCGTTTTTTTAGCGTTCTCTACGTTTTTTGAATATGAAGCATAAAAACTTCTAAGCATGTCAATATCCAATATCATCATATTCCTTTCATTGTTTAATGCGACAAAAGTAGTAAATAAAATCGTAAATGTAACAAATATAACCAATTATTTTGCAATATGATATCAAAATAAACAAATTTAAACGAATTTGTTGCATAAAACCAAAGTTTTAATAAAAAAAGAGACCATTCAATAAACTATCGAATGGTCTCTCATACTCTAACAGATATTTTAATTCACTTTCATTCTCTTAGAAGTGGAATCTCAAATCTACTCCACACTGGAAAGGATTACCTAATTGAGCAAAGGTATACTTCTTTCCTGTAGCAGCGCTTTCTACTGCAAAGGTATTATATTTGGTATTGGTTAGATTCTTACCCCAGAAACTGATCTTCATAAATCCGAAATCTGCATCAGCATGTGCTCCGAGAACATGATATAGTTTCTGCTCTGAAGTATTTGCTTCATCCCAATAGGTCTTGCCTTGACCATTTAAATTGAATCCTAAAGTAATTGTACGAAGCTTAGAATTCTGAACATCAAAGATATAGTCAGCCATAACAGCATAGGTGTGTTGTGGTACATATGGTACATACTTATCCTTGTAATCAACAGCCTTCTTCTTTCCACCTACGTTTACGCTATCTACATAATCATCGAACAAAGCACGGGTATATCCGTAGCTAACGGCCCAACTGAGATGATTATCAAACACATTACCGCGGAGTGTTGTCTCAACACCACAACTATGGCTCTTACCTGCATTTACCATCATACGGCCAAATCCATAATTGCCTGCCATAACAGAGAGTTGCTGATTCTTGACCTGCATATAATATGCTGCGACATCAAAATGCAATGCATGATTAAAGAGGTTCAGATGAGTTCCGACCTCATAATTCCAACTGGTTTCTGGCTTATATGAAATCGTATTTGCAATGTTCTCATAATACTGGTCTGTATGGGTATCATCCATACTCATCTGTCCTCTTGCTTTTTGGGCAGCAGCAGAAAGTTCTGTTTGGAAGATATCAGAGAACATCTGTATATTGTAACCACCTGCACGATAACCTTTTGCTATCGTCGCATAGATATTACTTCCGTTATTCAGTTTGTAGTTTAAGCCAAATTTTGGAAGCAACTGCTCATAATTATTATGTTCCCGACGATTAAGATTACTTGTAATAGAAGCTTTCACATTCTGTCCCATCACATTTTCGTCAAGCTTAACTTCTGCAGAAGTAGCATAATCTATCACGGTCTGACTAAAGTCATATCTTAAACCAAGAGTTGCAACAAGTCGACTGCTAAGATCGAAATTACTTTCATGATAGAAGGCTAGATTATAAGTTGGAGTACGGAAAATACCAGGAATTACTCCCATATCCATATTGATCGTACAGCCGCCCATTTTTTCTATCATTCCCGCCATCTGGTTTATAGCTTGCTCTGCAGGAATTCCTTTTGCAATTAGTCGAGCTGCCATTGCATTCAGCATTCCATTATAAGCATAAGATGTGATGTTGGCAGAAAGCATCTTATTCATTTCTGAGTCGAAGTACACAGGAGCATTGGTCTTCAACCATTGTGCTGAGAAGAAACCACCTACTGCCCAATGCCAAAAGCCACCTACTGCATCACGACTTTTCAAAGTCAACTCCTCTGTCATGGCGTTCTGTAACTGGCGCTGTTCCAAATGCATATAATCTTCTGGCAAATAGTCCTGATCCATCAACATATAATCCTTCAAATATTGATAAGAGAG
>CACYKX010000004.1 GCA_902775075.1 uncultured Prevotellaceae bacterium | reverse complement strand
GTCTCAGTTGTCTCAAATCTCAATTAGTTTTTGGGGTAGTGGTATTTTCCTAATTTGCCAGATTTGTATATATTTTTCTCTTATAATATATAATATAATTATAATATATAATATAATAATATATATATAATAAATATAAATATATATATAATAATTATATTAAGAAAAGTATCTGTCGGATAATTTCGCAGAAAGAACAAAGTTATACCCCTCGAAAAACTAACTGAGATTTGAGATTTGAGACTATTGCTCAGGGATTAGTTCATCATCTCCCCCCGAATCGACTTCTTCTCTATGAAGCCATAACTACTCTTTGATCGGAAATGAACCGTATAGACATTCTTTCAGTCTGTATAAACTTTCTTGAAGATAATAGAGAAAATATTTGGTGGTTTCCCAAAAACGTTGTACCTTTGCATCGTCGATTGGGGGACGGCAAAGAATCATATAGCGGGGCGATAACAAAGGGTGGTATTCAACAAAAGGGTGAATCTAATGATAGAATGGAGAATATCTGTGAAAACTCTCCGAGAGCTTAATTTCATTTGAATGATGCTTCATGCAGACCGCCTGGATGCATATAAAAATCCCTAAGCGAATTTCTTCACCCAGGGATCACGTTTATGTACAATCAACTGATGTTGCTATATTATTTGTTTTGCTTCAGTTTCTCTACGTATGCATCGATAACAGCCACAGCCGTGATGTTGACAACGTCAGCAACAGAACTTTCGAAGTCAGTGAAATGGATAGGTTTGTTCAATCCCATCTGGATAGGGCCTATGATTTCAGAGTCAGGATCGAGAGCCTGTAGCAACTTATAAGCAGCGTTGGCACTATTCAAGTTAGGGAATACCAATGTGTTGACATCCTTACCCTTGAGGCGTGAGAATGGATATTTGTCATCACGCAACTCCTTGTTGAGGGCAAAGTTTACTTGCATCTCACCATCAATAGGGAGGTTAGGATATTCCTTCTGCAACTCCTCTACAGCCTCGTGTACCTTGACAGGAGATCCCACCTCGTCGGTACCAAAGTTAGAATAGCTGAGCATAGCTATCACAGGGTCTTCGTTGAAGAACTTCACCGTGTTGGCAGCTAACTTTGCGACATCTACAAGTATATTACTGTCCGGATGACGGTTGATAAGAGTGTCGGCAATATAGAAAGTACCCTTCTGGGTATTCAGAATATGCATGGTGCCGAAAGTTTTGAAGCCTTCGCGTATGCCTACAACCTCCTTGGCCACCTTGATGGTATTGCTATATTTGGTGTATAGACCGGTGATGAACGCATCAGCATCGCCGTTCTCTACCATAGACATACCGAAGTAGTTGCGCTCATACATCTTATCGTATGCCTCTTCGAAGGTATAACCCTGACGGGCACGCTTCTCTGCCAAATGCTTGGCATAAGTAGCGCGACGTCCCTGTTCCTTGTCGGCACGCATATCAATGATTTCAACATCGCTCAGGTCGAGTTTCAATCGATTAGCCACACGATTCAAACGATCCGGGTTACCGAGTAGGATAGGTTCACAGAAGCCCTCCTGTTTAGCCTGAACGGCCGCCTTCATCATAGTAGGGTGACCACCTTCAGCGAATACCACGCGTTGTGGATGCAGACGAGCAGTGTCGTGGAGCTTGCGTGTGAGTTTGGTCTCCTGTCCGAGCAACTCCTTGAGATGCTGCTTGTAAGCGTTCCAGTCGGTGATAGGAGTACGGGCTACGCCACTCTCCATGGCAGCCTTAGCCACGGCAGCACTTACCTCGGTAATGAGTCGAGGGTCGACAGGTTTTGGAATGAAATACTTAGGGCCAAAGCTCAAATCGGTGACATGATATACCTGATTGACAACCTCAGGGACAGGTTGCTTGGCCAGTTCGGCGATAGCTTTTACGGCCGCCATCTTCATCTCCTCGTTGATAGCCTTGGCATGAACATCGAGGGCACCACGGAAGATATAAGGGAAACCGATTACGTTGTTTATCTGGTTAGGATAGTCGCTACGACCGGTAGACATCAACACGTCGGGACGACTTGCCATGGCATCCTCATAGCTAATCTCAGGAACTGGGTTGGCAAGCGCAAAGACGATAGGGTTGTCGGCCATAGAGCGAACCATATCCTGCGAAAGAACATTTCCTTTGCTCAGACCTACGAAAACATCAGCACCCTTGATGGCTTCCTCGAGGGTGTGAACATCACGGCGATCGGTAGCGAAGAGTTTCTTCTGTTCGGTAAGATTCTCGCGGTCGCTTGTGATGACGCCCTTAGAGTCGAGCATCACGATATTCTTGGTTTGTGCGCCAAGGGCACAATAGAGTTTGGTACAACTGATAGCAGCGGCGCCGGCACCGTTTACGACAATCTTAGCATCCTCAATTTTCTTTCCGGCCACCTCGAGGGCATTTTTCAAACCTGCAGCCGAGATGATGGCCGTACCATGTTGGTCATCGTGCATGACAGGAATGTCGAGAGTTTTCTTCAGACGCTCTTCGATATAGAAACATTGAGGAGCTTTGATGTCCTCAAGGTTGATACCACCAAAAGAAGGCGCGATCTTCTCGACAGCTTCGCAGAACTTCTCCGGATCTTTCTCAGCAACTTCGATATCGAAGACATCGATGCCACCATATATCTTGAACAATAATCCTTTACCTTCCATCACAGGTTTGCCGCTCATAGCGCCAATGTCACCCAGTCCGAGAACCGCTGTACCATTACTGATCACAGCCACGAGGTTACCTTTGTCGGTATATTTGTATACATCATCAGGATTATTCTGAATTTCGAGACATGGATAAGCCACACCTGGCGAATAAGCTAAACTTAAATCTGTTTGTGTTCGATAAGCCTTAGTAGGCTTAACTTCGATTTTTCCTGGTCGGCCATTCTCATGATAGGCGAGAGCAGCCTCTTTAGATATTTTTACCATATTAATTTTGAGGTTTATTAGTTTATCATATTTATATCGGAAGTATGCATTGTTCTGCACAAAACCTATATTTTTGTGCAAAGATAAGAAAAAACAATCTAATTGAAACATGTTTTTATTTTTTTTTGTATCTTTGTGACGAAAACAATTATTTTGTTTATATGTATAGAGATCCGGAGCATTTAGAACAAGTAAAGAACGATATTAGAGTATTAGCGACAAATGAGTTTATAAGAAAAGGAGTTAAAGCTGTAAAGATGAACGATTTGGCCCAGACCTTGAGGATTTCAAAGAGAACGATCTATGAAATTTACAAGGATAAGGAGTCTTTGCTGTTTGCGGTTATCAAGCATCAGATTCAGGATGAAAACCTCTCTTTGAGAAAATATTATGAGACTCATAATGCTATAGAGACGATTGTAGAATTCTATAATCGCCAAGTGGCTAAGTCGCTAAAAGTCAACCCTATATTCTACAAGGAACTTCATTCTTATGTTAGGGTCATTGAGTATTTGAAGAAAAAGCATGAGGAGCGTCATAATAATGGAATAGCATTCTTTGAGAATGGCGTGAAAGATGGCTATTTTAAGGATAATGTAAATTTTCGTGTGTCATTAAGTGTGATAGATTGTACTTTGGCTAACATGAGGAATGATAATCAATTCGATAGCATGACGGTGGAATCTCTTTTCAGAAATTATATCTTAGTGATGGTGCGTGGAATGTGTACCCAAAAGGGGTTGGAAATGCTGGATAAGTTGCTCTAAGTACTCTTATTCTCGATAGAACCATGACAATATCTGATTGATGAATGGGATAGAGAAATGAAACCATCTGTATTTGGCAACGGGTTTCCCGCCAAAACTTAATATAAAATTGCGAAATGGATTCTTCTTCCATGGTAATCCTACATCCATGAACGAGATGTGTGCATAATGATGCTCGTAAGCATATCGAATGGCATACCATACCGTAAGCGTCTTAGGATGCAGGATAGGGTGCGATTTGGCTTTGGATGCGAGATACCATAAGTATGCATTTTCCTCGCTATAGATACAGGCACATCCTCCGATAATCTTATTTTTATAGATTGTAATAAGAATCTTGGCCTTGTCTATCTCGCTAAGTTTCAGAAATTGCTGGTATGGAGGTATTAGTCGACGTAATTTCATTCGATAGAATCCTCGCAACATTTTATAGAAATTCTTCACTTCTTCTATTGTTTCGGCTTCTCGCGTTATTATGCCTGATTTATAGGATTTACGTATGATGTTTCGGGTACGCAGACATAAGCGTTCTTCCGGTTTCCTGCTATGTAGAGAGTTGTGGATTTCCTGCCATAGTAGAGGGAAAAAACCATTGTTGCGAAAATGCTGATAGCCGAACATCTTCTCACTAATATCAGAAAATTCAATGAACAGGCATAGCGAACGGTCTAGTTTGTGGGTCAGAGCCTTTAGCATCCTACCAAACAACTCTTCTTTATGATTAAGATCATCATATTCCCCTTCTCCGTAAACTCTCCCTTGGGTGTATAAATAGGGAGGAAGCCAACTGCCTCGGCGACGGAGCGTTGAGAGCATATGCGCGACAACTTTCCCGTTTTCGTCTGTAGCTATTACCATATAAGGATAACTCCCTGGGGTTTGCTCTATGATCTTGAACAACTCAGGACTATGGAAGAAATTGCAAGATTTCATGTCTGGCAAATCTTCACTTCTGTCAATTATTCTTATATTAATAGAAGACATATTGCAAATATAGCAAAAATATATTAACTTTGCAGCAATATGAAAATAATTTTAATTGGTGCAGGTAATCTCGCCACAAATTTAGGATATTCGCTCTTTGCGGCTGGGCATAAAATATTACAGGTTTATAGCAGAACGATGGAATCGGCGGAGACGCTGGCTTGTAAGATTCAAGCAGAACCGACCAATCATATTGCTTCTGTTCGCAAAGATGCCGATGCTTATATCTTTTCCGTGAAGGATAGTGTGTTAGCGGATTTGATATCTCAGTTAGGTGGTCTTGTAGAAGATAAGGTGTTCATTCATACGGCAGGTTCTATGCCTATGGATATCTTTAAGGGCAAAGTAAAACATTATGGGGTTTTGTATCCTATGCAGAGCTTTTCGAAAGAGAAAAGAGTCGACTTTTCGTCTATTCCGTGTTTCTTGGAATCAAACGACAAAGAATCAAAAACGATGATCGAAGAACTGGCTGGCTCAATTTCCGACCGCATCTTCAATATGTCGACAGACGATCGAAAATATTTGCATCTCTCGGCTGTTTTCGCCTGTAATTTTGTCAATCATTGTTATGCCTTGTCTCATGAGATTCTAAAGAAGCATAATATTCCGTTTGACGTCATGCTGCCATTAATTGATGAGACAGCAGGCAAAGTGCATGTGATGAATCCCGTAGACGCACAGACAGGACCGGCCGTAAGATATGACGAGAATATTATTCGTAAACAGGCTCAACTATTGGATGACGATATAGAGTTAAAGGATATTTATGAGAAGATGTCTAAAAGTATACATCATTTAAGTAAATTGAAAGAAAAATGATAAATTACGACTTAAAGAAAATCAAGGCTATCATCTTTGACGTAGATGGGGTGTTGTCGTGTGAGACTATAACTCTATCCAGTGAAGGAGAGCCTTTACGTACCGTTAATATCAAAGACGGATATGCCATTCAACTCGCACAGAAGATGGGGTTGAGAATAGCGATTCTTACTGGTGCCAACACCAATGCTATCCGAAAGAGATATGAGGGATTGGGAGTAGAGGATATCTACATGAAGGCTGCTGTAAAGATTAAAATTTATCAGGGTTTTCTAGAGAAATATAATCTTAAAGATGATGAGATTATATATGTAGGAGATGATATTCCAGATTATGAAGTGATGAAGCAATGTGGATGTCCATGTTGTCCGGCGGACGCTTGTCCGGATATTAAGTCTATATCCTTGTATATTAGTGATAAAGCCGGTGGAATGGGATGTGGCAGAGACATTATAGAACAGGTACTAAGAACACAAGAAAAATGGTTGAGTGATGCAAAAGCTTTTGGATGGTAAACACGTGATATTGGCAAGTAATTCTCCACGAAGAAAAGAGTTGCTTGCAGGCTTGGATTTGGATTTCGAGGTGAAAGTTCTGCCCGATATTGACGAATCTTATCCAGAAAACTTGCCGGCAATGGAAGTTTCCGAGTATATCTCTCAGAAAAAAGCGGAGGCCTATAAGGGTTTGATAAGGGAAAACGATGTCGTCATTACGGCTGATACTGTTGTAATCTGTGAGAACGAAATTATGGGAAAACCTCATGATGCGGAAGATGCACAAAGGATGTTGAGAAAACTGAGCAATAAATCGCATCAGGTTACTACTGGTGTTTGTATTACGACATTAAAGGAACAAGTTCATTTCTCGGTTACAACTCATGTATCGTTCAAGGAGTTGACTGATGATGAGATAAACTATTATATTGCAACCTACAAGCCATTCGACAAAGCCGGCGCATACGGTATCCAGGAATGGATTGGATATATCGGATGCACCGGTCTTGATGGAAGTTATTATAATGTTATGGGACTTCCTGTTCAGCGAATCTATCGTGAACTTCTGAAACTCTCTAAATGATGATATTTCTTTTTCATCATTATTGAATATATTCTTCTTATCCACCATCTGTGGGTGAGAAGAATAGGAGCACATAAGGCGATCATTACAAGATATGCTACGTTTTCTGTAAATATCAGGGTAATCAAACTTATGATTATTCCGGGAATAACCATGATCAAGATGGTCATCAGCATCATCACATAATTGAAATCTGTATTTGTATGTGTTGTGATTTTTGCGTCAAGTGGAATTGTTTGTTCGTTGAAGATTGCTGCATGAAGGACGATAATATATAGTGGCCCTATGGTATAGATGAAATATGCTAAGACCATTAGTATATTCCATTTCCCAAGGATAATCGCTATTATAGAGAATATCAGAGGAAATATGGTGAGCAATATATAAATATAGTATTTGGCACAAAGGAGTGAAAAAATATCATCCTTGTGTATCATCAAAAAGTCAATATAGTTTCCTTCATAGCACATGATGCGTTGGGCAAAACTTGTACCGATCATAAGGAATGATATCATACACCATAAGTTGGAATTGAAGGTGTTTGACATACCTTCTCCGTTGTCCATGATAAAGGTATAGAATCCACATATGATAACGACATAAGATACAGTAAACATCAGCATTTTGCGAGGATGCTTATTTCTCAACATGAGCTTGATATCTAATTTCATGTATTCGCCGATCTTTCCGAAACGATCGAAGAAACTAAATTTGCTAATGCTCTTGATAGACGTTGTGGCATGCTTCTTAGAAAGTTCTGCCATCACATGTTGTTCTTGTTCTTTTCTGTTTACAAAGAACAAGATTACAAGAATTGCTGGCATAAGGGCTACATATAGGAGATCTCCCTTTGTGATATTGTCGGCCTGACTCTCGTAAAAATCAAAGATCCTGTCGAAATTTATCGTACCGTCGTAATAGATAGGTAGGGCTATAATAGCAAAGAAGACTATTGGTATGCACCACCATAACATGTGATCGTTGATTCTTGTACGAGTGAGTAGATACAACTGTGAAGATATCCAGATAATGATTTGATAAATCACTAAAAATAGAATTGTGGTAAGGATACCTTCTGTCGGAAATACAGACATGATTGCTAATGGAACAAAAAACAGATGCCAAATGAAATTGCCTTCTGTAAATATAGAACTTAACAGAAAACTCTCTATACATACTTTCCTTGGTATGGGAAGAAGAATGTATGGTTTAATCATCTGGGCCGGTGTTTGCTGACCAATAAACCTGACGAGGAAATCAATAGCGAAGATAAAAGGCCAAAGCGATAGAATTTCTGCAGAAGGATTGGGCTCCTTCTTTATGGCAAGAGCAAATGATATTGCTCCAATGAGTAAATACGCTGCTAAGATGGTACCTAAGATATAGATACCAATCTTGGCAGCCTTATTCTTACCGTAAAATAGACTTCTTTTAGTGGCTAGTCGACGTTGCTTTCTTAAGTCAGCGTAAATCGATAACCTCTGCTTGAGGGCAATCTTTAGCATTGAATGTAAATATTGAGTTTGGTTGATTCTTAGCTTTGAAATTACTTACGTTGATTGTGCTCCAACTGTTTCCTTGACGCATCTTCACCTGAGAAGGGATGTATGTCTTCTTGTTGATCGTAATATACATTTCCTGAACGGTGCGCTTCTGATTATAGGCATACAAGCGAATGGTGTAGTTGGAACCAGACTTAGAAGTGATATTTGTACGGTATCCTGTCTTGTAGATGTTAATGAAAGTATATGGATTCATTGACATCTGTTTAGCCTGATCAGGATTGGTTATATTCACTTCTTGAGTCTTCTTTATATAGCTCCATTGTGTTTTACCGTCAAACCATACAATAGCTTGAGGGGTGTGAGCCGTAAATTTATTACCTTTAATCGCTATAGAGCCTGAAGTAGAGCCAAACTTAGATGATGAGATTTTAAAATTAGCCGAAGCTCCTCCTTTACGTCCGACAACAGACGCTGTCTTGTTTAAAATCTGAGTTGCAGTTTGTGCATAAGTCGAAAGACCCGCAACTGCAAACATGATTAATAATAAATACTTCTTCATATTATCCATGTAATTGTGCGATCAGCGCATTCAACTGATTTTCATCAGCAATCAAGACTTCACGCGGTTTACTTCCTTGGGCAGCTCCAACAATTCCTGCAGCTTCAAGTTGGTCCATAAGTCGACCGGCACGATTGTATCCGATAGAGAAGCGGCGCTGAATCATACTAGTACTACCAGATTGTGATAATACGATGGCATGAGCAGCCTCTTCAAAATATGGATCCATGCTACGTGTGTCGAATCCACCACCTGAACCATTTGAACCTCCATCATTATCTGCTGGTTCTGGAAGTTCTAATGGTGCTACAGGACCTGGTTGGTCTGCGATATATTCATTAATTCTTTCTACTTCTGGTGTGTCTACAAATGCACATTGTACACGTACCGGTTCGTTGCCATTCAAATATAGCATATCACCACGTCCGATGAGTTGTTGTGCTCCAGTTCTATCGAGAATGGTCTTACTATCAATACCGGCACTAACCTTGAATGCAATTCTACCAGGGAAGTTGGCCTTGATATTACCGGTAATAATGCTTGTCGTTGGACGCTGTGTCGCAATAACCATATGTATACCAACGGCTCTGGCCAACTGGGCAATACGTGCAATAGGCAACTCGATCTCTTTACCTGCCGTCATAATCAAGTCACCAAACTCATCGATGATGACTACGATATATGGCATGAAATCGTGGCCCTTTGTGAGGTCCAAACGGTGGTTAACAAACTTCGCATTATATTCCTTGATATTTCTTGCACCGGCAAGTTTCAGCATATCGTAACGCGAATCCATTAACTTACATAATGAGTTCAAGGTCCTTACCACCTTAGTAACATCAGTAATGATCGGTTCATCATCTTCGTCGACAACAGCCATGAAATGTGGCGCAATCTTAGTATATACTGAGAACTCAACCTTCTTAGGGTCTATCAAAACAAACTTGAGTTCATTAGGATGCTTCTTGTATAGAAGAGATGTAATAATAGCATTCAGCCCGACAGATTTACCTTGTCCTGTGGCACCAGCAACAAGAAGGTGAGGAATCTTGGCCAAGTCAACCATGAAGACCTCATTGGTGATGGTTTTACCCAAAGCGATAGGAAGTTCCATCTTTGTCTCCTGAAATTTCTTAGAATTCAGAATGCTCTCCATACTTACGATTCTCGGTTTGGCATTAGGAACTTCTATACCGATAGTTCCTTTTCCTGGAATAGGAGCGATTATACGAATGCCTAAGGCTGCAAGACTCAAGGCGATATCATCTTCTAGATTCTTGATCTTTGAGATCCTTACACCTTCAGCAGGTTGTATCTCATATAAGGTGATGGTAGGACCGACTGTTGCCTTAATCGTCTTGATCTGTACACCAAAGTTTCCTAATACTTCAATAATTCTGTTCTTATTTGCGATTTGTTCCTCTTCGTCAATATAAGGGACGTCATCCTCATCATATCGCTTCAGGAGATTAAGAGTAGGGAACTTGTATCTTGTAAAAGGCTCTCTTGGATTGATTGGGGTCTTTAAAACCTCTTGATCGCTGACTGTATTTCCTGTTGCCTTATCAGTCTCGCTTGCTACAGAAACCTGCATGCCGATATTCTTACTAGACTCTTCTAAGGCCTTGAGACGAGCTTCTCTCTGAGTCTGAAGCAAAGAAGGCTCAGCATTATTGTTTTCGTCGGCAACGTTATCGTCTTCTTTCTCTGTAGAATTCTTTTCCAATTCATCAAGGTCGATAACAGGAGATGGTTCCGGATCGTTGAAATCCTTAGCGTCTTCAGGCTCTATAGACTCGTCAGGCTCTTCGTAGATAGGGTCTTTGTCATTATCATGATGAGTGGTAATGGTAAATTTAACCTTATTACTGATATAGCCAATAGGGTTTAATAATTTACGAACGATTGTAATGGTTTCCGACGTCAGATAAGTAAGAAAAGCCAAAGCTGTTACTAGTAGAATCAAAGTAAGTCCTGGAGGACCGATGAGATTCTCAAGAGTCTGAACGATAAAAAGTCCATGATTTCCACCTGCATTATAGACCTGATCTCCCAATATTGGAGATAGAAATTTCGCAAAGGTCACAGAACACCAAATCATAGTGAGCATCATACCGAAAAACCATTTCCATAGATTTATGGTATAGGCTTTCATCAGTTTGAGAGCCGCTAATATCATATATATCGGTATAAGAAATGCCGGTATACCGAAATTCTGTGCGATAAAGAAATATGAGATGATAGCCCCGACAGATCCGCAGTAGTTTGCGAATTCCTGGTTCGTATTCAACCACTCTCCAGGGCGCATATCCTCCAAAATACTTTGGTCGGTACATCCTGTGTTGAAGTATGATATCATAGCTATGATAAAATACACCGCCAACACAATGGTTAGCACGCCGAGAAAGAAATCTGTCTTCTCACTATTGAATATATTTTGAAATCCAACTGCTTCACTTAGTGTCTTAGGTTTGCGAGCTGTCTTCTTCTTTGCCATACTTATGTCTTTCTATTTGAATTAACTGCAAAATTAATGAAAAACTTCGAATCTTGACCATGTTTTCGTAACTTTTTTTTAATTTTGCAAATTGTTAGGTATAAACGCATGAAGAAAAAAATATATAGTAGGTTTGACAAACGTAAGATTTCTACTTTGCCGAAAGTTTCCTTTCCCGGTAGAATCATAACGATAGCAACAGAAGAAGAGGCTGAAAAAGCCGTGGAATATTTATTGTCGTGTGATATTTTAGGCGTAGATACGGAAACTCGTCCTTCTTTTAAGAAAGGACAGCAATTCAAAGTGTCTCTATTACAGGTAAGTTCCAAGGATACGTGCTTCTTGTTCCGTCTGAACCTAATTGGTATAACGCCAGCAATAAAGAAGTTCTTGGAAGATACCACGATTCCAAAAATTGGATTATCTTGGCATGATGATATTTTAGGGCTGTCTAAAAGGGAGTCGTTTGTTCCGGGATGGTTCATTGATATTCAAGATATGGTGAATAGGATAGGTATCAAGGATTTGAGTTTGCAGAAGATATATGCGAATATTTTCGGTATGAAGATATCTAAGACGCAAAGACTAACAAACTGGGCCGCTGATATCCTCAAGGACTCTCAGAAAATGTATGCGGCTACAGATGCGTGGACCTGTATCAACCTGTATAAGGAAATCAAGAGGCTTGAGGCCACAGGCGACTATGAATTGATTGTCATGCCGGAACCTGCGGTCGTCTCGAATAATAACATAGCAACTCACGAAGAAAATAATTCCGAAAAATAAATAAAAATGTCATATAAGAATGTATATCTAAAACGTGGTAAGGAGGAATCTCTGAAGCGTTTTCATCCTTGGATTTTCTCTGGAGCGATTCATCACCAAGATGATGGTATCCAAGAAGGCGAAATTGTAAGAGTCATCACAGCAAGTGGTGAGTTTATTGCTGTTGGACATTATCAAATAGGGTCAATTGCAGTAAGGGTCTTGAGCTTCCGTGATATTGTTATAGATCATGATTATTGGAAGAGCAGATTGGAGTCAGCCTTGAAGATGCGCATATCAATAGGTATTGCAGATAATGACAATAATAATACTTATCGCTTATGCCATGGGGAAGGTGACAATTTGCCAGGATTGGTAATCGACTGTTATGGAAGGACTGCTGTGATGCAGGCCCATTCTGTAGGTATGCATATGAATAGAAACGAGATCTGTCAGGCTTTGATCGAAGTAATGGATGGCAGAATCGAGAATGTCTATTATAAGAGTGAAACAACACTTCCATATAAGGCCGATTTAGAAGAAGAAAGTGGCTTCCTATATGGTAAGGATGCAGATAATATCGCAATAGAAAACGGACTAAAATTCCATATAGACTGGTTGAAGGGTCAGAAGACGGGATTCTTTGTAGATCAGAGAGATAATCGTTCTTTGCTTGAGAAATACTCGAAAGGCAAGAGCGTGCTAAATATGTTCTGTTATACTGGCGGATTCTCCGTTTATTCTATGAGAGGTGGGGCAAAACTAGTTCACTCTGTAGATAGTTCAGCCAAAGCGGTCGAACTGGTAAATCAAAACATAGAACTTAATTTTCCTGGTGACAAGCGTCATGAGGCATTCTGTGAGGATGCTTTTAAATATCTTGATGCAAATGATGACAAATATGATCTTGTTGTTTTGGACCCTCCTGCATTTGCAAAGCATCGTTCTGTTTTGAGAAATGCATTAAAAGGATATACAAGATTGAATTTGAAAGGTTTCCAAGCCATAAAGCGTGGCGGAATTCTGTTTACATTCAGTTGCTCTCAGGCTGTCAACAAAGATCAATTCCGTGCTGCCGTATTTACAGCTGCAGCACAGGCTCATCGTAAAGTAAGGATCTTGCATCAGTTGCACCAGCCGGCAGACCATCCGATCAATATCTATCATCCGGAAGGAGAATATTTGAAAGGACTAGTTCTGTATGTTGAATAATTAATATCACTTAGATAATGAAATTTATTGGTATAATTCCTGCTAGATATTCATCTAGTAGATTTCCTGGTAAACCCCTAGCCATCTTGGGTGGAAAGCCTGTTATACAAAGAGTATACGAACAGGTGTGCAACGTTCTCGAAGATGCTTATGTTGCGACAGATGACCAACGAATATATGATTGTGTAAAGTCGTTCGGCGGAAATGTTGTGATGACAAGAACCGATCATAAGAGTGGAACAGATAGAATAGAGGAGGCTATAACAAAGATCGGAGGCGATTGGGATGTTATCGTGAATATTCAGGGAGATGAACCTTTTATTCAAGAATCCCAGATCAAGACGGTCTGCAAATGTTTTGATGATGCGTCTACCCAGATTGCTACTTTGGGTAAACCTTTTACCTCTATAGAGGCTGTAAAGAATCCAAATTCTCCCAAAATTGTCCTAGACAATAATGGCTTTGCGATGTATTTTTCAAGAAGTGTTATTCCATTCATCAGAAATGTAGAAGAGGAAAAATGGCTGGAGAATTATACATTTCTAAAGCATTTAGGAATCTATGCCTATAGAAAAGAAGTGTTAAAGGAAATTACTCAACTGTCACAAAGTAGTTTGGAAATCGCGGAAAGTTTGGAACAGCTAAGATGGCTACAGAATGGTTATAAGATAAAAGTTGGTCTAACGGATGTTGAGACCGTAGGTATTGACACACCAGAAGATTTAAAAAGAGCGGAGGAATTTCTTCATGCTCAGATTTGAAGATAGAATAGAGAAGTATATAGAGCGTTTTTCTTTGATGGAGAAAGATGCTCTATATTTAGTTGCGTTATCGGGTGGAGCAGATAGTGTATCTCTATTATTAGTTCTTAAGAAACTCGGTTATAGAGTCGAAGCCTGTCATTGTAATTTTCACTTGAGAGGCGAGGAGTCCATAAGAGATGAGAAGTTCTGTGAACAACTCTGTATATCAGAAAACATACCTTTTCATCATATTCATTTTGACACCAAAAGCTACTCCGAATTGCACCATGTAAGTATAGAAATGGCTGCGCGAAATTTGCGCTATTCATATTTTGAGTCTTTACGAAAGGACTTGAATGCTGATGCCATTTGTGTTGCCCACCACCAAGAGGATTCCGTAGAGACTGTCCTTATAAATCTGATTCGCGGAACTGGCGTAAAAGGATTAAGGGGAATTCTACCTAAGAATGGAAATATCATTAGACCGTTGTTGTGCGTAAATCGTTCTGAGATAGAAGGATACCTCGCAGCATTAAATCAAGGATTTGTTATTGATCGCACAAACCTTATCGATGATGTCGTGCGTAATAAAATCAGATTGAATATTATTCCTTTACTTGAACAAATTAATCCTCGCGTTAAAGATAATATTCTTAAGACGAGTACATATCTTGACGATGTCTATCAAATTGCAGACGGATACATAGAAGACTATATAGTGCATCGAGATGATATCGGGTTGCTTCGGGATGGAAATCAAAGTCATGGTTCTATCAGCTTTAAGTCGATATTGGATTTTCCAAAGCCTCAATTACTTCTTTATCATATTCTGAAGGATTTCGGATTCAACAGTATCGTGTCTGAAGAGGTGCTAAGAAATATACAGCAAAATACAATTGGAAGTATCTGGTCTTCTAAGACGCATGAGATATTGATAGATCGAGACGTATTATTAATAAAACCTATTGAACATACGGTTTTAAATCCGATAAAGATTCCAGAAGAAGGAATATATGTCTATGATAATCACAAGTTTAAGTTCTCTACCTTAAATGTAGAATCAGACTTTAACTTGTCTAAAGAGAATGATCATATTACGATAGATTCTAGTCATTTATCATGGCCATTGATGATTCGTTCGATAAAGAATAGTGATCGGTTCGTTCCTTTTGGGATGAAAGGTAGTAAACTCGTAAGTGACTATCTAACAGATCGCAAAGTATCTCTTTTCGATAAACGGAAACAGTTGGTTCTAACCGACAAGAATGATCAGATTATCTGGTTGGTAGGCCATCGCATAGCAGACCGATACAAGGTCAATAAAGACACAAAGACTGTATTAGATGTGCATATCATCTAATGCGTTGAAATACGAAGTTGACTTCATATGGCATAAAGACAAAAAGAATACTCTAATTATTTTGTTAAGTCATTCTTCTTTTATATATTTGCATTAATAAAATAATGTTATTATGAATGATAAAAGAACAATAGATAAGTTAGTGTCTGAAAATATTGGTTATGTAGTAAATATCGCTAAACAATATATCGGGCGCGGGTTAGAGTTGGACGATTTAGTATCAGAGGGAAATTATGGTCTGATCAAAGCTGCTGGTACTTTTGATGGATCAAAAGGAACTCGCTTTGTTTCTTATGCGGCACCATTTATCAAAGAAAGCATCGAAACAGTTTTGAAGAAAATCAATGGCACGAAACTGTCTGTTGATGAGCCAATTCCTAAGGGAAGTAAAAATACGATAAACCTTCTTCATGTGCTGGAAGATCCTAATTCAGAACATGCAGACAATCAGCTTCTAAATAGTGCAAACCTTGAAGATTTGCAAAAGATGATGGCTGTCTTAGACGAGCGTGAGCAACTTGTCATCAGTTGCGTATACGGCATTGGCAGAAATAAGGTTTCGATGAAGGAATGTGGAGAAATGTATGGTATGAAGCGCGAACGAGTAAGACAAGTAAGGGATAAAGCCTTAAGGAAACTTTCTCGTGCATCGATTCTACTTCCTTTGTTGTAAAAAATCTTAAAGCGTTTCGTTTGTCGTAATAATTTTGTATCTTTGTATTTGATTATGAAGATAGAACTATGAGATTAACAAATAGATTTTTCCTTTTTCTACTTTTAAGTATACCTGTCCATTTGTCGGCTCAAAGTATAACATTAGGAAGTTGTACTACGCATGATGGTGGACAATATAAAGGACAGATGTTCAAAGGCAAGCCGAACGGAAAGGGTAGCACCAGATACAAAAATGGTGATACCTATGAGGGGGAGTATCTGAAAGGTAAGCGCCAAGGTTATGGTGTGTACACCTTCAGCGATGGTGAAAAATATGAAGGTGAATGGGTACTAGACCAGCAGCATGGCAAAGGTACATTCTACTTTCAGAATAATAATAAGTATGTAGGATTATGGTTCCGTGATTATCAACAAGGCCATGGCATCATGTATTATTATAATGGTGATAAGTATGATGGTGATTGGTATATGGATAAGAGACAGGGAAAAGGAACATACATCTTTTCAAATGGTGCGTATTATCGTGGACAATGGAGCGAAGATATGAAGAACGGAAAAGGCTTCTTTAGTTGGGGCGATGGTACAACATATGATGGGATGTGGGTAAATAATCAACGCTCAGGCAAAGGTACTTTTAAGTATTCTGATGGTGATGTATATATTGGCGACTGGTTAGAAGATATCCAAAACGGGAAAGGAATATATAAATTCCAGAATGGTGATAAATACGAAGGTGACTATGTACAGGGAGAGCGTACCGGTGAAGGAATCTTTACTTATGCCAATGGCGATAAATATACGGGGCATTTTAATGAAGGCTTTAAGGATGGCGAAGGCACTTTTATATGGAAGAATGGTGACCAATATATCGGGAGCTGGAAAAATGACTTGCAGAATGGTCATGGAAAGTTGATTAAGAAAGGTGGAGACATCTTTGATGGAGATTTCCTTAATGGTCATGTAGAGGGTGAGGTAATTATTCATTTCTCGAATGGTGATAAATTCAAGGGTACCTACAAGGACGGAAAAAGAAATGGTCCTGCCATAGAGGAAAATCGTGAAGGAAAAAGATTTGAAGGTACTTATAAGGATGATCATCGTGATGGCAAATTCATCGAAAAAGATAGAAATGGCGTAATTACCACAAAGGGGTATTACGAAAATGGAAAAAGATTCGAAGATTAATAATAGAAATTATGATTGTTGATAACATAGAAAATTTGGAGGCATACATTTCGTTAAATCCATATTTTAAAATCGTTGCGGAATACTTGAAGAATAATAATTTAGAGGACCTGAAGAAGGGAAAAACTCTAATCAAAGATACTGACGTTTTTGTCAACATCGAAAAAGTTAAGGGAAAATCGATATCTGAGGCTGTGTTGGAATATCATAGTAAGATGATTGATATCCAGATTCCTATCAATATGGAAGAAACATATGGATATTCTCCGGTAAAAGGATTGCCTGAAGTGGAATTTGACGTAGAGAATGATATTGCCAAAGTGCCTGGTTGTACTTCTCAGTTTTACCTGAAAGTGAAGCCTGGACAGTTTGTTATGTTCTTTCCCCAGGATGGACATGCACCTTGTATTGGAGAAGGTGAAATCCATAAAGCTATATTCAAAGTAAAATATTAATCACATAGAAAGGAGAAATATATAATGACTAAAGCCATTGAAAAACATATCGGGTTAGTAAAGAATGATCCTTATTTGGAGCCATTCGAAGAAACAATAAGAAATAGACATGATCATGCGCTTTGGAAAATAGATCAGCTTACAAATCATGGCAAGATGTCTCTTAGTGAGTTCGCAAATGGACATAACTATTACGGTTTACATAAACTAAGTAGAGGATGGGTATTCAGAGAATGGGCTCCAAATGCAACCGAGATATATCTTATAGGAGATTTTAATGATTGGAAAGAATCTGAAAAGTATAAATGCAAACGCATAAAGGATACAGGTAACTGGGAACTAAAGCTATCTGAGAAGGCCATAAAACATGGTGATCTGTACAAGATGTATGTACATTGGAATGGAGGAGAAGGCGAACGAATCCCTGCATGGACACAACGTGTTGTACAAGATCCTGTTACAAAAATCTTCTCTGCTCAGGTTTGGAATCCTGAGAAAAAGTATGTATGGAAGAAGCGTAGCTTTAAACCTAACACATCGCCATTACTTATTTACGAATGTCATATCGGTATGGCTCAAGATGCAGAAAAGGTTGGCACTTATTCAGAATTCAAAGACCGAGTTTTGCCAAGAATAGTAAAGGACGGTTATAATGCCATTCAGATTATGGCCATTCAGGAACATCCATATTATGGAAGCTTTGGGTATCATGTAAGTAGTTTCTTTGCTGCATCCAGTCGATTTGGTACACCCGAAGAATTGAAGGAACTTATTGATGCAGCTCATCAACACGGAGTTGCAGTTATCATGGATATCGTTCATTCTCATGCTGTTAAGAACGAAGTAGAAGGATTGGGAAATCTTGCAGGTGATCCAAACCAATATTTCTATTCAGGAGATCGTCATGAACATCCAGCTTGGGATAGTTTATGCTTTGATTATGGCAAAGATGAAGTAATGCATTTCTTATTAAGTAATTGCAAGTACTGGTTGGAAGAATATCATTTTGACGGATTTCGGTTTGATGGAGTGACATCTATGCTATATTATAGTCATGGATTAGGAGAAGCATTTGTAGACTATAGTGATTATTATAATGGTCATGAAGATGATAATGCGATTTGTTATCTTACTTTGGCTAATCAATTGATTCATGAAGTAAATCCCAATGCCATAACCATAGCAGAAGAAGTTAGTGGTATGCCAGGATTAGCAGCATCCTTTAAGGACTATGGATATGGTTTCGATTATCGTATGGCAATGAATATCCCTGACTTTTGGATTAAGTTAATTAAGGAGAAGCGAGATGAAGATTGGAAACCAAGCAGTATCTTCTGGGAAGTTAAAAACAGAAGAAGTGATGAGAAAACAATATCTTATTGTGAAAGTCATGATCAAGCATTAGTTGGTGATAAGACAATAATATTTAGACTAATAGATGCTGATATGTATTGGCATTTTAAGAAAGGTGATCAAAATGATAGAGCAAATAGAGGTATAGCGTTACATAAAATGATTCGTCTTATAACATCTACTACAATAAATGGTGGATATTTGAACTTTATGGGAAATGAATTCGGGCATCCAGAATGGATTGATTTCCCTCGTGAAGGAAATGGATGGAGTCATAAATATGCACGTCGACAATGGAATTTAGTAGATAACCATGATTTATGCTATCATTATTTAGGTGATTTCGATAAAGACATGTTGGAGGTTATCAAAGATGTACGTAATTTTAATAAAACAGAAATAAAGGAAATATGGCATGATGACAATGATCAAATATTAGCATATATGAGAGGAGATTTACTCTTTGTGTATAATTTCTCTCCGTCTCGAAGTTTTACAGATTATGGATTCCTTGTTCCGACAGGAACATATGATGTTGTTCTGGATACTGATAATATATGTTATGGAGGAAATGGGTTAAATGATGATAGTATGACTCATTTTACAAATTATGATCCTTTATATGTTGATCAGCATAAGGAATGGCTGAAGTTATATTTACCAGCTAGAAGTGCTCTAGTTTTAAAAAAGAATTAACATGCGTAATACAAAAAATAGCACAGTTGTCACGATGATAATTTGTGCTATTACATTTATTGTTTTTGTATTCTGCTTTCTCTACTATTATGAAGCAGATGTTTTAACTATTGCTCAACATGAATTGTCCAAGGGACAGACTCATTATAATCGTACGGTTGGAGCATTTCTTATAACCATTGTATTAGGATTGTTTTCATGGGGTATGTTTCGTCTCACAAAACTTAGAAAACGAACCCATGCTTTAGTTTATTTTCCTGCATTGTTGACTTTGGCGATTATTTCTGATGTCAGTCAAAAGGTAAATGAAGTATTCTGTTTTGGCGCATGGACTATTATATATCCTTTATTATTAATAATATATGGTATATTGGTCTTCTTTGCCATTCAGTTTCAACCTTATGAACCAGAAACTCATACTTTTGGTTATAGTCCAAAGATCTTATGGATTAATCTTATGCAGATGGGAATCATGTTTATTCTAGTATCCCTGATTTGTAATAGTAATAAGATATTTCATCAAAGGGCAAGAGTCGAAGTATGTCTTGTAAACGATGATTTGAATGATGCCAATAAAGTGATTTCTAATATAGATAAAACTGATAGCAGTTTAACTTGCCTTAAAGCATTTGTTTTGTCTCAACAAGGAAAATTGGGAGAATCCTTCTTTGAGACTCCTGTTACTGGTGAGGCAGAATCATTATTGCCTAACGCTTCATCTGTTAAGATGTTGTTATATCCAAAAAGTAAATTGTACACTTATTTGGGAAAAGAATTCAAGCAATATCTTAGTCCATTAAATTATTGCGAGTTCTGTACATTACATCACTTAGACAAACCAGCCCTTCATGATTATTACCTTGTAGGACTATTGATGGATAAGAAATTGGATAAGTTTGTTGCAGAAATAGGTAAATACTATCCTTTAGATAGTTCTTTACCTAAACATTATCGAGAAGCGCTTATACTTTATAAGCATCATAGAGTAAATCCTAAGGTACTTTATCATTCAAGTGTTATGGATGCAGACTTTGCTGATTACCAAACACTTGAACGTAAATATAAAAATACTATTGAAAGAAAGAATGCTATCAGAGAAACTTTTGGAACTACTTACTGGTATTACTGGCAATATTGTTAATATTGTCGGAGGGCAGCAAGTAGCTCTTCGTTCTCACTTTTCTTACCAATAGTGATTCTTAGGCAATTACCACATAATTTGACTTTGTTTCGATTTCTGACGATGATACCTGTATTCACTAGATAATCGTAAACAGCCTGTGCATCTTTCATCTTAGCAAGGAAGAAATTTGAATCCGTTCGGAAAACTTTTTCGCATATTGGGAGTGAACGAAATGCATCCATAACATGTGATCTTTCTTGCTTGATGATATTTACCCATTTTTCAACCTGATATGGATCTTTTAAAATTTCCATAGCTTGTCTTTGGGTAAGGATATTAATGTTGTATGGGTATTTCACCTTATTACATAAGTCTATAATTTCCTTAGAAGCGAAAGCCATACCCAAACGGATTGCTGCGCATCCCCAGGCCTTACTCATAGTATTGAGAACTATCAGATTTTGATATTTCTTTATTAAACTACGCAATGGCTTTTCATTTGAAAAGTCACTATATGCCTCATCTAATATCACAATTCCATCGAAAAGTTCTATCGTCTTAATAATTTCTTCTTTATCTAATAGATTTCCTGTAGGATTATTTGGCGAGCATATCCAAATGATTTTGGTATGTTCATCACAGGCTGCCAAAAGACAGTCAGCATGAAATTGAAAATTTTCATCCAATAAAACAGGGCGATACTCAATATCATTAATGTCAGCGCATACCTTATACATTCCATAGGTTGGCTCAATTGCTACAACATTGTCTAAATGAGGATTACAGAATATTCGATATGCCAAATCTATAGCTTCATCAGAACCATTTCCTAAAAATATATTTTCACAGGGAATACCTTTTATCCTACTTAATACATTCTTCAGTTCAAGTTGCAAAGGATCTGGATATCTATTATATGGAGAATTATAAGGATTCTCATTTGCATCCAAAAACACATGGGCTTCATGACCGGAATATTCATTTCGTGCTGATGAATAGGGGGCGAGATCCCATATATTCTTGCGGCATAACTCCTGTAGTTCTTTCATATGCATTTAGTTTGAACAATTAATATCCTTTATTCTTAGTCTCATGGCATTTGCATGTGCTTCCAATTGCTCATTTTCAGCCATACATACAACGGCCTTTCCTATGGAACGAACTCCATCCTTACTTAGATGCTGAAAAGTTACCTTTCTGTTGTAACTATCAAGATTCACACCATTATATGCTAATGCATATTGATGAGTAGGCAATGTATGGTTTGTGCCACTTGCATAGTCACCTGCACTTTCACAAGCATATTTACCTAAAAAGACACTACCTGCATTTATCACCTTTTCTGCTAACAATTCATAGTCATCTGTAGAAATTATCAAATGCTCAGGCGCATACTTATTACTTAGTTCTATGGCTTCATTCGTGTCATGAACCAATACGAATTTAGAATTATCTAGGGTCTTTTGTGCAATGTCTTTTCTAGGTAATCGTTGTAGTTGTGAGTCTACCTCTTTCTCAATCTTATATAATGTCTTTTCATCTGTACAAATCAATATAACTTGAGAATCAATACCATGTTCTGCCTGAGAAAGTAAATCTGCTGCAACGAATTCAACGTTACTATTCTGGTCGGCAATGACACAAACCTCACTTGGACCTGCTGGCATATCTATAGCAACTTCGTGCAAACTAACTTGCTGCTTAGCAGCCATAACATACTGATTACCAGGTCCAAATATCTTATATACTTTAGGAACTGTTTCTGTTCCATATGCCATAGCACCAATAGCTTGCACACCTCCGGCCTTATATATTTTATTCACACCTGCAACTTTTGCAGCAACAAGAATCGCAGGATTTACCTTTCCTGATTTATCAGGTGGCGTACATAAAATTATATCTTCACAGCCTGCAATCTTCGCAGGTGTTGCCAACATCAATACTGTTGAAAACAAAGGAGCTGTTCCTCCTGGAACATATAATCCAACTTTTTGGATTGGAATACTCTTTTGCCAACATGATACTCCTTTTGAAGTAACAATCTTTTCTCCAGTAAACAACTGTGATTGATGAAACTTTAAGATATTCTTATGAGCAATGACAAGAGAATCTTTTAACTCGCTACTAACTAATGCTTCAGCCTCTTTGATTTCTTCGTCAGAAACAATCAGCGAGTCTAATTCAACACCATCAAACTTCTTTTCATATTGATATACAGCTTTATCGCCATTTACCTTAATATCATCTAATATTGATTTTACTGTATCATTAAGTTTTGTAACATCCAAATGCGGACGTTGAACAAGATTATTCCAATCTTTTTGCTGTGGATATCTTATAACTTTCATTTTTATAAAATCATTTTCTCGATTGGTGATACAAGAATACCTTGTGCCCCCAACTCCTTAAGTTTACCAATTATCTCCCAAAATCTCTTTTCATCTAAAACAGTATGAATAGAACACCAATTTTCATCGGCCAATGGAATAATTGTAGGACTCTTGATGCCCGGTAAGACATTTGTGATATCCTGAATTTTATCTTTTGGGGCATTCATCATGACATACTTTTTATCCTGTGCAGAGCGAACGGCTTCAAAACGGAAAAGCATTTCATTGAGGATTTTATGCTTATCCTCATCCATATTCCAATTGCCTATAAGAAGAGCTTCACTTTTCATGACAACTTCCACTTCTCGTAGATTGTTGCTCACAAGGGTAGAGCCACTACTTACAATATCAAAAATTCCATCAGCAAGTCCTATTCCAGGGCTAATTTCTACAGAACCTGTGATTACATGGATGTCGGCAGAGATGCCGTTCTTTTTCATATAACCATTGAGGATATTTGGATAAGAAGTTGCTATCTTTTTACCATTAAACCACTGTAAACCAGTATAGTTTATCTCTTTAGGGATAGCCAAACTTAAACGGCATTTGCTGAATCCGAGGCGTGAGATAATCTGAGCGTTTTCGTGTCGTTCAACAAATTCATTCTCACCAACGACGCCTATATCGGCAACGCCATTGGCAACACTTTGAGGAATATCATCATCGCGAAGATATAAAACCTCCAGAGGGAAATTGCTTGATTGAACGAGCAACGTACGCTTTGACGCACTCACTTTGATGTCTGCTTCTGTAAGCAGATTCATGGTGTCGTCAAATAGACGACCTTTACTCTGAACAGCTATTCGTAACATAAAATCTCTTTTTTACTTATAAAACATTGCAAATGTAAGGCTTTTCTATCATATTTGCAAATAAAGTTGTATTTTTGTAGCCAATTAAGGATATGAAGACATATTTATATATTATAATTACATTTCTGTTACTTTTTACGTGTTGTCGTGAGAAGAAAGAGACTATTGTAACTCCATGGGGAGAAACCATTAACACAGATCAAGATTCTATATCATCAGATGATAATTTTTCTTATAATGATATTGTCAATAATGGGGAGATCATTATTTTGACATTATCAGGACCAGATTCATATTATGACTATCATGGGAAAGGTTTAGGAACAGATTATCTATTGGCTGAGAAATTTGCTCAGAAAATTGGCGTGTCTGTTAGAGTAAATGTATGCAAAGATACCACAGATTTGATAAAGAAACTCATGAATAATGAGGGTGATATTATTGCATTCGAATTGCCTAAGAAGAAATTGCCAAGGACAGAAACTTGTAAACTAGATTTCTGTGGGGTAGGTAGTGATTCTCTGCATACACAATGGGCTGTGAAGAAAGGAAATTCTGAATTGGCTGATTCTTTGAATTGTTGGTTCACTCCCAATCTCATTGCTCAAGTGAGACAGGAAGAAAATTATTTATTGAGTAGTAGAAGTATTCAGCGACATGTATATTCTCCAATGCTTAATAAGTCCAAAGGCATCATTTCAAAATATGATAGATATTTCCAAATGTTTGCTCCTGCCGCTCGTATGGATTGGCGTTTGATGGCTGCTCAATGTTATCAGGAGAGTTGTTTTGATCCTAATGCAAGATCGTGGGCAGGAGCTCTAGGTTTAATGCAAATCATGCCTTCGACAGCCAATCATCTAGGTCTTCCGATGAGCGAAATTCATAATCCGGAAGCTAATATTGCTGCAGCAGCTCAGTATATGCAAGAATTGGGAGGCTATTTCGCAGATATACCTAATTCCTCACAAAGGATTTATTATGTATTAGCAAGTTATAATGGTGGTTATTATCATGTGAGAGATGCAATGGCTCTATGTCGAAAGTATGGACGCGATCCATATTCATGGGGAAATGTTGCTGATTTTATATTAAAATTAAGAATCCCACAATATTATAATGATCCTGTCGTAAAACACGGATATATGCGTGGTGATGAAACCGTTGATTATGTAGATAGAATACGGGCTAGATGGATGCAATATTGCGGTGTTGCATCAGGAGGAACTGTCAATGGTTTTAGCAGTTCTCCTTTAAGTAAGGTTCCACATAGAGCTCGGCATCGCAATCGGTATAGAATCTGATATATGATCGATCATCAAACGATACATTTCCGTCTACTAGCCCCTTGGTTGCGATATATTCGTTAATATTCTGTGGGTCATTATGTAAATGTGTTTGAAGTAATTTTTCACTATCTGCCAACGTTCTCTTTAAAAAAGGATAGCCATCAGAGGCCATGATGATTTCTCCTGATGCTTTGATTATTTTGATACCTGGCATAAAGATATTGAAACCATCAATGACGGAATAATATTTATTTTGTCCCACTGTCATAGATTTTATTAATTCAGGAACTATCATCTGTCTGGCAGAATTAGCAGAATACCCTTGTCTTATCAAGTCAACTCTTTTTTTAGCTATTCCTTCCTCATCGGGCTTATAATTATCATAATAAACTCCATTTACCATACATTGACAATCACCAATCATCCATATTTCTTTTTGATATTTGGAATAGATTATACAACTAGCACATAATCTTTTTTCTGGATGAAATTCATAATCAATGATTCCACCAGGGGTATGCTTATAAATAGATTGAATCTCATTAGTAATTTCCTTGCAAAATTGGTTTAAACTGATATCCCTTTGCATGCCTTTGATAAATTGAGATATCAATAGCATACAATATCTCCCGTTCTTCATATCCGGAGATATTTGAACGGGAGTTTTACTTGTTGAACCATCTATAACCGCAATAAAATTATCTGTTACGACGATTCCGTCCTCGCACGTTTCCTTGTTTTTCTTGCCGATTATCAGACTTTCTACGATTTTCATTATCAAAATTAGGATTAAAACTTTTCTTTCTCTTATTCTTGAAATATCCAAATTCTGAGTGATTGTCACTATCAACACCAGGGTTATCATATACAGAACCTACAGGACGATCGTTATACCGAGCCTTGGCATTTCTATTACGTCTTCCGGTTTTCTTTTCATCATAAGAAAAATGCATGTTGCCGATACCATTAGGATAAAGTTTTTTAATCAGATCCTCACGGTTCATTTTCTTGAGCTCTCTTACGATATTCGCTTTTTCTTCAGGTTTATACCAAAAAAAGAATTGTCTTTGTGCAAGTTTCTCTCTTGGAGTTTTTGCAGAAAATACCGGTTCTAAAGTATATGGATCATATCTTGTGTACCAAGTTTCTGTAGATATAGACATTGGTGTAGGTGTGAAGTCCTGAACTTGTTCGAGATGGAAATTCAAGTCTTTTGTTATCACAGCTAGCTCTGCCATATCTTCAGGTCGACATCCTGGATGAGAACTAATGAAATATGGAATAATCTGTTCACGCAAGTTTTCTTCCTTGTTGATCTTGTCAAAGATAGATTTAAATTCATAGAACTGACTAAACGAAGGCTTTCTCATCAGTTTGAGGACATTGTCACAAGTATGTTCTGGAGCTATCTTCAGACGTCCACTTACATGTTTTGTAATCAGTTCTCGAGTATATTGTCTTGCTACTTGGTTACTATGCTCATCTTTGCTTTTATGCAGTAAAAGGTCATATCTAACACCACTTCCAATAAAACTCTTTTTTATACCAGGTAGTGCGTCAACACTATGATAAATATCTAATAATTTTGAATGGTCCGTTATTAGATTAGGACACACTTGTGGATTGATGCATGAAGGACGTTTACAATGTTCACATGCTTTGTGGTTCTTGCCATGCATTCCATACATATTGGCAGAAGGTCCACCAAGATCACTCAGATAACCTTTAAAATCAGGCATAGCAATAACCTTCTTAACCTCATTAAGAATACTTTGTTTACTTCTGCAAACTACGAATTTACCCTGGTGGGCTGATATTGTACAAAATGCGCAACCACCAAAACATCCTTGATGAATGTTTACAGAGAATTTTATCATTTCATATGCAGGAATCTTTTTTCCTTTATATTTAGGATGAGGTAACCTTGTATATGGTAAGTCAAAAGTTGCATCAAGCTCTTCTGTCGTTGGGGTAGGGAAAGGCGGATTCACTACGGCATATTTACCATCAACCCCCTGTAAGAGTCTTTGGGCATGGATCTTATTTGATTCTTCTTCGATATGCCTGTAATTCTCAGCCTCCGCTTTCTTATTTTTTAAACATTCCTCATGAGAATGGAGAATAATATCATCTTCTTTTATACCATTATATATATCATCCTTTTTAGCGAGATAGACAATTTGTGGAATATCATATAAATTTTGTACACTCTGCCCAGAATTTAGTCTTTTTGCTATTTCAAGGATACTTCTTGCCCCCATTCCATAACTGATGATATCGGCTCCTGATTCACAAAGAATACATTTTTTAAGTTTGTCTTGCCAATAATCATAATGGGTCAATCGACGCATAGAAGCTTCTATACCACCCAAGACCACAGGAACATCAGGGTATATTTTCTTTAGAATATTAGAATATACGATTGTAGGATACTCTGGTCTACAGTCATGTCTTCCGTCTGGTGAATATTCATCTACAGAACGTAAACGTCTGTTTGCCGTATACTTATTTACCATAGAATCCATACATCCAGGAGATATACCAAAGAAAAGTCGTGGACGACCTAATTTCTTGAAATCTCTAAAATCACCATGCCAGTCTGGTTGGGGTACGATAGCGACTTTATATCCAGCAGCCTCCAAAGAACGTCCTATCACTGCTACACCAAAGGATGGATGATCTACATAGGCATCACCAGAAAAGAGGATGATATCTAATTGATCCCATCCCCTTAACTCACATTCTTTTCTCGTTGTAGGTAGAAAATCTGTCAGCATCATTAATCTATATCTGATGAATTAGTATCTTCTACTTGAGTCTTCGTATTCCAGTCTGCATACAACAATGCCAAATTATGTAAGCCTAAAGCTTTCATATTGTTGTTGTAAATAACATCCAGACACAAGTCCAACAACTCTTTATTTGTTTCAGTATTTCCTTCTAAAAGAGAACGAACATTAAACTTTAGTTTATCTAGAGTTTCTTCATCCACGATACCATTACTATCAACAAGATTCTTGAATAGATGATATTTCTTTATTGTTTGTAGGTGAGCATCTGAAATTTCAATGCTTCTTGTACCCGATTGATTTGCTTGAATTTTATACATAATCTATAAATTATAAAAGGGTTAAATATTTAATGCAATAAGTAATTTAAAATACCTTGCATTATATTTTTCTTATCATTGTCTGATTTTATACATTCAAACGGAAATCCCATGACAAAGGTTGATGATTTTTCATCTTTAAATGCAACGGCAGCAGGATTTTCATCACTATATTTCATTGCACAGATGGCATCACCATTAGGCATGAGTATATCCGAATGGGTAGAGGCATAATGTTTGTCGTTTAATGCATTATAATAACTAAAAGTCATTCCTAATCCGGATATTTTTCCATCGGATTTTAGAGAATCTGCGGCAACAGGCTCTGCATGAAAAATACTTTTAAACCATTCCTTATCATCTTGCAAAGACATATCCGAACCAACATACGATCCGCTGACCAAAAGTTTTCCACCCTTACTTTGATATTGACTAATCAGTGACTTTAATTCTGGCGTAAACGTTTTATAATATTCAGGCGTATAGCCATCATATTTTTCTTGACCACAGATGATATCTACAACGTTATAACGGCTTAACTCGATATTGTGGTTTATAAGATACTCTGCGCTGCAACTTGTCACACTATAATTTGGATTGCTTTTAATAGCTTTTATATGTTCTACAGGATAATCAAATGTATTTCCCATAACAAATTGTCCAGCCATCTCATTACCACAATATCCCAAGCCGCCAGGACCTTCTTTTCCCATCTTTTTTTTGTCAAAACAAATTTGTTTACCATTCCATCCTGCTGTCAAGCCATAACTTACGCCTTCATCTTTGTTGAAATCAAAGCCCTGAGACCTATCATTGTCTACGACTTGTGGTGAAGCTAATCTATGAAAGTTATTAACTATCAATATTTTATATGGTGATAGCGAATTATATGTTGCTGATAAAGTTTCTGATGGAAAACTCTCTCCTCCAGAATTTACTGCTGTTATTTTAAATGAATATTGTAATCCTGGTTGTAAATCTAAAGACATGGAAGACCTGTTAACGTATGTACCATTGTCAAATCCTCGATTGTCAATGGATGTATACACGATATAGCCGGATGGTACTGCTGTTTTCTCTTGAAGGTCAAATTGTTCAGACCATTTTAATGTTGCTCTTCCATTATCATCCAACTGAATACCAAAATTTTTGGGTGGTAATGGCTGAATCTTATAGGATTTGCCATGATTAGAATTTATAAATCGTAGAATGGTTTTATAAATACTACGAGCTATTGTAAATTTAAACCATGGGTCTTGGGCCAGTTTCACATCTGGGAAAGACTGATGGGAAAGCGTCTCGATAATAGCAGAAGGTACAGCCGGTAAACGTGTCTCAGAATAGTTCTTATCCCAAAGATATCTATTGTTCCAAATATGATATCGTGCAATGATGTCTGTTTTAATATTCTTCAAAAGGGCCTCAGCAAAGTCGTATGAAGCCATTCTGCTGATTCCAGAATTTAGCACACAATCATTAAACTCTGTTGTACATATTGCAAGACTTCCTGTGATATCTTTCCCATTTGGTGCATATCCAGCATCACTATGAACGGCTAATGACAATTCAATAGGAACCTTCTTACCGTTTAGAGAAGGTACATATACACTTCCTCCGGCAAGCCAGTTTGTCATTAGCGATCTGCTATTGATATCATCTGCATAATCATTGCTACCATGTCGGCCACTATATACGCTATAAGGAGCACCAGCCCATTGTGCATAATATCTAGCTCCTTCCAAACAACGTGGAAGTCCCGAAAGAGAGCCTCCTCTTTCGATATTTCCCATTCCTCCACCAAATCTAACAGCATCTGTAGTGACAACACCACGATGAGAGGAATAGTTTGTGACGATAACCTGATTATCATCACTATATCCTTTATCAAAATCAAAAGTACCCAGATAAACCCAAGTACCGCTACCCATAGTTTGGTTTACGGTAAATTCCGTTTTAATACCCTTATGTATAACAAAATACTGAGCATCCTTAACACTCTTAGGTAGCGTTTGATAACTTACGTAGACTGCATATTTTCCCGATTCTTGAAAATTAGGTCTATATGAAACTGTGCTTATATTCTTCTTTTTTGAAGTTTTTGTTTGCCTTACAGTTCCTCTTTGAAATGGATTTTCCCCATCATGTAGAATTCCATTGACATTTCTAAAGCCAATGGAATCACAACTCTTCCATTTCTTACCATTATTCGTTTCTTGGTAAGAAGAGGTAGCATCATCATTATCTACAATAATTTCATTCTTTTGCCAATCTCTTTCCCTTGGGGTAAAAACCACAGCTCCTGCATTTTCGAGCATAGGAATCAAATAGGGTACAACGATAGTTTGAGTAAATAAGTCCTCTGTTGTTCCAAAAAGATAAGGTCTTTGCCATTTCCAAAATCCCTTATCATTATCATAATAGCGCCCATGAGATGCCCATACTGCAACATGCCGATTTAACAATCCCTCAGTAATCAAATTTTTACGAGACACACGAAATACCCAAGGGTCATCGTTGTACTCAATGCTTCCCCAAGCATGCGTATCTCCATCTAAATACTGTGCTGCGGCAGTAGTTGAAGAAAAGAGAAGTAATCCACACCAAAAAGAAGCCTTACAGGCTTTGTCTAATATTTTTTTGTTCAACTTATAAACTTTAACAAATATCTCCAACCGTAAATTTCTCAGGTTTCTTACCCTTGAAATCTTTAAAATACAATTTAATTTCTTTCATTTGAGATTCTATGTCACCATTTGGAATTATCACTTTGGTACACTGAATCATTTTACGTTTATAGTCCACACCATATAATAAAATAGGGATGTTAGCTCCTTGGGCAATATAGTAAAATCCTTTTTTCCAATTAGGATTCAGACTTCTAGTTCCTTCCGGTGTAATACACAGCACAAACTTTTCTCTTTTCTTAGCAGTTTCTGCCATTGCCTCTGTCATCCTTGTATGCTTACTACGATATACAGGGATACCACCCATTTTTTTGAAAATCGGTCCTAGAGGCCAAAAGAACCATTCTTTCTTCATTAGGAAATTAGGAGTCATCCCTTCTGCATGTGCAAAGAGTAGTCCTAAAAACAAATCCCAATTACTAGTGTGAGGTGCAAAACAAATGATATATTTGTCGTAATTACCAACCGTAATATTTTTCTTCCACCCCAATTTCTCGTACAATACCCAATTACAGAACTCTTTTACCATGTACTTAAGCTAGATTTGCGATTTGATCGATTAGTTCATCCACTTGCTTATTGAAGTCTTCAATTAGTATCTTGTAAAATTTCTTTTGAGGAATTCCTGGTTCAGGATGAGAAATTCTACGTACATAATCACTATGAACTAATAAAATAGAAGTTAACAAAGCATCTGTATTCTCTGTAGAAGATTTTTGATTACCATACAAAGAAGCTGCTACACACTCTGCAAACAAATCACTGCAAATGTAATTTATTGTGCGTTTTAGATCTCTTTTGTTACTCATAATTTTTCTCTTTAGATTGTTTACAAGTTCAAAGATAGTAAATTTTTGGAGAAATAGACAATAATAAAGAGAAAAAATATCTTAAAAAAATGATTTTAATTGTTTTTGTTTCCATATCTCGAAAAAAAAAGTTAAATTTGCATGGTTTTTAGAACTTTCAATATTAACAATTATAATAGAATTATGGAAATTAGTGCATTGCAGAAGGAGAGAGCTGCTTATCAGCCAAAGTTGCCAAAGGCTCTCCAAGGTGCAGTTAAGATTAGTGAAGGTAAACCAACTCAGAGTGTTGGTGATCAGGAAGAAATCAAAAAATTGTTCCCTAACACTTATGGTATGCCATTGATAGAGTTTGTACCTGGTACAGAGGCTAACAATGCGAAGATCAACATTGGTGTTATTTTGTCAGGTGGTCAGGCTCCTGGTGGTCACAACGTTATTTCAGGATTATTTGATACAGTAAAGAAGTTGAACCCTGAGAATCGTCTTTATGGTTTCTTGATGGGTCCTGGTGGTCTAGTAGATCATAACTATATCGAGATTACAGAAGAGTTCCTTGCCAACTATCGCAATACAGGTGGTTTTGATATGATTGGTTCTGGTCGTACCAAGTTGGAGAAAGAGGATCAGTTTGAGAAGGGTCTTCAGATCATTCGCAAACTTGACATTAAGGCCATTGTTATTATTGGTGGTGACGATTCTAACACAAACGCTTGTGTATTGGCAGAGTACTATGCTGCTAAGAAGTATGGTGTACAGGTAATTGGTTGTCCTAAGACTATTGATGGTGACTTGAAGAATGACCAGATTGAGACTTCTTTCGGTTTCGATACAGCAACAAAGACATATTCAGAACTTATTGGTAATATTGAGCGCGACTGTAACTCAGCTCGTAAATACTGGCATTTTGTTAAGTTGATGGGTCGTTCAGCTTCTCATATTGCTCTTGAGTGTGCTCTTCAGACACAGCCTAACATTTGCTTGATTTCTGAGGAAGTTCAGGCAAAGGATATGACCTTGAATCAGATTGTTGAGCAGATTGCAACAGTTGTAGCAAAGCGTGCAGAGAATGGTAACAACTTTGGTGTTGTTCTCGTACCAGAAGGTTTGATCGAGTTCATTCCTGCTATTGGTCGTCTTATCCAGGAGTTGAATGACTTGCTCGCAGCTCATGGCGCAGATTATAAGGATCTTGACAAAGATGCTCAGCGCAAGTACATTCTTGAGCACCTTTCTAAAGAGAATGCAGCTACATTCGAAACTTTACCAGAAGGTGTTGCTCGTCAACTTTCTCTCGACCGTGACCCTCACGGAAATGTTCAGGTATCACTTATCGAGACAGAGAAGTTGCTTAGCGACATGGTAGGTGCACTCCTTGACAAGTGGAAGAAGGATGGTAAGTTTACAGGTAAATTTGCTGCTCAGCATCACTTCTTCGGTTATGAAGGCCGCTGTGCTGCTCCTTCTAACTTCGATGCAGACTACTGCTATGCCCTTGGTACATCAGCTGCTCAGTTGATTGCTGCTGGTAAGACTGGTTATATGGCAATTGTTAAGAACACTACAGACACTACAGATAACTGGAAAGCTGGTGGTGTGCCTATCACTATGATGATGAATATGGAGAAGCGTAATGGTGAGATGAAGCCAGTTATCCGCAAGGCTCTTGTTGAACTTGACGGCGCTCCATTCAAGGCTTGGGCTGCTATGCGCGATGAACTCGCTGTAGAGACTAAGTATGTATACCCAGGTCCTATTCAGTATTGGGGTCCTGCTGATGTATGCGATCAGCCTACCAAGACTCTTGCATTAGAGCAGAATAAGTAATATATTATAAATTTTATAATATAATGTCAGGAACCAGGAAAAATACTCAGAAAAAGTCATCTTCGAATTCTCGAAGAAGGGCTAAGGGTATTTCTCATGGTTCCTTTTCTATTTTCCATAGATATCCTCGATGGGCATGGTGGCTAGGAGGTATAGCAACTATCGTAGCCTATGTTTGGGTATTTTATTATTTCTTTGTTGGTCCTACAGGATTTAGATGGCGAGCCCTTTATGGTGATGTAAACTATCCGAACGGATATGAGATACAAGGAATTGACATTTCACATTATCAAGGTGAGATAGACTGGGACAAGCTAAGACATGGTATGATAAACAACTGTCCTATTCGTTTTGTGTTTATCAAATCTACAGAAGGTTCTACAAAGTTAGATCCAAATTTCAGAAATAATTTTTATAATGCCCGTGAATATGGATTTATTCGTGGTGCATATCATTTTTGGAGTTTGAAGAGTTCTCCACGAGTTCAGGCTTATTTCTTCCTTAATAAGGTACACCTGACAGGTGGCGATCTGCCTCCCGTTTTAGATATCGAGCATAAGCCAAGAAATCAGAAGGTAGAAGATTTTCAGCGTGATGTTCTTACATGGCTACATATCGTAGAAGATAGATACCATGTAAAACCGATCTTGTATACCAACTATAAGTTTAAAATGAATTATCTAAGTGCCCCAGTATTCGATGATTATCCTTATTGGATAGCACATTACTATGTAGATAAGATAGAATACCAGGGAGCATGGAAATTTTGGCAGCACACAGATGCAGGTAAACTTCCAGGTATAAGAGGATATGTAGACTTCAATATTTAAAATGGATCCTTTTACGACCTAAAGAAATTATGTATGGCTGGCGAATAAAAAGAATTATTTATCTAATAGGGTAGAAAGGAATTTATCCAAGTCTTTATCCAAATCAGGCATAATATCCCCGCCTATGATTACTGTGTCATCATCAGCCATATAGACTTCTCCCATATTTTCACAATCATCATTTTCGAGGACAAAGCTATAAGGTTTCAGCAATCCCAAGTTATCTACGATATTAGCATTCTTTTTAAAATTACTCCTAAGTTGAAGTAAAACCTGATCGTAGAAAGCGTCTTCTTTACATTCGATCCACTGTTCAATGACACAACGTGTGATTTCATTATCATTATCGTCATACGCTATCATATCACCATTATCCTGTGATACTCTAATATGAATATCAGTAAGCATATTAACCTCTTCCTGAAGAGGGAATTTTTCAGCGATTTTGTTAATAAACCGCCCAATCTGTTGGATAGTTTGTTCTGTTGCTTTCATATGATTTGATTTTAATGCAAATATAAGTTTTTTTTCTGACTAAGAAAATGTTTTCATGACTTTTTTACAAAAAAAATGTATTATTCTCATAGAAAATATTATCTTTGCATTTGTAAAGTCGACTTACCAATCGACTACCTAAATTTAACAACATGAGCAACAAAATAAAACATGCGGGTATTATAGACACTATTGGAGACAAATATGTTAGAGTAAAAATACTTCAGAATTCAGCGTGTAATGAATGTAAAGTAGCGTCTCACTGTAATGCTTCTGATACCAAGGAAAAGATGATTGACATACAAGTTTGTAAAGAACATAATTATAAACAAGGTGACAAGGTTGTTATAAGCGCCAAAAAATCTGTAGCCTTCAAGGCCGAATTTTTTGCTTACATTTTTCCCCTTGCCATCATGCTTATTTCTCTCTTTACGATCAAGATACTTACAGCTAACGAACCACTAGCAGCCTTGTCCTCTTTATGTTCTCTAGCTGTATATTATATGATATTGTTTTTCGCAAAAAAAAAGATTCAAAGTGGAATCCATTTTGAAATAGAATAATAACTAAAGCAAATACAGATTATGAATTTTATTATTATTGCAGTGCTTGTTTTAGGAACTATAGCATTAGTATCTTCATTAGTGCTGTATTTCGTTTCTAAGAAGTTTGCTGTAACCGAAGATCCGCGCATTGGTCAGGTTATCGATCTGTTGCCAGGTGCAAATTGTGGTGGATGCGGATTTGCCGGATGTTCTGGTATGGCAGATGCACTTGTTAAAGGAGCAGACAACGGAAGTATCGACGGTCTGCGTTGTCCGGTAGGAGGTGATACAGTAATGAATCAAGTATCAAACCTCCTAGGTATGGCCATGGCAAACACAGAACCTATGGTAGCAGTTGTAAGATGTAATGGAACTTGTGAATTCCGTCCACGTATTGCCGAATATGATGGTTTACATACCTGTGCTGCCATGCATTCTACCTGTGCAGGTGAAACAGGATGTGGATTTGGTTGTCTTGGATGTGGAGATTGTGTAGCAGTTTGTCAATTTGATGCTATTCATATCAACCCATCCACAGGTATACCAGAGGTTGATGAAGAGAAATGTACATCATGTAGAGCATGCACCAAGGCATGTCCGCGACATATTATAGAGTTGCGAAAGAAAGGTCCTAAAGGTCGTAGAGTTTATGTACAATGCGTTAACAAAGACAAAGGAGCCGTTGCTCGTAAAAACTGTGCAGTAGCATGTATAGGATGTGGAAAATGTCAGAAAGTATGTAAATTCGAAGCTATAACGATAGAAAACAACCTATCTTATATAGACTACAACAAATGTAGAATGTGTACAAAGTGCGTTGACGAATGTCCTACCGGAGCTATCGTAAAAATAAATTTTCCAGTACGTAAGTCAACTACCAATATAGAGAAGACTGAGAGTAACATAAAAGAGGAGGAGAAAGCATGAAAATACATACATTTCATTTAGGAGGTGTACATCCTGAGGAAAATAAGATTACCGCAGAGATATCTACACAGGTTGCAGCCCTCCCAAAGCAAGCAATATTTCCTTTGAGTCAACATATTGGAGCGCCCGCAAAACCTGTTGTACAGCGCGGAGACAAAGTAAAGGTGGGTACATTAATAGCCGAAGCTGGTGGCTTTGTAAGTGCACCTATCTACAGTTCTGTTTCTGGAACAGTTGCAAAAATCGACACTAGTATTGATGCCACAGGATATAGGAAGCCAGTGATTATTATCAATGTCGAAGGTGATGAATGGGAAGAAACCATAGACAGAACAGAGCAACTTGAAAAGCTTTCTAATCATCCCGAACTAACGTCAGAAGAGATTGTTGAGAGAATTAAAGTTGCAGGAGTCACAGGTATGGGAGGAGCAGGATTCCCTACATTTATCAAACTTTGTCCTCCACCTTCAGCTAAAGCAGAATGTGTAATCATTAATGGTGTAGAATGTGAACCATATATCACATCCGACTACCGTCTGATGATGGAACATAGCGATGAAATCATTGAAGGCGTCCGTCTGTTAATGAAAGCAGCCAAAGTAGATAAAGCCTATATCGGTATAGAAGATAATAAGCCTAAAGCAATTCAGTTATTTGAGGAAAAAGTTGCAGATATTCAGGGTATAGAGGTTGTACCACTTGCCAAGAAATATCCTCAGGGAGGAGAGAAACAATTGGTAGATGCAGTGATTCATCGGCAAGTACCAGCACCTCCCGCTATACCTGTGAATGTAGGTGCTATTGTGCAGAATGTGGGTACTGCTTTTGCGGTATATCAAGCCGTGATGAAACATAAACCACTCTTTGAAAGATATACCACTGTTACCGGCAAAAAGATCAAAAATCCAGGCAACTTCCTCGTAAGAATGGGAACACCATTCAGTCAGTTGATAGACGCATGTGGCGGATTACCTGACGAAGATAATAAAGTTCTTGCAGGCGGACCAATGATGGGTAAAGCGGTAATGAGCTTGGATGTTCCAGTATGCAAAGGTACGAACTCTATTACTGTACTTTCAGGTTTTGATGCACATAGAAAGAACATCCAACCATGTATCCGTTGTGGTAAATGTGTTGACGCATGTCCGATGGGATTAGAGCCATATCTACTTGCGACATTATCGAGTTTGAAAGAATACGAACGCTTAGAGCAAGAAGGCGTCACAAGTTGCATCAGTTGTGGATCATGCCAATTCACATGTCCATCACATCGACCAATACTCGATAACATCTTACAAGGTAAAGGCGCAGTGATGAGTATTATTAAAAGTAGACAAAAGAAATAAATCATAATAAAGATGGGAAAATTAATTGTATCTCTTTCACCCCATGCTCATGGAAATGAGACGGTCGAGAAGAATATGTATGGAGTCGTCATAGCCCTTATTCCAGCCATATTAGTCTCTTTAATATATTTTGGAATCGGTTCAGCAGTGGTATTGCTGAGTAGTGTAGCATCGTGTGTATTCATAGAATGGGCTATTTCTAAATATATCTTCAAAGTTCAACCTTCGATTAGTGATGGTTCAGCTATTGTTACAGGTTTATTGTTAGGTATGAACCTTCCTAGTAATCTCCCGATATGGATTGTTATGATAGGTGCACTTGTAGCCATAGGCATCGGCAAAATGACTTTTGGTGGGTTAGGCAACAATCCATTCAATCCAGCATTGGTAGGTCGTTGCTTCCTATTGGTAAGTTTTCCTGCTCAAATGACTTCATGGCCAACTTCCGGTCATTGGTTGAAATATATGGATGCACAGACAGGAGCAACACCACTAGCTATCATGAAGGCAGCCATCAAGACAGGCGATGCTTCTGTACTCAACCAGTTGCCTGATGCCACTCAACTCCTTTTAGGATCAAATCCTAATCTCGGACTTGGTACCATTGGCGAAGTATGCGCATTAGCCCTCCTCTTAGGATTGGGCTATATGCTCTGGAAGAAAGTAATCACTTGGCATATTCCAGTTTCTATCATAGGTACAGTAGTCATCTTTAGTGGCATTCTCCATATGGCTAATCCAGTTTATGCAGACCCACTTACCGAGGTGTTCACGGGTGGACTAATGTTGGGAGCTATCTTCATGGCTACCGACTATGTGACTAGTCCGATGACCCATAAGGGACAGATTATTTATGGTATAGCCATCGGATTCCTTACTATTGTCATTCGCAACTGGGGAAGTTATCCTGAAGGTATGAGTTTTGCCATTCTTATTATGAATGCATTTACACCACTCATCAACACCTACGTCAAACCGAAGCGATTTGGCGAGAAACAAAAATAGTATATAATCTAAAAACATATTTGAAGATGGAAAAAATTAAATCATCTTTATCCAATATGATACTTGTGCTCGTTGGTGTAGCCTTGATTGTAGGAGCCATTTTGGCTTATGTCAATCATATCACCGAAGAACCAATTCGCGCAAAGGCCGAACAGACACTTGCTGAGGGTATCAAAAAAGTGATGGGCTCATCTGATATAACGGTAGCCGCACCAGAAGTCGTAGAAGAGGAAATAGACGGTAAACCGTTCTCTTTCACCATACATAAAGTGAACAATGCAGCCGGTCAATCTATAGGATCAGCAGTAGAAAGTGCTACAATGGGGTTTGGAGGAGAGCTGAAAGTATTAGTAGGCTTCGATGCTAATGGTTGCATTTTGGGTTATACTATCCTTTCAACATCCGAGACACCAGGGCTTGGAATGAAAGCAGGAACATGGTTTCAGAAAGGCAACAAAGGAAGTATCATCGGTTTGAATCCGAAAGATGGTGAACTGCATGTGAGCAAGGATGATAAGACAGGTAATGCGATAGACGCCATCACAGCTTCAACCATTACTAGTCGAGCATTTCTGAAAGCTATCAATCAGGCATACAAAGTGTACATGAAACACAACCAAAAAGAATCTCAAACAAAACAAGAAAGGAGATAGGGTATGAGCAATCTTAAAATATTACTGAATGGACTGATCAAGGAGAATCCTACTTTTGTACTTTTCCTCGGTATGTGTCCGACACTGGCCACAACTACGAGTGGTGTGAACGGTTTGTCCATGGGATTATCTACAATGGCAGTACTAGTATGTACAAATTTTGTTATCTCATGTATCAAGAAGATAACCCCAGACATGGTACGCATTCCAGTATTCATCGTTGTGATAGCAGCCTTCGTTACGATCTTACAGATGTTCATGAGTGCTTATGCCCCACAGAGCATCAACGACGCATTAGGTATATATATCCCATTGATTGTAGTAAACTGTATTATCCTAGGACGTGCTGAAAGTTTCGCCTGTAAGAATGATCCTATTTCCAGTATCTTTGACGGATTAGGAATAGGACTAGGATTTACCTTAGGACTTACGATCTTAGGTGTAGTAAGAGAACTGTTAGGAGCAGGAAGCATCTTCGGAGTCCAGTTATTACCCGAAACCTGCAACATTCTATTGTTCGTATTACCTCCAGGAGCCTTTATTTCTCTAGGCTATCTTGTTGCACTATTTAATAAATTCAAAAAGGCATAAACTATGGAGTATCTATTAATATTTATCTCGGCAATTTTTGTCAACAACATCGTATTATCACAGTTTCTTGGCATCTGTCCGTTTCTAGGAGTATCCAAGAAGATAGATACCTCTTTGGGTATGGGCGCAGCTGTAACCTTTGTGCTTACACTCTCTACGATTGTTACTTATCTAGTTCAAGTTTATGTGTTGAACCCGTTGGGATTACAATATCTACAGACCCTATCTTTCATCCTTATTATAGCAGCCTTGGTACAGATGGTCGAGATCATTCTCAAGAAAGTATCCCCAGTATTATATCAAGCTTTGGGTATCTTTCTACCACTCATCACAACCAACTGTGCCGTATTGGGTGTGGCAATATTGGTAATACAGAAAGACTATAGTTTGATAGAGAGCGTTATTTACGCATTCTCTACAGCCCTCGGTTTCGCCTTGTCATTGGTACTTTTTGCCGGTATTCGCGAGCAACTATCACTTGTAAAAATACCTAAAGGAATGCAAGGAATGAGCATTGTGCTGATTACAGCCGGTCTTCTAAGTTTAGCCTTTATGGGATTTTCCGGACTAGAGAGCGGATTGCGCACCCTGTTCGGATTAGGCTAATCCCCACATCAGAAAATATTTGAAAAATAAAACCCTCAAAGGTACATATTTCTAAAAAAATGTGTACCTTTGTCGTATAATAACTAATAGCATTATGAAACAGACAATTTTAGTTACAGGTGGTACCGGTTTTATCGGAAGTCATACCACAGTAGAACTACAACAGGCAGGATACAATGTTGTAATAATAGATAATTTGAGTAATTCTAAGATAGAAGTACTTGACGGTATTGAAAAGATTACTGGTGTACGACCAGCCTTTGAGAATGTAGATCTTCGTGATAAGGAAGCTACGGAAAAAGTATTTCAGAAATATCCGGAAATTGTCGGTATAATTCATTTTGCAGCTTCCAAGGCTGTAGGCGAGAGTGTACAGAAGCCTTTGCTTTATTATCGCAATAATATAGTATCTCTTGTTAATTTGCTCGAACTTATGCCTAAGTATGATGTCAAGGGTATTATCTTCTCTTCTAGTTGTACAGTTTACGGACAACCAAAGCCTGAGAACCTCCCTGTTACTGAGGATGCACCTCATCAGAAGGCTACCTCACCTTATGGTAACACCAAAGAGATCAACGAACAGATTATATACGACTATATACATAGTGGTGCTAATATCAAGAGTATCGTGTTGAGATATTTTAATCCTATTGGAGCGCATCCGTCGGCCTTGATCGGTGAACTTCCAAATGGTGTTCCAGCCAACTTGATCCCTTACGTTACACAGACTGCTATGGGTATTCGCAAGGAACTAACAATCTTTGGCAACGATTATGATACCGAAGATGGTACTTGTATCCGCGATTATATCTATGTAGTAGATTTGGCCAAAGCTCATGTAGCAGCTATGACCCGAGTTCTCGATGAGGATACAGACAGCATAGAGTATTTCAATATTGGTACAGGAAAGGGTAACTCAACACTAGAAATCGTTGAGACCTTTGAAAAGGCTACTGGTGTAAAACTAAACTGGAAATACGGCCCACGTCGTGAGGGCGATATTGAAAAGATCTGGGGAGATTGCACCAAAGCCAATAAGGTGTTGGGCTGGAAAGCCGAGACTCCGCTTGCTGACGTTTTGGCTAGTGCTTGGAAATGGCAGCAGAAACTTCGTGAAGATGGTATAATGTAATCGTAATAATAATATAATAGTAAGCTTTCGAGCTACTATATTTGTGTTTGTGTTGTTGTGCCCTCCGACGTGATGTCGGGGGGTATTTGCTTTTCTACATATACATAGTCATAGACAATCTAAACATTTCTATTCTCTAAATTTGCAAAATTGTACCATTTTGTATACCTTTGCACAATAATAGTCACCAAAGTGATACAAAATGGAGTTGATAAATAGTTTTTTTGAGAATATAAGTACCTTTTTATGGGGATGGCCAATGATTATTTTATTATTGGGCACACACATCTTCCTTACCATTCGCCTGCGATTTCCACAGCGCAAGATATGGCTAGCGATCAAACTGTCGGTATCACGTGACAAACATGCAAAAGGTGATGTATCACAGTTTGGAGCCTTATCTACCGCCCTTGCAGCCACCATTGGTACCGGAAATATTATAGGTATAGCCACGGCAATTTCCTTGGGAGGACCAGGTGCCGTCTTTTGGTGTTGGATAACAGGTGTGTTCGGCATTGCCACAAAATATTCAGAAGGACTTCTTTCCATCAAGTACCGACAGAAAACTAAAAAGGGAAAGATGCTTGGAGGCCCGATGTATGCCTTAGAAAAAGGACTCGGACAGAAGTGGTTAGCTGTTCTCTTTGCTGTTTTTACAGCTATCGCAGCTTTTGGTATCGGCAATACCGTACAAGCGAATGCTATATCTACGATAGCCCAAAACACCTATCATATATCACCATATATAAGTGGAAGCGTCATCTGTCTTTTAGTTGCAGCTGTGTTGTTAGGCGGAGTAAAAAGTATAGCCAAAGTATGCGAATTTCTTGTACCCTTCATGGCTCTTTTCTACGTATTAGGATGTCTATATATCATCGGAGTAAACTACAACTACATCCCGTCGGCTATTTCACTTATCATCCATTCAGCATTTGCTCCTAGCGCAATAGGTGGAGGCTTTGCAGGAGCATCCGTAATTATGGCAGCCCGATTTGGTATAGCTAGAGGACTGTTCTCTAATGAATCAGGATTAGGATCTGCACCTATCGTGGCAGCAGCTGCACAGACACGCAATCCCGTACGACAGGCATTAGTATCTTCTACAGGGACATTTTGGGATACCGTTGTCGTCTGTGCGCTTACAGGATTAGTCATCGTGAGCAGCATCATCGCTTATCCTGACATCGACTTTTCCAATGGAGCAACACTTACCAAAGAAGCATTCGGTAAGATACCATATATCGGCGAACCCTTACTTACCTTTGGTCTACTCACTTTCGCCTTCAGTACGATCTTAGGATGGAGCTATTATGGTGAGCGAGCCATGGAATATCTAAGTGGCAAGAAGTTGATGTATGCCTATCGTCTAGTATATATCATCGCCATCTTCTTTGGTAGTATCGCCAGTTTGGGTGTCGTTTGGAACATCGCTGATTGCATGAATGCGCTCATGGCCATTCCAAACCTTCTTTCTTTGCTCTTACTCAATGGTATCATCGTACATGAGACGAGAAAATACCTATGGCGTGATAACCTTGAAAAAGATATGAACGAATAAAGGGTAGGGGGAGGCACTTACCCCTTTTGAGAAATGTCAAGACTGGTAGCAAGTCCACCCATACTCGTTTCTTTATAAAGTGAAGGTAAATCATGCCCCGTCTGTTTCATCACGGCAACGACCTTGTCGAAGGTGACCCGATGCTTTCCATCACTCTGAATCGCATAGAGTTGTGCATCAAGGGCTCTTGTAGCAGCAAAAGCATTACGTTCAATACAAGGAATCTGCACCATACCGGCTATAGGATCGCAAGTCATTCCAAGATGATGCTCTAAACCAATCTCAGCAGCATACTCTATCTGTGACGGGCTACCACCCAAAAGTTGACAAGCTGCTGCGGCAGCCATCGCACAGGCCACACCTACTTCACCCTGACATCCAACTTCAGCTCCACTAATAGAAGCATTCTGTTTCACGACATTACCAATAAGTCCGGCTGTAGCCAAAGCCCTAAGGATACGAGTCTCTGAAAAACCATGCGTATTTTTAAGATGATATAGCACAGCAGGCAGCACACCACAAGCCCCACAAGTTGGAGCCGTGACGACTGTATGACCGGCCGCATTTTCCTCACTCGCGGCCAAAGCATAAGCATAGATAAGAGATTTATCACGAGCAGAGGAAGAATATTTACTGGCTCTGGAATAATATCCCGAAGCCTTGCGAGAAAGATGCAAAGGACCAGGGAGAACCCCATCGTTATCCAATCCAGCCTCCACACATTTCTGCATAGCCAGCCAAATTTTCTGCAGGAAATCCCATATATCTTTTTGTTCACACATCTCGACATATTCCCAGAAGTTACGGCCATTATCATAACACCACGCCATAATCTCCGATAGATTTTTGAGCGCATACGTATTGATGACACTAAACATATCATAATCTTTGCCCTCAGAGAGTGCACCGCCACCAATACTGTATACCGTCCAACTGTCTAATAAGCATCCATCATTACCGAAGCCTTCAAACTTCATACCATTAGGATGGAAAGGGAGACGAATTTCAGGATGCCATTCAATTTCGACATATCCATGTTTTTGCAGAACATTTATGATAGCCTGATCAGTCATATGCCCCCGTCCGGTAGCAGCGAGACTACCATAGAGTGTTACTACATATTTATAAGCCCGAGGACATTTTTCCACAAAGATCATTGACGCATGTTGAGGTGCCATCGTGTGGCTGCTGGAAGGTCCGTTGCCTATCCGATATAAGTTTTTGAGTGACTCCATATTTGTATTCGAATATGTTACAAAGTTACGGACAATAATCCTCATATCACATTCTTCCACGATAATTAGAGAATGTTTTTCGCATAAGTAACAAATAGTTATTCACGTTTCCTTTTTTGGTTTCATTTTGAAATGAAAGGTTTTATTTTAGCATGAAAAATATAATTTATTAAATTTTCTACGAACGGTTTGACCGGCAAATACATAAGTTTTATCTAATAAGTATATTTTTATAATATTTAAACCCTCGTCATAGAACTGTTAAAAGGAAAATGTTCCGATTATTGCTTCATCTAGAGCGGATAAGGAAATACTTTTCCCCCGAAAGCATAAAAGGAACACTGAAAGAAGTCGATTCATTGAATGAAGTTAACTTCATCGGCTTACGAAGTTAACTTCGTAAGTTCATACGAATAGCTGTATAACCCTACGTAGTTAACTGAACAAGCCGATTTTCGTGTATATTTGTGTAATAAAATATGGGTACTTAAATATAACTGTTTGATTATCAGCGAATTATATTTTAATCATATTTCCAATATTCATAATCAATCTGATGTTCATTCTAAATTTGCGAATTATGAGCAACTTTTTATGGATTATAAATTAAGCAACATAAAAGTTTGTTAAAATTTATAGGCCTCTATTTGTAAATTTGCGATGTTATTTCGAAAGAAATAGTCAGGAAAATCATCTTCAACAATGGTACTTACCGTACAGACAAATTGGCGACTCCTGATTAGCTGCATACAAGCCTTCGGGGCACTGGGCTTGCCCAAGTGCCATATTATTCAAGTATCGGGTAGCCTAATACCCCAGCCATCTATCGATGCAGTGGAAACTTCCAGATAAAATAGCGAGCTATTATGGGAACAAGACGTTGCCGTTTCCTTGAAACACGGTATTCAAAAAGACAGTAAGGATATGACTATGACATCAATAAAGATAAAGTTCAGACCTTCGTCGGTTGAAGGTAAGGAAGGAGGCATATTCTTCCAAATCATACACAATCGTGTAGTCCGTCAGCTGAACACGGACTACAGGGTCTTTGCATCGGAATGGGATGCAGAAGCGGAATGCATCATC
>CACYKX010000003.1 GCA_902775075.1 uncultured Prevotellaceae bacterium | reverse complement strand
TAATTAATATATTAAGATTTCTTTTAATAGAATATATTGTCAGAAATACAATGACACTCTGAGGTTGAAAAAAACAAGAAAAAGGCGCTGACAATGGTAGCATATCGCATCCACTGCCAGCGCCTTACAATCCTCTGCACTCTCTTAAAAACTTATATATCCCATTTCTATGGATTTGCTTCTTTATTTCCACCTTATGATATTGAAAATATATGTTCGTTTACGAAGTTAACTACGTACGCCGATGCAGTTAACTACGTAGGCCGATGCAGTTAACTACGTACGCTGATGCAGTTAACTTCGTAGGCTGATGCAGTTAACTTCGTAAACGAATGCAGTTATATACATTTTTTAAGTAGATATATATAGAAGGAATTTAGGAATTTTTGTATCTTTGCGAAGATTTAAATTAATCATGTAAATACTTAAGACGTAGAGATGAAACCTAAAAACTCAATGTTATCATTCCTGTTCGTATTATGTGCGGGTGCGACGCAGGCACAAAATGTAGAACCCGCATATTCTATTGTGGGACGAGATTCTACCTGTGATATCTTTGTTTACAGTCCCGCTCCCGATCAAGGACTCCATATCGCCTATCAAGGTGAAGATGAATTATGGCATGACTTAGGACAAGTTGTGAGTAGTGATTATGGTCAATGGGGTAGGGAAAAGAAGATGTATGATTCTTTTGTTCTTAAAGCGAATGATGGAACATGGCGCGCTATATGGGGAGTAAATGATTATTCGCCATGTTTTGCTGTTGCCTATTCAGAAGACCTTATCAATTGGCGTCCTCAGGATTATCCGATTATGCGAGAAAAAGGAATCATGGATCCTGTAGCTTATCAGATGGACAATGGAACTTTTGATATCTATGTAAAGACCAAACAAGGTAAACGATATGTGCAAGCATCAGAAGATTTCCGTACTTTCAAGGAGGATACAATTCCCGCGGAAGCTGATGATATCCTTTGGCAACAGGATAAAGCAGAGATAAATGGAAAACTGTATCAGGGAAATGAATTTGAAATTCCTGCCATACATCTTAAATATATAAGAGATTGGCAGAAGGCTATGGCCGAGGAGGCGGAAAAGGCAAGTGAGAAAATGCCTACTACAAAAGATATTTCGAAGTCTGTATCTGGTTCTCTCGTTATAGATTATAATAAGCAGAAACGAATTTCTAATCGTTTAATAGGCGCTTTCTTCGAGGATATCAGTTATGCTGCTGATGGAGGCCTAAGTGCAGAACTCCTACAAAACGGTGACTTTGAATATACTTCGGCCGACCATAAAGGATGGAATGCTCAGACGGCATGGAGTTCTCCGGTAGGTAAACTAGTGATAGATGATGTAAACCCGAATTCTGTCAATAATCCTCATTATGCTATTTTAGATAAAGAACAGTTGATCGTTAATGAAGGATGGGATGGAATCCTTGATCGTGGTGGAGTATATGATTTTTCTGTTGATGCAAAGAGTATCGGCAATGATAAAAATGAATTGCTGGTTATGCTTGTTGATAAGCAGAATCAAGTTGTTGCTAAAGATAAAATAAAGATTAAAGGATTAGGGTGGCAGCATTTCCAATTAACCTTAGAAACGGTGAAGAAAGGAGAGAAACTGCCAGAACCTCGTCAACTGACCTTGCAGATACAGGCAAAGAAAGAAGGTAAGGTTGGGGTCGATATGGTTAGTTTGATGCCTGCAGAAACTTTTTATGGACATGGATTCCGCCAGGATATAGCACAGACGATAGCCGACCTACAGCCAAAATTCATGAGATTCCCTGGTGGCTGTATGTTGCATGGAGATGGATTGGATAATATTTATAATTGGAAAGAAACAGTTGGCCCTCTCAAGGATCGTAAACCAGCACGTAATATCTGGAATTATCATCAAAGTCGCAGAATAGGATTCTATGAATATTTCCAGTTCTGTGAAGATATTGGTGCGCAGCCTTTACCAGTGTTGGCTGCTGGTGTACCTTGTCAGAATTCATCAAACAATCAAGATGGTTTAGGTGGACAACAGGGCGGAATCCCAATGGGAGAAATGAAAGCCTATATTCAAGACATTCTAGACCTGATAGAGTGGGCGAATGGTGATCCTGCAACATCGAAATGGGCAAGAATGCGTTCAGAGGCAGGTCATCCTGCTCCTTTCAATCTTAAGATGATAGGTATAGGAAACGAAGATCTAATCTCGACAGTCTTCGAAGAACGCTATCTGATGATTAGTAAAGCCATCAAGGCAAAATATCCTAATATAGAAATTATCGGTACCGTAGGACCATTCCATTTCCCTTCTTCAGATTATCAGGAGGGATGGAAAATAGCAAAACGAGAAAAGATGAATGGTAAGAATCTTTTCACAGCGGTAGATGAACACTATTATGAATCACCGGGATGGTTTGTCAATCACCAAGATTATTATGATGACTATAATCGTAATAGTCCTAAAGTATATCTTGGCGAATATGCATCGCGAGGAGAGAATGCTGTAGATAATGCACTGGCAGAGGCGTTATATCTCTGTAACATCGAGCGTAATGGAGATGTTGTAGAAATGGCATCGTATGCCCCATTGTTATGTAAAGAATCTCATGGTAACTGGAGTCCAGATATGATATATTTTGATGACAAGCAAGTGAAGACAACTCCAAGTTATAAGGTTCAGAAGGAATTTTCTACTCATAGTGGTGATGTTTATATTGATAGTCATCTCTCCCTGAATGTTCCGGATAAACTAAAAAAATATGTGGCAGCAAGTGTCGTAAAAGATAGTAAAAGCGGAAATGTGTGGTTGAAAGTTGTTAATGCTTTGCCTGTTGATTTGCAACTTAATGACTATTCGATACCAGCAAGAAGTTTGAAAATCTTTAAATTATGACTTAGAAAACAGTTCTGATGCCATAAATAAAGAAAAATTCCTTAATATAATAAGGTGTACGAATCTTTGAAGAGAAAACTCTCCGATATATAGGCGTAAAAGTCCTGTTATCGGGGAGTTTTTGCTTGGCTTATGTTGTTAAACATAATTTTTTATAAAAAATATTTGGAACGTATTGTTTTTTTTTATTACTTTGCAATATATATAGTAAGTATACTTTAATAAGTACTGAAGAATTGTATTAACATCTTTTTAACAATTAATTTCAGAGAGACATGAAAAAGTTAGTTTTATTGTTCGCAGCTGCTGTATTTGCAGTATCAGCTTCTGCACAGACTGTAGAAGAAAGTAAAACATTCGACAACTTCTACATTGGTATTAATGGTGGTTTGGCTACTAAAACTACAGGTCACGCATGGTTAAAGAATCTTAATCCTAATGCAGGTGTTCGTATTGGTCGTTATTTCACTCCAGTATTGGGTCTTGCAGTTGAGAGTAACGCATATTTTTCAGTAAAGCCTTATGCTCCTACTGGTACTTTTGTACGTTATTTGAACACAAGTTTGTTAGGTACAGTCAATTTGAGTAACTGGTTAGGCGGTTACAAAGGTGAGCCACGTCCTTTCGAGGTAACAGCAGTTGCTGGCCTTGGTTGGGGTCATCTTTTTGGTAACTCTGCAGCTTATCAGGCTGGTACCAACAAAGGTAAGAATAACCTTACCCAGAAGTTAGCTCTTGATTTCGCATATAATTTTGGTGGAAACAAGGCATGGCAGGTTTATATCGAGCCTTCTATCAACTATGGCTTGAATGATGCTCAGGAAGCTCAGTATCCAGTAAACAATGTTGGTGATATTGCTTGGAACATCAACAAGAGCTATGTTCAGTTGAACGCAGGTTTGGTATACAAGTTCGGTACATCAAACGGTACTCATAACTTCAAGATTGCTCAGCTTCGCGATCAGGCAGAAATCGACGCTTTGAATTCAAAGATTGATGATCTTCGCAACGAATTGGCAAAGAAGCCTAAGGAAGTTATCAAGGAAGTTGTTAAGGAAGCTCCAGCTCCACAGGAGGTTAAGGTTGAGAACCTTGTATTCGTAACATTTGCTCAGGGCAAAACTGTTCTTACCAAGGAAGCTAAGAAAGCTCTTGATGCTGTTAAGGCAGGTAAGCACGTTCAGATCGTAGGTACAGCTTCTCCAGAAGGATCTAAGGAAATTAATGATAAGATCTCTCAGGGCCGTGCTGATGTTGTTGCTAAGTATCTGCAGAGCAAGGGTGTTGTTGTAGATGAAGCTACTGGTAAGGGTGTACAGGGTACTACTTCTAACCGTTTGGCTGTTGTTTATGTAAAGTAATCTAAACGAATACTTCAATCCTAAATATAAATCCCTGATGCATTGCATCGGGGATTTTTTTATTTAATTATACTCTTATTAATGTTTGTGTGTTATAATATGGTAGCAAAATACTGTATTTAGTAATAAGTTTGCGTAATTTTTTGAAAATATGCACGAATTTGTTGGTTGTTACAATATTTATCCGTACCTTTGCGCATAATATATATGCGAGGTGTATGATGAGCGATGTGCGATTCGTCATCTTTGTATTTGTACGGATTATATAAGAGGAGATTAATAAATTGACCAATATGAAACATCAGTTGAGAAGTGCAGTTTGTACAGAAGGCCGAAAAATGGCAGGTGCCCGAGCTTTGTGGGTTGCGGCTGGAATGAAGCATGAACAGTTTGGTAAACCAATTATTGCGATTGTCAATAGTTTTACCCAGTTTGTTCCAGGACATACTCATCTTCACGAAATCGGTCAGATAGTGAAGAAGGAAATAGAGGCTATGGGATGTTATGCAGCAGAATTTAATACAATAGCTATTGATGATGGCATTGCCATGGGACATGATGGTATGTTATATTCTTTGCCTTCACGTGATATTATTGCAGACTCAGTGGAGTATATGGTAAATGCACATAAAGCCGATGCAATGATTTGTATCTCCAATTGTGATAAAGTTACTCCGGGAATGCTGATGGCATCCATGCGACTGAATATCCCTACGATTTTCTGTTCTGGTGGTCCTATGGAAGCTGGACGATGGAAAGGAGAAAATGCCGATTTGATTACAGCCATGATCAATGGTGCAGATAAGACGGTGAGCGATGAAGATATCATAAAGATAGAGCAGTGCGCATGTCCAGGGTGTGGAAGTTGCTCTGGTATGTTTACGGCCAATTCGATGAATTCTCTTACCGAGGCTATAGGTTTAAGTCTCCCAGGTAATGGAACGATCCTTGCAACACATAAAAATCGTGTAGAACTCTTTAAAAGAGCTGCGCGACAGATTGTAAAAAATGCTTTCGCATATTATGAAGATGGTGACGAGAGCGTGTTGCCTCGAAATATTGCTACTCGTGATGCTTTCCTTAATGCGATGACACTTGATATTGCTATGGGTGGTAGTACCAATACGATACTTCATTTACTTGCTGTAGCCCAGGAAGGCAATGTCGATTTCAAGATGGAAGACATTGACCAGTTAAGTAGAAAGGTTCCTTGTCTTTGTAAGTTGGCTCCTAATACACAGAAATATAGTGTTCAAGAGTGTAATCGTGCAGGAGGTATTCTTGGAATCCTGAACGAACTCAATAAGGGTGGACTTATCCATGGAGATGTAAAGCGTGTGGATGGAAAAACATTAGGAGAGCAGATGAAGAAATACGATATTACAGGTGATTCTTTGGATCCTGATGCAGATCGAATCTATCACTCTGCTCCAGGTCGCAAATTCTCTGTTGTCATGGGAAGTCAGGATGCACAGTGGGAAAGTCTTGATACAGATCGTACCAATGGCTGTATCCGTGATTTAGAGCATGCTTATACAAGAGATGGAGGATTAGCGGTACTCTTTGGAAATATAGCCCAAGATGGTTGTGTCGTTAAAACAGCAGGTGTTGATGAAGGGCTTTGGCATTTTGAGGGTCCTGCTGTAGTTTTTGACTCACAAGAAGATGCTTGTAATGGCATTCTTGAAGGGAAAGTTAATTCCGGAGATTGCGTAGTTATTACCCATGAAGGTCCAAAGGGAGGTCCTGGAATGCAGGAGATGCTATATCCTACATCATATATCAAGAGCCGTCATCTAGGTAAAGAGTGTGCTCTGATTACAGATGGACGCTTTTCTGGTGGAACATCAGGATTGAGTATAGGACATATCTCTCCGGAGGCAGCCGCTGGTGGTAATATAGGAAAAATCAAAGATGGTGATATCATCGTCATTGATATTCCAAACCGAACAATCAATGTAAAATTGAGTGATGAAGAATTAAAATCACGTCCTCAACAACCTTTAAAGAGAAAACGTGTCGTCAGCAAAGCATTACGAGCTTATGCTCAGAGTGTTAGTTCGGCAGATAAAGGTGGAGTACGTATCATTGACTAAGTAGACATGGAAAAAGAGATAATAACAGGATCAGAAGCGCTGATGCGCTCATTACAAAGCGAGGGGGTAACAACAATATTTGGTTATCCGGGTGGTGCTATAATGCCAGTATTCGACTCACTATATGGTTACACCAGAGGTGAAAACAAAATGTTTGATCATGTCCTAGTTCGTCATGAACAGGCTGCTGCCCATGCAGCAGAAGGATATGCCCGAGTGAGTGGAGAAGTGGGCGTGGCTTTGGTTACGAGTGGACCTGGTGCTACGAATACGTTGACTGGTGTTGCCGATGCTATGGTAGATAGTATTCCTGTTGTTATTATTGCAGGTCAGGTTGGTGTCGGTGCCCTTGGAACAGATGCTTTCCAAGAAGTTGATTTGGTTGGCGTTGCCCAACCTATTACCAAATGGGCGTATCAGATAAGACGTCCTGAAGATGTGGCATGGGCAGTGAGTCGCGCTTTCTATATCGCAAAGAGCGGTCGACCAGGTCCTGTAGTACTTGATTTTCCTAAGAATGCTCAGACTCATACTTGTGAGTGGAATGGTCCAGTAAAGACTACTGAGGTTCGTTCTTATAATCCATATCCAGAAGTTAAGCAGGATGCTGTGGCCCAGGCTGCAGAACTTATCAATCATGCGAAGAAGCCTTTCGCTTTGGTAGGTCATGGCGTGGAAATCGGTAATGCTCAAAACGAATTGCTCGAGTTTCTGGAGAAAGCTGATATCCCAGCAGGTAGAACCTTGCTAGGTCTTTCTGCATTACCGAGCGATCATCCTTTAAATATGGGTATGTTGGGTATGCATGGTTCTTATGCTACCAATATGCAGACTCAGCAATGCGATGTACTTATCGCTATTGGTATGAGATTTAGTGATCGTATTACCGGTTTACCTTCTACTTATGCTAAGCAAGCCAAGGTCATACACTTGGATATCGATCATGCAGAGATAGATAAGGTTATAAAAACAGATGTTGCTGTTGTTGGCGACTGTAAGCAGTCGTTACCGGCAATAACACGTTTGCTTAAGAAAAATGAACATAAGGAATGGATCGAGTCTTTCACACCTTACTATGAAATGGAGAAGGAAAAAGTGATAGATCCAGATATTCATCCGACAGAGGGACCTTTACTCATGGGTGAAGTCACCAATGCTGTTGCTGATGCTACCGATGGTGAGGCAGTATTAGTGAATGATGTAGGACAGAATCAGATGATATCAAGTAGATATTTTAAGTTCAAGCGTAAACGTTCTATCGTTACAAGTGGAGGATTTGGAACGATGGGCTTTGCTCTTCCTGCAGCTGTAGGTGCATGCTTTGGTGCTCCAGACAGAACGATTTGCTGTTTTATGGGTGATGGTGGATTCCAGATGAGTATACAGGAATTGGGTACCATCATGGAACAACAGGCACCTGTAAAGATGATACTGTTGAATAACAATTATCTTGGAAACGTTCGTCAGTGGCAAGATTTGATGTTTGAAGGACGTCATTCGTTTACACATATGTTGAATCCTAAATATCAAGATATCGCCAAGGCTTATAATATTCCTTATGATGTTGTTATCGATCGTAAAGATCTTAAGGATAAAATCGACAAGATGTTGAAAACAAAAGGACCTTATCTTCTCGAGTGTGCTATCAAGGAAGATGAAGATATTGTTCCGATGACGCTTCCTGGTAAGAGTGTTGATGATATGGAACTGGTTTTGGATTATTAAAAGAGTTTTGATATGGAAAATAAGAAATTATATACATTACTGGTTTACTCGGAAAATATCGCTGGTATCCTAAATCAAATTACAGCAGTCTTTACTCGTAGACAAGTAAACATCGAGAGTTTGAATGTATCTGCCAGTAGTATCAATGGTATACACAAATATACCATAACGGTATGGAGTAATGAAGAGCAAATCAATAAGATTAATAAGGCTATAGAGAAGAAGATTGATGTTGTAAAAAGTAGTTATTACACAGATGATGAACTTTTCATTCATGAGGTAGCCCTTTTTAAAATATCGACTCCTAAACTGTTGGATAATCCTGAGATTTCTCGTACGATTCGTAGACATGATGCTAGAATGATGGAAGTAAATCCAACCTATAGTACGGTGCTCCTTGCTGGTTTGACAGAAGACATCGCAGATTTATTTCATCGATTGCAAGAATTTGATTGTATGTTACAATACACTCGGAGTGGAAGAATTGCAGTAACACGTAGTTTTGAGGAACCTGTGAGTGAGTTGTTGAACGAAAAGTAATACATATAATAATAGGTATAAAAAAAATAGTAATATAATAAATATAATATGTGCGAGCTATTATCAAAAATTGGACGATACGATTTTTTGTCAGAACCATTCCATTGTGATTTCTCTCATCATCTGATGATGGGGTATCTAGGAAATCTAATGCTTAATGCTGCAGATTTTCATAGTAACGATCGCGGATATGGAATAAGTTATTTGAATCCTATACATAAGACTTGGGTTCTTAGTCGATTGGCAATAGAAATGGAAGATATGCCATCGGCTTACGATAAGTTCAGTATTGAAACTTGGGTAGAAGGGACCATGAAATTCTTTACAAGTAGAAATTTCAAAGTCGTAAGTAGAGATAATACAAAAGTCTATGGCTATGGTCGTAGTGTTTGGGCAATGATAGATACAGATACGCGACAGCCTACAGATATATTGGCTATTCATGATGGACTTATCGAGAAATACATAGAAAAAGATAAGGAATGTCCGATTGCCAAAAGTTCCAGAGTGAAATTGGATGGAGATGTGAAACTTGTCCGTACTATTGATACCTATTATAATGATGTTGATGTGAATGGTCATATAAATAGTATTAAATATCTGGAGCACGTCCTAGATCTTTTCGATTTGGATTTCTATCGATGTCATCAATTAAAAAGGGTAGAAATAGCTTATGTCGCAGAAAGTCATCAAGGTGATAAGTTGAACATCTATTTGCAAGAAAATAATAATGAATATTCAATTAGAATAACAAAAAGCAACGAAAAAAATGATACGGAACAAGAAGTTGTAAGAATGTTGCTCAAATTCGTAAAAAAGTGATAGAAAATTTTGTTGTTTAGTTAGAAATTATTATATTTGCACTTAGAAATTGTGAGCGAACACAATTGAATAAATATAACGTTAGAACCGCGATCATCGATGATCGCAATTAAAGAATTTGTAATATGGCACAAATGAATTTTGGTGGCGTAATTGAAACAGTTGTCACCAGCAAAGAGTTCTCATTAGAGAAAGCACGTGAAGTTCTGAAAAATGAAACGATTGCAGTCATTGGCTATGGTATTCAGGGTCCAGGTCAGGCTTGTAACCTTCGAGATAATGGGTTCAACGTGATTGTGGGTCAGCGACAGGGTAAGACTTATGAAAAAGCCGTTGCTGATGGTTGGGTCCCAGGAAAGACTTTATTTTCCATTGAAGAAGCTGTTCAAAAAGGTACTATTATTTGTATGTTGCTTTCTGATGCAGGTCAAATAGCAGTATGGCCACAGATTAAGAAGTATCTTACTGCAGGTAAGACATTATATTATTCTCATGGTTTCGCTATTAACTGGCAAGATCGTACTGGTGTAGTACCTCCAAAGGATATTGATGTAATCATGGTTGCTCCTAAGGGCTCTGGTACATCACTTCGTACAATGTTCCAGGAAGGTCGTGGATTGAATTGCTCATACGCAGTTTATCAGGATGCTTCAGGAAATGCAGAAAACAAAACTATTGCATTCGGTATTGGTATTGGTGCAGGTTATTTGTTCAAGACTACTTTCCAGCGTGAGGCAACATCAGACTTGACTGGTGAGCGTGGCTCATTGATGGGTGCTATCGAGGGCTTGTTGGAAGCTCAGTATGAAGTACTTCGTGAGCATGGACATTCTCCATCGGAGGCATTTAATGAAACTGTTGAGGAGTTGACTCAGAGTTTGATGCCTCTATTTGGTGAAAAGGGTATGGATTGGATGTATGCAAACTGTTCTACAACAGCACAGCGTGGTGCTCTTGATTGGGCTCCTCGTTTCCGTGAGGCTATCAAGCCTGTAATGGAATGGTTGTACTTATCAGTTAAGACTGGTAATGAAGCACAGATTTCAATTGATAAAAACTCTGAAGCTGATTATCGTGTTAAACTTAATGCAGAACTTAAAGCTATGCATGATATGGAAATGTGGCGTGCAGGTGAAACTGTTCGTAAGCTTCGTCCAGAGTATGATGGTGAAGACTAATTTTTTTCTCGTACATAATGTTTGGGGGGATGGTTCTCGTGAGAGAGTCATCCTCATTTTTTATGTATAATTTAATGAATGAGGATGACTTGAGAACCCTCAATGGCTATGATGTTTTCATCGACAAGTTGTTGTAGTGCATTATCGATAATATCTCTAGGTAGTTCTATTGATTCAATATCCTTTAAGGTGACTTCCTTATGGTTTAAAAGTTCCATGATCTTATTTCTTCCTGTTGTAAGACGATCTTCTTGGACATTTTCGGACACGTTTGACAAGCAGACATCACATTTTTTGCAGTCTTCATCATTTTCTTCGCCAAAATATCGTAATAATTGTCTGGAGCGACAAACATGATCATTCTTTGCATATGCTTCTATACTTCGGATTCGTCGGATATACTGTTCCTTACGTTCTTCATATACCTCATGAGATATAAAAATGTTGCTTCCGTCCTCTCTCCTTTGAAGATAAGTGATATATGGTATTTTCTTACGAGGGATAAAGTCTATTATCTTTCTATTTGAGAGGCTCTTTAGAATAAGATATAATTGTTGCTTATCAACTCCTGCTTGCATAGCAATCATACTTTCATCGATATAAGCATAGTCTGTGAATAAACCTCCGTATAGGCGTAGTAGGGTAGTAATTACGTTCTCCTCGTCAGGATTCGTTGTTCTGAGACAATATAAGTCTTCTCTTGTTAGTTTGAACATGACACGAGCATTGTCATCAGGATCACTTTCGTAATGAATATACCCCGAGCGTTCTAAAATCCTTAGAGCTGAGTCTACAGGAATTGGAAAATATTTATAAGTGAAACAGAACTTTTCTATGTTAAACTCAAATGTTCTTCCTTTTCCGCTTCCTATACCGATCTGATAAAAATAGGCAAGATGTTCGTAGACATCAGCAATATATTCTTTGGTAGGAAAAGAATCGATGATTCTTTTTTCTAGTTTACGTTTATCTCCATCATTGTAGAGTAATACAGAGTATGCCTTTTCGCCGTCACGTCCTGCACGACCCGCTTCTTGGAAATAAGCCTCCAAAGAATCTGGACAATCTATATGTATGACAACCCGTACGTTCGGTTTGTCGATACCCATACCAAAGGCATTGGTAGCGACCATGGTACGTACTTCATCGTGTTGCCATTTGTCTTGCCGTTCATCCTTTGTTACAGAATCTAGCCCTGCATGATAGAAGGTTGCAGATATTCCAGAGTCATTTAGTGCATTTGATATTTCCTTGCATCTTTTTCTAGAACGCACATATACAATAGATGAGCCAGGAACAGAGCGTAAAATATGAACCAATTCTTGGAATTTATCCGAACTGTTGCGAACAACGTAGGCTAGGTTCTTCCGGTAGAAACTCATCTTGAAGACATTCTTTTCCTTAAAACCTAATCGGTCTTGTATGTCTTCTACAACATCTGGAGTAGCTGTTGCTGTCAGAGCTAATATCGGTGCATCAGGCTTGAGCTTTCTAATATCAGAGATGCTTAAGTAAGATGGTCGAAAATCATATCCCCATTGAGAAATGCAATGAGCTTCATCAACAGTGATGAAGCTAACCTTCATGTGGGAGAACTTCTTCTGAAATAATTCCGAAGATAGTCGCTCTGGTGATACATAGAGTATTTTGACGCCACCAAAGATGCAATTTTCCAGTACCTGTACTATTTCTTGTCTGGTACGTCCTGAGTATATCGCATCAGCTTGTATTCCCCTTTCACATAGATGTGCAACTTGATCTTTCATTAATGCGATTAGAGGAGTGATGACGATGCAGACTCCCTCCTTGACAAGTGCAGGAACCTGGAAAGTGATAGATTTACCTCCACCTGTAGGCATAAGTCCAAGCGTATCCCGTCCTTCGCCTATAGATTCTATGATATTCCTTTGAATTCCGCGAAAGTCGGGATAGCCCCAGTATTGCTGTAATACCTTTAGATATTTATCAGCCATAAGATTTATAGTTCTTGTTGTTCGTTCGGACGGATATCCTCGATTTGCAATTGTGCTTGGTTATGCTTGAAGACATTATCTTCTATCGTGTATGCAATATCAAAGGAACGTTTACTTTTGATATATCTTGCACTTGCACTTTGTCCGAAAGCTATACCATTTACAATATTGCTAGATTTAGAATCAACAAGTTCTAATTTGATATGTTCTTGTTCTCGTCCAACAACTTTGCTGGTACCATAATCGTAGACACCTATAGAGCAGAAAACAGGTTTCTGATTACCAGGACCAAATGGAGCAAACTTTTTCAGATCGTTATGTAACTTTTTGGTAATATCTTTAAAGTCTATTACGGCATCGATATCAAGTGTTGCTTCTGTTTGTTCAGGTTCGATATGTTCCTCCACATATTTTTGGAATCTTTCCCTGAATTCATGGATGTTCTCCCATTTAAGTGTCAGACCAGCTGCATAGGTATGTCCTCCGAAATTGATAAGTAAATCTCGGCAACTCTTGATAGCAGAGTAAACATCAAATCCTGTTACGCTGCGTGCAGATCCTGTGGCCAGTTCTCCATCTCGGGTAATAACTACAGTTGGTCGGAAGTATATTTCTGTTAATCGTGATGCGACGATGCCAATTACACCTTTCTTCCATCCTTCGTCATATAGTACAATGGAAGAACGATGAGCTTGTGAGTCTAATCTACTGACAATTTGATTGGCCTCTTCTGTCATCTGTTTATCAATATCCTTCCGTTGTTCGTTGTACTCATTGATATGCTTTCCCATTCTCAGAGCAGAACTAAAATCTTTCTCTACAAGCAAATCGACACTTTCTTTTCCATTTTCCATGCGTCCGGAAGCATTGATGCGAGGACCAATCTTAAAAACGATGTCACTCATGGAAATTTCCCTTCCATTAAGTCCACAGATATCGATAATGGCTTTTAATCCTACGGAAGGATTTTGATTGAGTTGTTTGAGTCCATGGAAAGCGAGTATACGGTTCTCGTCCTCTACAGGTACGATATCGGCTGCTATTGCTACTGCACAGAAGTCGAGTAGTGGGATAAGACGCGAAAAAGGGATGCCATTGTTCTTAGCGAATCCCTGCATGAATTTAAATCCTACACCGCATCCGCAAAGATGTTTGAAGGGAAATGTGTCATCAGGGCGCTTTGGATTAAGAATAGCCACAGCGTCCGGCATGATTTCATCTGGAACATGATGGTCGCAGATGATAAAGTCTATTCCTAAACTCTTAGCATATGCTATCTCATCGATAGCTTTGATGCCACAGTCTAGAATTATGATTAGTTTTACACCTTTTTCTTTTGCATAGTCTATACCTTTTCTACTCACACCATATCCCTCATCATAACGGTCCGGGATATAATATTCGATGTTAGAATAGAATTGTTGCAGAAACTTATATACGAGGGCAACGGCTGTACACCCATCAACATCGTAGTCTCCATATACCATAATACGTTCTTTGCGTCCCATAGCATCATTGAGGCGGTCAACGGCGATGTCCATATCCTTCATCAAAAAGGGATTGATGAGGTCTGCTAATTGTGGGCGGAAAAATCTTTTTGCAGCCGATTCTGTAGTAATTCCGCGTTTAATCAGAAGTTGTGCCAAGATAGGACTGATACCTAACTTCGTACCTAATTCTTTGGCTTGTACATCTTGCTCAGATGAAGGTGTTGAGTACTTCCATTTAAAATGCATTTTAGATTTTTTTTATTTCTGCGTGTAAAGGTAACAAAAAAAGCGCAAAACTACGAAAGTTTTGCGCTTTTTTATATGCCGATTATGGATTAGAGTCCAAGTTTTTTGCGAATGTCCTTTGGTACAGCATTCTTATTTACCATGAAGTCCATAGTCTTGTAAGCTACGAAGTTCTTGGTCATATACCAAACACCTTTGTAGTCACCGCTTTCACCCCATGAGTTCTTTACCATATAGTATTCGCGACCATTCTGATCTTTAGCGATACCATAGATGTGCATACCATGGTCGTCGGTTGTTTCCCAATTATCGAATGCATCCTGACGCATCTGCTGTGTAGGAGTGATTTCAGGAGCATTTACACCAAGAGAATCAAGTTTCTCCTTTTTAGCAGTCTTAGAGAGTTTGAACCAGTGGTCCATATCTGTACCAGCCATAGAGCGAACTTTCTTCTGGTCGTATGCGATACCAAGACCTGTACGGGTGAAACCATCCTCTGTTACGTCACCACCCCAAGCTACAGTATAACCGTTCATGATGGCATTGTCGATAATTTTGCAAAGATCCTCCATAGGAACATTGTAGCTCAAAGGCCAGCGCCAGTTGTCCTGTACTTCGACAGCAAACTGAGACCAGAATGGATGGTGTGTATATGAAGTGAAACTTACATAATCATTCCAATCAAGTCCTAGACTTGCAGCGAAACTCTTTGGAGTGTACTGTTTGCCCTGATAGGTAAACTTCTCTGGGCATTTGCCAAGATATGCATCAAGGATTCCCTGAAGACCTGTTTTCCATGCCGGAGACAGTTTACTCTGCTTGCTTTTTGCTACGCTCTCAACGTATGGAGTAAGTACAGAGAAGAACTCTGAGAAGTTTGCAAGAGAGTCACCATAAAGAGTACCTGGTAATGGCATGGCATTCTCTGGAATGATACCATAGTGCTGAATACAGTACAATGGATCATAGCTAGAACCACCTTCAGAGAAACTTACATCACCATGCATACGGACTGCCATGATAGCGCGGTCGAGATATGTCTTGTTGGCAACAAACATTTCGCAAAGGTCATATGTCTTACCTGTCTTTTTCAGAATTTCACTCTCAAAGAAACTTAAGGTAGAATAATCCCAGCAGGTACCACTTCTATTCTGGTCTTTAATACTTGTGATAGGGTTCTCCTTGATCACAGTAAAAACTGGTTTATTCTTGTTCACTGAGTCCTTTACAGCTTTTGCGTTGACCCCAGTAGCACATAATGCCATAAGGGCGATGGCTAATACTTTTCTCATAAATAAAATCTCTATTTTCTTTATATTATTAATATTAATTATTGCTCATGAAATCCTCAACATCTTGTGGATGATAAGGTATTCTGTCTTTACCGATGAATCGACATCCGTCTTTTGTGATTAATACATCATCTTCGATACGGATACCACCAAAGTCTTTGTATTTTTCTAGTTCGTCGAAATTAAGGAAGTCTGCACAATGCTTCTTGGTTCTCCATTCATCGATAAGTGCTGGAATAAAATATATACCAGGTTCGTCTGTTACGACAAAACCTTCTTGTAAGCGGCGCCCCATACGTAGGCAGTTGGTGCCGAATTGCTCGAGGTTAGGACGTACCTCCTCGTCAAAGCCGACATTGATCTGATCGAGGTTTTCCATATCGTGTACATCCATACCCATCATATGTCCAAGTCCATGTGGCAAGAACATGGCATGTGCACCAGCGTTTACAGCCTCTTCGGTGTCACCTTTTGCAAGTCCAAGTTCCTTCATTCGGTTGAAGATATTGCGACAGATAGCGAAATGAACGTCTGCATATTTTACGCCTGGTTTAGCAAGTTGCAGAGTCATGTCGTGACATTCTTCTACTACCTTATATATGTCTAATTGTTTCTGTGTGAACTTTCCATTTACGGGATAGGTTCGAGTGTTGTCCGAGCAGTAATTGTTTACGGTCTCCGCACCAGCGTCACAAAGAGCCATCCTCCCGCTTTCTAATACGTTGAGGCTCGGATTGCCGTGCATGATTTCGCCATGTTGAGAGAATATTGTTGGGAAACTTACCATGGCTCCATACGAATTAGCGATGCCGTCAACTTGTCCTCCTACGAATTTCTCGGTTACTCCAGGCTTAGTCAGTCTCATGGCAGTGGTATGCATCTTGTATCCGATAACGGCAGCGCGTTCCAGTTCCTCGATTTCCTCTGCGGTCTTGGTAGAACGCATCTTTACTACAGCTTGGATAAGAGGCATACTAGCTTCTAACTTTTGCTGGTTTGGATGTATGCCCAAAAGATCAAAAATCTGTAACTTGATATCATAGCGATAAGGTGGCAGAAAATGAATCTTTCGTTTCTTGCTCATTGCATCATTGCAGATAGCCTTAAGGGTTTTCATTGGAGCAGAATCCTCTACACCAACTTCTGCGGCTAGATCTTTTACGCAATTTACACTACCATACCATACAATATCTTCGATATCGATGTCGTCACCAATTAGAGTTTCCGTGTTATTATCAACATCAATGACGCCAACAAGTCCGTCACGATTCTGTCCAAAGAAATACAGGAAAGTACTATCCTGACGGAATGGGTAATAACCATTGTTTGGGAAATTGCAAGGTGACTCATTATTGCCAAATATAAGGATAACGCCACTACCGATAAGTTTTTTCAACTCATTACGGCGCTGTACATAAGTTTCTTTTTTAAACATAATTCCTCTTTTAGATGAAATTCGGTTGCAAAGTTACACAAATTCTATTAAAAATGTATTATATTTGCAACTAAAATATAGAAACCTCTTTAAATTTATAAAAGTTTAAGAGTCGAGTGTTAATAAAAGCGTGATGAAAGGATAGTTATGAAAATAGATATAAAGACTGGATTGGTTTTAGAAGGAGGGGGAATGCGAGGTGTGTTTACATCTGGTGTACTTGATGCCTTTATGAAGAATAATTTATATTTTCATTATGTTGTTGCAGTATCCGCCGGAGCCTGTAATGGAATGTCGTATATGAGCCGTCAGCCTCGTCGTGCTCGTATTTCTAATATTGATTATCTTGCGCGCTATGATTATATAGGTCTTCGTCATCTAGTAACACAAGGTTGTATATTCGATCAGAAACTTCTTTATGAGCAGTTTCCTAAAGAGCTCTTGCCATTTGATTTCCAAGAATTTTGGAAGCATGCCCATGAATTTGAAGTCGTAGCTACCAATTGCAATACGGGAAAGGCTGAGTATCTCCATGAATATGGTGACATTCAGCGATCGTTGGATATGGTGAAAGCATCATCAAGTTTACCTTATGTTAGTAAGATAACAATGGTTGATGGCAAGCCGATGCTTGATGGGGGAATTGTTGATAGTATTCCAATCAATCGCGCTATGGAGACCGGTCACTCTCGTAATGTCGTCATTCTTACACGCAACAAGGGGTGGCGTGATATGGGCAAAGACCGTAAAGTACCAAACTTTATCTATAAAAAGTATCCTCGTCTTCGTGTAGCTTTGAGTCATAGACATGAGTCGTATAACAAGCAACTTCAACAGATCGAGGAATTAGAAGCCTCAGGTCAAATCGTCTGTATCCGACCAAAGCGTCTGTTAGAGGTAGAACGAATGACTCGTGATACAGAGAAGTTGGAGCGATTGTATGAAGAAGGATTCGCTTTGGGAGAAGACTTCTGCCGCCAATTGAATTCTGAAAATTAATTCTCAAGGTTTACGTTGACCGGAGAATTAAAATACTTATTGGTAGATACCGGTATAGATGTTGTTCCATACATCGCCTTATAAGTACGGAAGTAGCAATCAAAGTATCTTATGCCATTCGTATTAGGGGCAGACTCGTATTGTTCCCAAGTAATAAATCTATTGTAGAAATAAGAGTGCTTTCTACTATCTACGATGACAGGCATCTCTATGAATCCAGGGGCTTGAGTATCTGGATAGAGAGAGTTGTTGTCCGCATTCTCAATATGAAATTCCAAAGGAAAACGAGCTTTGGTGAGGTCTGCAGGAATACCAATAGTAATTTTCACAGGCTGATCGACGCGAGCATCTCCTGATTTGGAGATTTCTACAGAATAATCCATTTTCTTGCGATAATAGATTTTACAAGTACGATACAGATTACCACTATTATAGATAGAGACAGTCTGTATTTGTTGTGTTTGTGGTACAGCTGTTGGTGTAATTGTAATCGTACGATATCCATCAGCATCGTTTGTGTCGCTTAGTGTAGCACTTTCTATTACTGTACCTTTACCTTTGGTATTTCTATCTAGACCAACAATTGTAACATAATAGTTTGGATTGTCGGTATTTGTCAATTCACTTTTACGCTTATTGCAGATGATTATAGGGGTAGAAGTCTTGTCTGCGATATTCTTGTATTTTAATTGGAAAGGCGTAGCATCATTGATCATGATATCCGTTGAAGAGATAAAGAGTCTCATGTTTTCAGAAGCGATATTGTTCAGATCCTCCGCTTCCGTACTACCCTGGAAGTTGTTCATTGGAGGTGATACCAATGCATCTTGTAATGTTTTCGATCCTTCTCCAGACACTTGTGTAACGTTTAGATTAAAACGGAAGTTCCTGATCACATTATAGTATATCATAGTTCTATAAGTATCATCTCCTTCCTCTCTTTCCTCAGGATAACATAATGCAGCCTTATAATAGGTGTCGGGACCTCCATTATAACTAGCTTTCAGAATAATGAATGGGTTGCCGGCATCTTCACGATATGTTGCTTCATAGATATACGTAGGCTCATTAGGAACTTTCCATGCGATATTGTCTATATCATACGGTTCATATTCCCGATTTTCAGGTTCATAGCCATAATACTTATCATCATAAAGCTCTTTATAAGTCCTAGTGTTCCCATTATTGTCTATATAGTTTGCAAATCGATTGGCAATAGGGTCACTAGGGTCAGCATTTGAGTTGACATTATAAGGTGCGACAGTTCCATATTTAGGTTGATTGAAAACATAATATCCATTGATTTTGAATTTACTGTCAGGAATATTTGCTGTATCCTTAGAAATCGTGATCTTAGCGAAATTACGAATCATGGAAATATTCTGAAAATGGTTTCGTGTTTCCTGTGTAGGAGTATTCGAGTTTTGCTCAGGAATAATACCATCCCTAAGTTCTATGCGTTGCCAGTAGGCGTCAACATGATTGCTGACGGTAAGTTTGCGCATCAAATGCGATTCATCGATGATATCAAGACTAGAGCATGGATAGTTGGCCAGTAAGTGCACGATACGAGGAGAGTGAGATTCGTGCAGAGTGACATAAAAAGAAATGAGACTGTTTGCCCCCATGGGACTAAAATGTTTTTGAGGGTTAGCTTCTGTTCCCGGATGGCATTCTTCGATCTCAGAAAGCAGTCCATTTTCATCAAAGATGAGAGCATATAGTGACGTAATCTCCGTACTCTCGCCACAAACCCTTGACAACATTCCAGTTTTTGGAATTCTGAATGATGCATTGATGACAACAGGAATACCGTTCTGAGAACCGTCAGAACCTGTCAGCATTTCAGATTCACTACATGCGGTAAGCAGTAGCGCAAATAAGGTATATATGTAAAATTTAATCTTTGTCATTACAATGTAGGTTTTGGTTCATAAATGGATGGCGTATTACTTTTACTGTTACCCCAATACCATGTATCATATACACAGCGCAGATATGCTCTGTTTGTACCTATCTCATTTTGTGTGTAGAGAGCCCCGTTGTAGAAGATTCTACCACTTGCAGTCCAGTAATAAACGTTATTGATAAACAATCTTGCGATCTTGTTCTGTTGTTGTAATGTATATACGAACATAATTTCGGCCTCAGTAGGCAAGCGCCATCTGCCGGCACAATAGCCACTTTCCTGATAAGTGGCAGCTCGTTTGGTGGCATCTGTAAAAGATAGAATACCTCTACCACACAGACCAAACGCAGAACTAATCTTAAAGGATGGAGAGATGATGCTCCTACAGCTTTCATCGCTTGATGCAATCTTTATCTTGTCCGCGTCTTCCCAGTCTTTATAGACATAATAATATGCTTTGTATTTATATAGACTTATAAGGTATGGTTTGAGGTCGTTCGTCCCCCATCCAGCGTTTACTCTCGGATCACCAATCTTATATGTGTAGTAAGACCTTCCGTCATAATAAGTGCAATTATTTCTGTTGAATGAAGTCACGAAGATGTTGGTGATTGCATTCTGTAAGTCGGAAGGATAGGAGAGCATCAGCCATCCGTAAGGTGTATTGATGTAATAGCCAGAAGTCCACTCATATGAGTATGAATTCTGAGTACTATTATTGTTGCTTTCATATGTAGCACTATGATACGTGTTAGGAACATCATAGTTAGGAATACCCCAGTTGGATCCATCTTCTGCATAAGCAAAGAAACCATCTACGAAAGCATTACCTCCAGGTTCACTGGTCATATAGATAGGCGGATATTGTACGATATTCACACTTTCACTTAATCCATCGTTGTTTGTGATTTGTATCGTAATTTTCTGCATCACGTATGTACCCGTCTGATCATGTATGAAGGTGATTTTACCGGATCCATTATCTGTAATCTTATAGCTGGAAGGAACTTGGTTTCCTTCTAAAATTGTTTCTGTGGTATAACCACTATTGTCATAACTGGTATATTCTACTCTTGAAACTCTAGTGTTTGCCATGTCAAGTGCAGAACTACTAGAATAACTAATTTCTGCATTGTTATTATTCTTTAGGTCGATACTTGTTGGTGAGACAACCAAATATTGATATCTCATAAGTACACCATCTGCATCCTTGTTGTTTTGGGAACCTGTACCCACATCCACAGTTCCCCAAGGTTGGATGATGAATGAAGCCGGAGACATATCAACAGGTTCTCCTTTGTTGGAACTTCCCAGACTATTTACATTAAGGAATATCTTGTAATAATGGTTACTTTCTACTTTTCTCTTGATATTATTCACACTGAGCTGATAGTAAGAAAGTCGGGTAGTCTTGGTCGTGGTATTATACCAAGGTACACAGAGTATCAAGGTCATTTCGTGCGAATCTATTCCATTCCATGCTGAAGGATAAGTGTATAGAGGTGAACTCGCATAAGAATAAGACGTTTCGTCAGAAGAATTTCTTTTATATTCTCCTTGTACGAAGTCTACTTCCTGTGAGAAAAAATCTTTGTCATCTGCTGCATATCCACCACCGAGCAGCGTCTTGTTTACGCCATTGTTCAACACCAATTTAAGTTCACTGTTCTCTAAATCAGGTTTCCATTTTGTAATCACAAGATTCTCCTCAGTTTGTACTTCCTCGGATATGTTCAGATAAAGTCTTATTTTTGCAGCCTCTCTTTGCAGATTGACGTCTCCTATTGCAACTTCATCAGTCAATGTGACATCCCCCTGACCTACCATTACGAAACTAGTAGGTTTGCCGGTGTCGAATGCCGTCTGTGTAGTAGTTTGCTTAATTTCACGGATTGTTTTTCCGCTACCAAAGTTTGCCGTAGGATTGACGACGACGAAGACTTTACCCAGACCATTGTCCTTGTCGCCGAAAATATCGTATCGGTTTTGTACTGATAATCGAACACTGACGGTATAGCTATGAGTGGTACTATCATAGTTTGTGGTAACACCATTTACGGTATATCTAGCTTGTGTATCTTCATCATCCTCATTTCTGTAGAAGAATAGAGTCGCTGTTTTTATTGCATTTTCTTGCCCTTCTATATCCTCATTCTCTGTTCCCGCACGAGTAGTGATAACAGGCTTCGGAATAGAAAGTCTAAGGGTCACATATCCCTTCTCACCTTCCATCTCGTTTTCTATTATCTCAGAACAACTGCTCAAGCACAACAGCATGAGTAGTGGTAATAAAAAGATATATAATATTTCCTTTATCATTCGTTTACCTCCTGAATAAGTGTCCACTCATTATAATTATAGGTATTAGGTACAAGACTTCGTATGATGCTTGTTTTGCCATCCTGAGTGATTGCATAGATACGGAGTAATGCTCTGTTCTCGATAGTCGTGAGAACATTTTTAGCTTTTATATGTATAATGGCTTCCTCTCCGATAGGTCCTTCGAGTGTTGCTACCTCTTTACCTTCATTGTCGACGAATGTAAAAGCATTCTCGTTACCCTTCAGCGTAATCAAACTTGCCATCCATTTGCTACCTTTCGGCAAACTGATATGGAATTTGAGTTTCACATCTCTCGGACCTGTGTAGCAATAGCCCTTTTCATAATCTACTCTGACGTCAGAGGAGAGATCTAAGAATTTGATCGTACCACCTTCTGCAATATTAATGGTATTATCCGAAGTAATCTCTTGTTCTTCAACCTCCCAAGGCATAGGCTTTAGTGTAATTGTTGCGTATTTGGCGTCAAAGTTGAAGAGTAGATTATACTTCTTACCTCCAATGATATTACTATTACATTCAGAAGTTACCGTCTCCTCATTTCCGAGCTCCCATTCGACATCTGGATTATCCGCATTGATACAACTGAAGTCCTCATAATATCCCCAAAAGTTTTTGTTAGCACGGAATGTATATGTCGTCTTCTTGAAGAGTCTTACATAAGTTACCTTTACCTGCATATTGTTCTCAGCAGCAACCTCGCGTGGGATAATCGTGAAATATTTATTGTTTTCCAAGATTTCCTGCGTCTTGTCAGTAATTCCATCAGGTTGATTGTCGAGCCCAATATCATCATGATATTTTAAGATACTATTGATATCTGTATCGAAGTTGTAAGAGAAGTTACCCCATCGATTTTCCCATACAGGAGTATATGCCTCAGTATTATTTAGTAATAAAGTTCCTGTTTCGTAGCAGTTGCTTACAGTAACGTTCTTGATGAGCATCTTTGCCGTCGTAGTTTCAGTAACGGTATATTCCTTGTAAGAAGTATACCACGATTGGTTGACCTCCCTAATCTCACTCTGTTCACTCTTCGTGTCCCATGTTCCGGAGGCCGAGATTCCAAGTGAAATTTTTGCTAATGCATGATTAAACTGCAGGTGTACAGTTTTGTCTTTAGGCATTGTCTCGTTGGTATATGGCATGCCATTTGTGCGTGTCGCCCAAAGAATATCCTCCTGTCCGCCTGGAATGTCTCCATTCCTATAAGTAAGGGTAGGAAGTCCTGTCGTAACGTCATTTCCTAAGATGATTCTCTTTTCGGAGTCCTTGCCAGGAAAAGGTTTACAGTCAGAGTTATATGCGAGAGCGAAGAACGATAGCTTGTTTTCTCCAGTAGGCCAATAGCGCTTCGTTCCATAGCTCCATGCGTTGTCAGAAGCAATCCATTGGGTAGGTAAATTATCCATGATAGTCTGCACACCATCTTCAGACTTTGTCGATTTAAAATCGTCAGTACCAGTATAATAGCACCATAATCTGAATCCTTTATCCTTTAGATCGTCATCATTATTGATTGAAAAGTATTCAGCGGAACGTGTATCATGATTTTCAGCCGAGAAAAGGACCGCATGATCTGAAAATACAGGACTCGTCTGAGTCGGTTCTGAGTCAGTACAAGCAGCAACCATAATGATACACATTATGGGCAACATTGTTGATATTTGCTGATATGGACTAATCTTTACCATTAATTATTGAAGTTTTCGTCGTAATTAATTGTTTCCTCTAACCAGTTTGTCGTTGTGGCGTTTATTTTGATCTCGTTGAGGCCTACGACAAAGGTATAAGTGTATCTCATGCCGGGTTTCCATTCTGTGATACCCGCCTTATTCAAGTCAATCTCCGTTGTATTATTATCATAATGATATAACTCAGTAGTATGATCATCGGCAAAGAATTTTAAATCGTATCCAATACGGATAACGGCGTGTGAGGTGACAGTTTGGGGGATGAGCAGTAACACATCATTGTTACTGGTTGTAGTATCCTCATGGGCATTGTCAGCAGGGTGAGCCTCATATCTCCATGTGGTATAGTTACCGGTACTGTAACTTCTGTCCTGCCATTTTACCACCTGAGCATGAGGATTGGTACAATCCATATATACATTACCAGTATTGTACACACCCTTTATCTTCCAGTTTCTCCCCGTGAGTTTTACATTTTTGTTCTTATACTCGTCAGAAAGCTTTATCTTGACAACAATCTGACATAGTGTATGATTCAATTTCAGAACCAAGGGATGAGTAGCATCAGATCTTGTTCTATCGTTGAGCACATCGCTCAATAAGAGGTCGATTTGCTCAGCGGAGTTATTTTTGACTCTAAAGTTGAGAGCAGGCTTAAAGTTGTTAAGTCCTCCTTCGATGATACTGATACCGTGGTTATCCTTTTCGCTTGCAAAAGGATAATATCCAGAGAAAGTGATTTTCTGATTATCATCGTTTGGCCAATATCTAGTAGGATTATAGCTTAGACTTACGCCATTTTGACCGACCGAAGCCATGACTTTCATCTCCTGATCGTTCATAAAGTTGGGTTCAATACTAGATTTTGCTTCCGACCAAGTCTTTTTATTGGTATAATATGCGAATACGCCCAAGCTAGAGCCCGCAGGAAGAGTTTTTCTTTCAGTTCCGTCGATGTAATAATCTGTGTTGGCTCTAGACTGGGTTGTATTGCGTGCAGAGTAGATTTGAAAAGACATAGGTATCCGCATGGCATCTTCAGAAGAAGGTGTCAAGGATTCAGGGGTTTCTCCAGAACAACCATAGAGTAAGGTTGTCAGCAAGAGAAATCCCCAAATGTTTATGATACTTGATCTGTTCATATCAAATACTCTAAACACTAAGAATATAATGTTGTATTATCCTGTCTTTAGCGAATTAATTCAATGTTCCGTTTACTATTGGGAGGTCTACTGTCTGTTCAATAGTTCCTTCGTCAGTATTATCGAAATTTTCAACCTCAGCTTGGAATTGTACTGAGTTCAAACCGATGTTCAAAACTAAGTTGTATTTCTTGTTCTGCTCAAATGGAGTAGGGAACTGAATCTCGTTTGTTACAGTCTGAGCTACATTAGTAACACCCTTAGGAAGTTTAGCATCCTTGGTTCTTACCCAATATATTACGGTAACCTTGAATTTAGGCTGTGTACCAGGAAGGAAATATAATACTGGAGTAGAAACTTTAGAATTAAGAATACTTGTTGCAGTAGTAGTCAAACCCTTACCATCCAGAGCAGTTGGCTTAGCCTTAAGATCAATGTTTGTCTTTGCATCTTCTTTTGCAGCATCTGTAAAGGAAGTATTTTCAAGTTCTACCTTGAAAGCTGCAGGAGCTGTTGCCTCATCATTAACAAAAGTACCCGTGTGGAGGTCGAGTTTACCGCTTGTAGCAATATTATCATCAGAATTCTCAACAATAATCTTCTCGATAGTAACGATAGGATCATTTAATCCTGCGAGTTCCTCTTTAGAGATCTTAGCCTTTACGTCCCCCATGAATTTAGAAACGATATGCTTGAAGTTGAATGATACACGATTTCCGTTAGTCATTCTACTCTGATCTATTGCATCTGCCCAAAGCAAGTCAACAAAGTTTGCTGGGTCCAGTTTATAAGAAATCTTAGGATCCTCTACAGAAGCATCATCAATAGCGGTGATACCAGATTCTCCATTTGCTGTTTCTACATAAGGAGCATAAGCAAAGAAGCTAATCTTCTGAGCAGGATCATTAGGCCAGTATTTTGTTGTGGCATAAGTCCATGTGGAACCATTCCATGTAATACCTTCATTGTACATGAAGTTTGACTGCTTAGCTTCTCCAGTAGCCGAAGCCCATGCAGTGGTGTTGGTATATGAAGCCATAACACCAAAACCAGTAGTCTTCAATTCGTTGGTTGTCAATACGCCAGTTGCACCAGCGCGAGTACCTTTACCAACATAAGATCCAAAATTGACTTCAACTTTACTGTCGTTTACAGAAGTCATTGAATCATTCTCAAATTCTGCACTTTCCGTGCAAGCAGCCATCATTAATGCCATAGCACTAATGATCAGATAATACTTTTTCATACGTTTTTAATTTATATAAAAGTTACAAAATCACGTTCTACATCCAAGATGCTTCGTCATTATACACTTCTTATTCTTTCTGTTGTCGTCTTAATATGTGGTCTTTTTTTTGTTTTATTACGCAGGCATTATGACATCACCGCCTTCGCCCCAATCTCCTACATGGGCATCTATACCTCCCTTATTGTTACCATTTTGTTCTACCTCAGGTAAGTTCGGCATTGGCTGACTTTCTGATATGTCTGTGTCAATAATTAAAATGAGGTTACCATCCTCACTATATTTTATCATGTTTCCAACATTGTACGAATAGGAGACCGTCGTTTTTCCATCTACCAGTTCGAAATACAACTTCAATACATTATCGTTGTCATTTCTGTTTCCAGCGACATCATTTCCGTATGGAAGTCCGAACGTCGTGATGGTTTTGGTTATCCATCCATCCTTATCGCCCGATGTTGTCACATTTGCTATCCATTCGTTTAACCTATTGGTGCCAGTGGTTTTAGTGGCATGTCCTAATGCCAACATCCATCCATCGGCCAGTCCACTGATTTCACCAACCACGCTCTTGGCATATTTTATGCCTTTGATTCGAATTTTGATGGTGAATTCCTTGGTGAGTGAAATTGGCAATGCTTTGAATATAGCCTTCGTAGTATCGCCTTCCAAACACTCGTGGCAATCCTTGTGAGCGAGTTGCCAACACAATGTTTTTTCTACCATTTGTGGAGTTAAATTCAAAGTGTCAACACTAGCTCCAATCTTTTCCGGCTCATACTGATAAGTTGTGCCTTGATTCCATCCATCAGTGCACTCATATCTGTTGAGCATAGCGGCAGCCTTTTGAGAATTGTCTAAATTTTCAAAATGTAGACTACCATATTCTGAAGGAGTAAGACTGAATACCATGACCTTGTAGCTATCTGCATTTCGATATAGATCAATGGTGTTCACGTCTGCACTTAACTCATATTGAGTACCGGTATTTTTACCGAAAGTGTATATGGTCATTCCTGTGGGTAAGTCTCCATACTTGGTAAGCCAATCGATATCTATAGATAGATTGGTGTATATCAACTGAGGATTAACCAAGTCGGAACGCCGAAGGAAATCTTCTTCGCCACAACCACACAAGATGGAAGTGAGTGCGAACATGAACAGACCAGTCTTAATTCTTTGTTTCATATTTACTTATACGCATCACGAGCTTGTCATCAGACATTACGCCTTGACTTGTAAGGGAAAAATTCTCTATTGGCACAAGTTCATGCCATCTTCAAAGGATTGAAGTCGGGAAAATAAAAGCACATCTTACTAATTGAATATACCCTAATTATAACGCCCGAGATAATACTATTGACATTAAAGGCATATGTCTAATACACATAGCCACAGTCATTCTTACTGTTTCTGAAGGATAAAAAGTTATATTCAATAATCGTTCTTATAGTCGTTTTGAGTAATTTTCTTAATATCCTTATTCTTTGTTCTTATATATTTGGGTGCAAAGGTAGTGATTTTATTTTGAAAACGTGCAAAAAATGGCAGAAAATTTTAAGCGCCCTTAAAATTTCTGCCTTGTGTGTACCTTAACGATTTTAATTTATAGCGATTGTATAATATATGAAAAATATATCATAATACCCATTCACTAACAGTTGCGTTGAAGTTGATGTTGTCCGCGATGATATCGAGGATGAGGTCAACGACTTTGCCCTGTTCTATAGAGAGATAGCTTGTAATGTCTTTGTAATCGGTTCGTGAGTTTACAGCCTTTTTGGCTGGATTATACCAGTTTACGTTGTAGTGTACTCTGATGGTTACATTCCCGTTTACAGGTTTGGCATATATTAATCCGTTTTCGATTTCGTATTTGCTTGCATTGATTGTTTCCACACCTGTATGGATAGTGACGCTGGTAACCTCTATCTTATCGTCCTTTATATTGTTTGATTGGTTATTTATGTCGACACCGTTTATTTTGAAGGTAGCCTTGATCTTTGCCTTTGTATCGTGAATAAGTTGCATAGTAGAACTAGTAGACGATTCCAAGGATTCCGTGTTGATAGGTGATATAGTATCGTCAGAACTCGAACTACAACTTGTTAGTGTAATTGCAAGAATAGTAGTTGTAGCAACAACCAAAATCTTTATGGATTGTGTTAGGTATGATTGTAAATGAAGTATTCTCATGATCGTTAAGTAATAAGTTTTTTAGGTTTCGTTTCATACTCTCGCTATAATTTCTATTTTAGGTTTTTTGTTTTAAACTTTTGTTTGATGCAAATATCATTAATTACAATGAATAGTATGTAGTAGAATTTGTTTTTTATGGGGGAATTTTTGATGCAGGATTGATTATAAGTCAATAGTTGCGCTCTCAGGATGTCAAATAATACCCTTAAGGTGCTATTTTTACTCCTTTCATATCAATTTTTCCCCTTTTATTGGATATAAAAAAAGGGAATAGTGCAACTCACGTCGGACTATCCCCCCTAACGAACATTATCGTTATGATCTAAAAATGAGGTTTATAATATCATATAATACTGCCTCCGACCATTTTAGGCCAAGGCATAATATTATTCTTGTAAAAAGGCTATTCTAAATGTTTTTTTAAAAGTAAATTGTTCTAAACTTGATCTCTTATATATAATAAGGTATAATACCTCACTATTGTTGATGAGTTCTTTTCTATGTCTTATAATTAAAACTTTCTTTTCCCATTCTGCTTTTTAAGCAAATCAGGACGTAACTTCTTTGTTCTTTCTATGGCCTGGTCAAATTCCCATTGACGGATTTTAGCTTCATTTCCACTCAAGAGGATATCTGGTACCTTCCATCCCTTATAGTTAGAAGGGCGTGTGTAGATAGGAGCCGCAAGAAGATCGTCTTGGAAACAATCACTCAATGCGCTTTGATCGTCACTGAGTACGCCAGGGATCAGTCTTACGACGGCATCAGTAATGATACCCGCAGCAAGTTCGCCACCAGTGAGCACGAAATCACCAACACTAATCTCTCGAGTAATAAGGTGTTCGCGTATACGTTGGTCGATACCCTTATAATGACCACAGAGAATGATGAGGTTACCTTGCATCGACATCTCATTGGCAATCTTCTGATTGAAAGTCTCACCGTCAGGACTGGTATAGATTACATCATCGTAATCACGCTCAGCCTTCAAGGTTTCTATACATCTGTCGATAGGTTCGCATTGCATCACCATGCCTGCGCTACCTCCATAAGGATAGTCGTCTACACGTTTCCATTTGTCTAAAGTATAGTCACGTAAATTATGCAAATGAATCTCTGCATAGCCTTTCTTCTGTGCTCTTGCCAGAATTGATTCATGCACAAAGCCCTCTAACATTTCCGGTAAAACGGTTACGATATCTATTCTCATGTTTGCAAAGATAGTAATTTTTACTGGAATCTTGCAAGTATTTGATTGGAAAATTCGTGTTTTGATGTAATTTTGCTAACTTTGTACGTATAAAAGTAATTTAAAAGATGAGTAGAATATCATTTCTGATTTTTATTTTTATTGTTTGTTTGCTTTCACCGGCGGATGGCGCAGGTATCGGTATGCTCTCAAGAGACACTACAATTGCGGTAGTGGGATATTTTTGCAAAGGCGACACGATGAATTATCATGTTGATAAAATGTCGTACGAGTTTCATGATAATGATACCATTAAGGAGAAAGATTATAGCTATAATTTCCAAATAGCCGTACTTGATTCTACCCAGGGTGGATATCGTATGGAATTACAGTATTCTGATTTTGATTTGAGTAAGATGAAAGATTACTCGTATGAGAAGAAAATACTGAGCGGTTTTTCTCAATTGGAGCATTATAAATTCTATTTTACAGTTGGTGAATATGGTAATATGCTACATTTAGAGAATTGGCGTTCTGTTCGTGATCGACTATACAATATATATAGTGTGGCGATTGATTCCATCTATTCTCATACCGATTCTCTTGCACAGATTATGCCACGCAGTTCTCTGATGAGTTTTCTCGGTCTGCAAATGGATGATGAGAGTTCTGTGATGCAGCAACTGGGTGAACTCGAACTTCTGTTTGGTAATCATGGACAGGAATTTAAGATTGGAAAATTCTCAAAATCCTCGAGTGATTTGGGATATAAGACTCAGAATATGATGATAGCGGGATATGTAGAGCCTGTAGATCCTGAGAATGATACCAAAGGTGATTATCGGATTTTCAATGGAAGCGAGGTGACAATACCTGCGAAAGATGTCAGGGATATGGGATTTACCACGATGAGTACTGGGGGAGGAGACCTAGTGGCAGATAAGTCACTTACGGAAACTTATTTTTATATCGGATGGCCGAAGAGGGTGGAATATCTAGAACAGGCGGCACTCGGAGGGAAAACAGTGAAAGCTTCACAGACAATAATCAATTGGTCGGAACGTAACTTTAAAGGTTATATTAATAGTACCAATTTGTGTAATTAAGTATGTACTTTTACGAAGTTAACTGCATCGGCTTATGCAGTTAACTTCGTAGGCTTATATAGTTAACTACGTAGGCTTATGCAGTTAACTGCGTAAATCGATACTGTTATATGTACTTTGGAGTAATGTTATTTCCTTTTCTATACTTGTAGGCAAGAGCAGCTCCGATAGCCGTACAGAATTCAGAATATTTAGGTATACGGAAATGCACATTATATAGTTTTTCCATAGCAGGATAAACATCACGGCATTGTGGCAATAATGTAAGGTTACCAATCATTACAAAATCCTTGATTCCCGTACCCAATGAAGAAAGTATCGTACTCGAACCGATGGCCTGTAGTACCATGTAAATCAGTCCTATGGCGATATCTTCTCGACAAGCATTAGCCTTGGCATTACTGAAAAGGCTTGCCGTAGCAGTCATAGGTAATCCTGGCAGAGGTTTAGCACTGATATCGCCGATGAGGAGGTTTATTTTAGAAATGTCACCTTCCATGGCTAAGGATGCAATCTGTTTGATATCATCAGTTTTCAGCATGATACGTGACAGTCCGGCTAACGTTCCTCCACCAATGCCGATACCACCGATGTGATGGATGTCATCACCATCGCATACAACAAGAGACGTTCCCGTACCCATAGATACCACGATCATCTTGTCGAGTTTCGACTCATAGCGTGCTCCCAATCCATCCGCAATGAATTCTTCTGCTTTGGTGGTAGGCAGTCCATACATGTTTTCTTCGATATATGCAGCTCCTACGCCAGTGAGCATCACGTGTTCAACCTCTTCGAGATGAATCTTGTTGTCATGAAGATATTTACCGAATGCACCATATAATGACGTGATAGGGTCGGTTGCTTTAATGCGGATAGGCGAGATGACCATCCCATTTTCGTCGATACCTACAATCTTTGTTGTTGAGATTCCGACATCAATTCCTATTACTATTTTCTTTGCCATGGTGCAAAGATAAGAAAAAAAAATAGTATCTTTGCACTAAAATCCAAATATTATGGCTATTGACAAGATACAACAAATGCAGGAGATGATTGCTCGACTCAATCAGGCTTCTGATGCATATTATAATGGACAAGGTGAACAGATGACCGATTACGAGTGGGATCATCTGTTTGATCAACTGAAAATATTGGAGAAGGAGACTGGTGTTGTGCTCGAAGAATCGCCTACGCATAACGTGTCTGCTGATACATTGTCGGGGAAAAAAGAGGAACATGAGTTTGCTGCTTTGTCCTTGGCTAAAACCAAGAGTACTGCTGATTTGGTTAAATGGGCAGAAGGACGCCCGATATGGTTGTCTTGGAAACTAGATGGTCTTACTCTGGTTGTCACCTTCGATGAGGGAATACTTACAAAGGTGGTGACTCGCGGTAATGGACATGTCGGAACGAATATCACACATCTTGCCAGTGCTATTGCTGGAATTCCTAAGAAAATTAAGTCTACGGGGCATATCGTTATTCGTGGAGAGTGTGTAATCTCTTATGAAGATTTTGAGGAATTCTTACTCGAGAGTGGAGAAGATTATGCCAATCCTCGCAACTTGGCAAGTGGTTCGCTGACATTGAAAGATGTAGAAGAGGTGAAATTGCGCCATTTGCAGTGGATTCCTTTTACCTTGGTACATGTTGATGAACCGATAGACAGATGGGGAGATCGAATGGATTTTATCGAGGCAAATGGAATGAAGGCTGTAGAGCGCGAGAGAATAGAAAGTCCTACCGAAGAGAATATTCAAAAAGTCATCGACAAGTGGACACAGAAGGTTACCCGTCGTGATAATCCTTTCCCGGTGGATGGACTTGTCATTGCCTATGATGATTATGCTTACAGTTTGACGGGTTCGGTGACAGGACATCATGCCACTCGTGCGGGATATGCGTTTAAGTGGCAAGATGAGAGCGCAGAAACAGAACTCGACCATATAGAATGGAGCTGTGCTGCATCTACAATTTCGCCTGTGGCAGTATTCCGTCCGGTAGAACTGGAAGGAACTACGGTGAAGCGTGCTTCTCTCTGTAATATTTCAGAATGTGAGCGCTTGGGGATTGGAGATGCCGGTACCAAGTTGAGCGTCATCAAGTCGAATAAGATTATCCCGAAGGTAATTCATGTCATCGATAAGGTAGGAGATTTGGTAATCCCTGATAAGTGTCCAGTTTGTGGGGCTCCAACTCGAGTGATAGAGAGTGAAAACAGTGGAACGCGTACTTTACATTGTACAAATGAGAGTTGTCCAGCCAAGCAACTTAGAAAATTTGCCCGTTTTGTGAGCAAAGATGGAATGAATATCGACGGAATCAGTGCACAGACAATTTCTAAGTTTATCAATTTAGGATGGGTGAAGGAATATGCTGATATATACTTTTTGAGAGAGCACATCTTCGAACTGTCGATGATGGAAGGCTTTGGGCAGAAAAGTGCTGCAAATATCATGCGCTCTATAGATAAAAGTAGAGAAGTGGATAGTCGCCGTTTCTTGTATGCTCTGAATATACCTCTTGTGGGAAAAGATGTATGCAAGCGACTGCTTAGTGCCTGTTCCTTGGAGGAAATTATTAAAATGGCTAGTGCTTCTCGAGAAGGTGACTTGTTTGCATCTCAGGAGGGTGACCTCTTTAGTGAAGACACTCGTGAGACAATCTTTGCATCGATCGATGGCATAGGACCCGAGAAGAGTGCATCGGTAGTCAGGTTCTTCAGTAATCCAGAAAATCTTCGTATCGTAGAGCATCTTATGGAAGAACTTAATATTCGCGAGGAGGTAATGGAACCGACCGGTGAAAAGTGTAAAGATTTAGTGTTTGTGGTGACGGGTGATGTGTATCATTATAAGAACCGTAACGCTCTGAAGGCATATATAGAAAGTCAGGGCGGAAAGGTTACCGGTAGCGTGAGTAAACATACGAACTACCTAATCAATAATGATATAGAATCTGTGAGTAGTAAAAATAAAAAAGCACACGAATTGAATATTCCGATTATTAGTGAAGAAGAATTTATAAATAAGTTTGGTGAGGAATAAAAAAATAAGGTGATGGATGATTCTATCACCTTATTATTTTGTATCTTTGCATTTAAATTTAAAATATAACGAGAGAAATCATGAAAATCGAGAAAAAAGCATTGATGACCGAACTGAGGGATTATTTCATGATAGGTATTGCAATGATATCCTATAGTATCGGATGGAATGTCTTTCTGCTTCCTAACAATATAACGACAGGAGGTGTTCCTGGTATAGCATCTGTTGTGTTTTGGGGATTGGATATACCTGTTCAGACTACATATTTCACGATAAATGCAATCCTTTTGGTTGCAGCCTTGATTATTCTAGGTTGGAAGTTTTGTATGAAGACCATTTATGCAGTTTTGGTGTTGACAGCTCTTACGGCCTTTTTTGCAGGGCATCATGATTTCCATTTGTTGGCAGATCAGCCTTTTATGGCAGCCATTATAGGCGCAATCTTTTGTGGTTCCGGAGTTGGAATGGGGTTTGCTTTTAATGGATCTACCGGTGGAACGGATATTATAGCGGCTATCGTGAACAAATACCGGGATATTTCTTTGGGTCGTGTCATTATGACGTGTGATATTATCATAATTTCCAGTTCATATCTTGTCTTTCACAATTGGGAACAAGTAATTTATGGCTATGTCGTGTTGATGATTTCTTCGTTCTGCGTCGACCAGGTTGTAAACACAATGCATCGTAGTGTTCAGTTCTTTATTATTTCTGATAAGTATAAGGAAATTGCCAGCCGTATTGCAGTGTTCCCTCATCGTGGAGCAACAGTTATAGAAGCTCATGGATTCTATACAGGTAATGAGGTGAAGATGCTTTTTATCATGGCAAAACGTCGTGAAAGCAATATTATTTTTGGTATCATCAATGAGATAGACCCAGATGCTTTCGTAACGCAGACCAATGTAATCGGCGTATATGGAGAAGGTTTCGATAAGTTTAAGATCCGCTCGAAGCATGAGAAGATCTCGAAGGAGAATCTTTTTGAAAATGTAGAAAAGAATTAGTCGTTAGTGATATACGAAAAACAAAAAGTCTGAGCGAATAGCTCAGACTTTTTTAGTTATAGCATTGTAATATTATGAATGACCTATTAATAGGCACTCTTAAATTCATCGAGGAATCTTGTGTCATTCTCTGAGAACATACGAAGATCACTTACGCGATATTTCAAGTTAGCAATACGTTCAACACCCATACCGAAAGCATAACCTGTATAGACGCTGCTGTCGATACCACAAGCTTCGAGATCATGTGGGTCTACCATACCGCAGCCAAGGATTTCAACCCAACCAGTGTGCTTACAGAAACCGCAACCTTTACCGCCACAGATGTTACAACTGATATCCATCTCAGCACTTGGCTCTGTGAATGGGAAGTAGCTAGGGCGAAGACGAATCTTGGTGTCAGGACCGAACATCTCGCGAGCGAAGGTGAGCAAAACCTGTTTAAGGTCGGTGAAACTTACGTTCTTGTCTACATAAAGACCCTCCACCTGATGGAAGAAGCAGTGAGCACGAGCACTGATGGCCTCGTTTCGATAAACACGACCAGGACAGAGAATTCTGAAAGGAGGCTGATGGTTCTCCATGAAATGAGCCTCGTCGCCAGAAGTGTGACTGCGAAGTAATACGTTCTTGGTGACATCAGCAGGGTTGCTGCGTTCGATAAAGAAAGTATCCTGCATATCACGGGCAGGATGATCGGCAGCAAAGTTCAGCATGGTAAAAACATGCTGGTCATCATCGACCTCAGGACCTTGGAATAAAGTAAAGCCCATACGGCCGAAAATATCGATAATTTCGTTTTTGACGATGGTTAGTGGATGACGTGCACCAAGTTCAATAGGATAGGCGGTACGAGTAAGGTCGATGTCGTTGCTTGTAGCCTCGGCTTCGGCCAAATTTTCGCGCAAACCATTGATAACCTCAGTCGCACGAGTCTTCAATTCGTTAATCTTGATTCCGATTTCCTTTTTCTGCTCTTTTGGAACGCTACGGAAATCATTCATCAGGGCATTGATCTCGCCCTTCTTGCTCAGATACTTCAGGCGGAGTTGTTCTACTTCCTCAGCATTCTTGGCTGTAAGATTGCTCACTTCCTGTAGTAGTGATTCAATTTTCTCTAATAACATATTGTAAAAAACGTTTTTATTCTAATCGATTTGGTTGCAAAGGTAGTAATTTAAATTAAGAAAAAAGCATGATGAATTGAGAAATATAAGTTTTTTCGAAATTTAATGTGTTATGTCGTAGAATTTGTGTACTTTTGCCTAAAATTTAAGAGGCTAGCATGAAAAGACTAATAGATATAGCATGTGCGTTGGCCTTGTTGTCAATGGTGATGACAACAGGATGTACCGATAAAAAACCGTCTCCTGTTAAAGATTCGGTTTTACTGGATTCTGCCCAACAGGATTCTGTCCTTGAAGATTCTGCCGAAGATATTATTGCCGAAACACCTATGCCTAAGGCTGCGGATGAACTTTTCGATGATTTTATCTTTAATTTTGCTGCTAATAAGAAACTGCAGTTCAAGCGCATCGTGTTTCCTCTGAAAGTGTATCATAACGAGAAACTTAGTCACTCTGTTGGAAAGAACGCTTGGAAGATGGAACATTTCTTTATGCGTCAGGATTACTATACGGTGATATTTGATCATCCCAAGCAGATGAAAATAGTAAAGGATACCAGTATCAATCATGTCGTCATCGAAAAAGTGTATTTCGCAAAACGTCTGGTTAAGCAATATCTTTTCAATCGTATAAATGGTTTATGGATGCTTACTTCAATTAATTATAAACCTATGTATACGAATAAGAATGCGAGCTTCCTGAAGTTCTATCATTCTTTTGCTACGGATACGGCTTTCCAAAATCGTCATCTTGCTTCTCCTATTAAATTCACAGGTCCTGACCCGGATGATGATTTCTCTACCATGTCGGGAGATATTGATCCGGAAACATGGCCTGCTTTCGCGCCGGAATTACCTTCCAAGATGATTTATAATATTATCTATGGACAGAAATATACAGAGAGTAACCAAAAAATCTTCGTTATCCGAGGTATTGCTAACGGTTTGGAGACCGAACTTTACTTCCGTAAGATTCGTGGAAAATGGATGCTCACAAAACTGAATACATAATATGTTAGACAAGAATAACTTTAGTCTTTTAAATCATAATACTTTCGGTATTGATGCATGTTGTCATCGATTCGTTGAATATTCTTCTGTAGAAGAAGCTCAAAAGGTTGTTAGTTTACTGACACAGGAAGATCTGCCTCTATTGATTTTGGGTGGAGGAAGTAATCTTCTACTTACGGGAGACTATCAAGGGACAGTATTACATAGTGCGATCAAAGGCATAGAGATACTGGGAGATGAAGAAGATGATGTGCTGGTGAGATGTGGAAGTGGTGAGGTTTTTGATGATGTCGTTGCTTTCTGCGTAGAACACCAGTTGTATGGTGCAGAAAATCTATCAATAATTCCTGGAGAAGTAGGTGCTTCTGCGGTTCAGAATATCGGCGCCTATGGTGCAGAAGCTAAAGATATCATTGATACCATTGAGGCTGTGGAGATTGCTACTGGTAAGGTGCGGGTGATAAATAATGATGAGTGTAGTTATAGTTATCGTCAGAGCCGATTTAAACATGAATGGAAAGACAAGTTCCTGATAACGCATGTTACATATCGGCTGAACCGTAAGTTTATTCCGCGATTGGATTATGGTAACATTCGTACTCAATTGGATGAGCGCGGAATAGCAACACCTACAGCTCAACAGTTGCGTGATGTGATCATTGAGATAAGAAATGCAAAGTTGCCAGATCCTAAGATTTGGGGTAATGCAGGCAGTTTCTTTATGAATCCTATTGTGGATGAAAATAAAAAGAAAGAATTGGAAGATCGTTTTCCTGACCTACGTTACTTCAAGGTAGATGGCGGTTATAAAATCCCGGCAGGATGGATGATAGAAAAGTGTGGCTGGAAAGGAAAAACGCTAGGTGCTGTAGGTGTCTATGATAAACAGGCACTCGTCCTTGTTAATCGTGGAGGAGCGACAGGCGAGGATGTTGTTCGTTTGATGAAAAAAATACAGGAAGATGTCAAACAGAAATTTGGCATTGATATATATCCAGAGGTTAATATTCGATGAAGATTACATTATTGGGAACAGGAACTTCGAATGGCGTGCCAGTATTGGGATGTCAATGTGAGGTGTGTCGCTCTGAAAACCCTAAAGATCATCGGCTGCGTACTGCAGCTCTCGTCGAAGATGGCGATACAAGAATATTAATCGATGCAGGCCCTGATATTCGAGAGCAATTACTTACACAATCATTTCGTAAGATAAATGCAGTCTTTGTTACTCATATCCATTATGATCATGTTGGCGGAATGGACGATTTGCGTCCCTATTGTCATCGATTTAATGGGGTAGATGTATATGCTGAGGAAAAAGTGATGGCCGGTATGCGACGTATGCTGCCGTATTGTTTTCCGCCAGAAGGAATGCCTTTATACCCAGGAGCTCCAGAACTGTCGCTTCATAAGATAGAACCGCATCAAGTTCTGAAAATCGGTAATGTGGAAGTATTGCCGATTAGAGTAATGCATGATAAAATGCCTATTCTTGGATATCGATTTCGCGATTTGGCATATATCACGGATATGAAGACAATGGCTGATAGTGAATATCAATATCTACGGGGTGTGAAAATATTGATTATCAATGCCTTAAGATGGGACAAACCGCATCATAGTCATCAATTGGTAGAGGATGCTATTAGGGTGAGCAGGAGAATCGGAGCGGAACGTACTGTCCTTATTCATTTGACACATGAAATAGGTTTGCATGATGAGGCAAATAAACGTTTGCCTAAAGGGGTAGAATTTGGCTTCGATGGTCAGATGATATCCTTTTAAAGTTGTTAATAACGGTGGTTAATATGTTAAATGAATATAAAAATCGAAATAAAAATAGATAAACAGTTGCTATATATAAAATATGTTCTTATATTTGCACTGTGTTTTTCATAGTATTAGATTTAAGGTTAACAAGGTTGGAGTACGGCGGTACTCCTTTTTTTATGTCTAAAATCTAATGCTTATTTCTTGAATTTACGATATAGTTTCCATCCTAAGATGACACCATCCAATACTCCAGCGCCAATATTCAAAATGCTATTGATACGCTTTGAAGGTGTTGACCTCTTGTTAAGTGCATCTGACTTTTTAAACAGACTACCCCATAACGTTTTGATTTTCTCGTTATCTTCCAAAATCTCATTGTGTAGGATTTCCTTACGCAACCTGATATCGGTAATTGAGTTATATGTAAACTGAGGATCTTCTATCATGTTACTTCTGCATAAGAATGCTAGTTAAGAACTGCACCAAAGGTTTCTCGATAAGTTGGTGGCGGCTCGTCCAAACTAGTATTAAAATGAATAGATAAGCGCCTGCAACAATGGTGAAAGCTAATGGCATTCCCACTAATGGCGTTAAAGCCGTGGCTGCTGCAAACGAAAGATAAATTAGAGCAAGAATAAGGAGTACGGAGAAAACTATAACCATTGTGATGGCTGTTAGTAGTCGTACTACCTTGTCTACTACATCGAGCTTCATATATTCAGATTGAAGCCCGATATAATGCTTGAGCACTTCAACGAGTTGCCCAATAGTTTCTATGTTTTGATCGTTTGAAAACAAAATATAATCTTTTTGAATTAACCAACCTCAGGAGCTGCGTCCTTGATGTCGTCTACTAAATCTTCCATATCTTTTTTGCTGAGCTTGATGTCATGTTTCTTGCAAAAATCATCAACAGCGTTGGAAATCTTATTGCGTGTGTCTTCACCCTTCTCAGGAGCGAGAAGAAGACCTAATGTTGCACCAGCGAGTGCGCCTCCGAGGAATGCGCCTAAATAACCTAATGTTTTCATGTTCCTTTATTTTTTGATGTTAAACAATATTCTAATGGCAAATTTAATAAAAAGGGATAAAAGAACCATATATTTTACCTTAATTTTTCGTTAAAAATGTTGTATTACCTTGATTTAACAAACTTTATGCGGACATTCTTTATATTTTCCCAATATATTTTGTAACTTCGCCCAATAAATATTTCATAGTTTAACTATAACCCAATTTTAGCAATGAAAAAATATATGGTTTTGTGTGCAGGACTTTGTGCTGCAATGCTTTTTACAAGTTGTAAATCTAGTGAAAGTGCATATAAGAAAGCTTACGAGAAAGCTCAGGCTCAGGAAGCTGCAAATGCACAGAAGGAACCTGCTGCAGATGCTCCGGTAGTAACTCCACTCGAGACCAAGACAGCAACTCAGACTACAGTTGTTGATAATGTAGATAATGCAACTGTTCGTACAGAAGACTTTACTGTGGTTTCTGGTAAGGGTGTTCAGGCTTTTAGTGTTGTTGTAGGTTCTTTCTCTTTGAAGGCAAATGCTGAAGGATTACAGAATACACTGAACAATGCTGGTTACGAGGCTCAGATCGTTTACAATGCAAGTCGTAATATGTATCGTGTCGTAGCTTCTACTTTCGCTGATAAAGCTTCTGCAGTTCAGAGTCGTAATCAGTTCCGCGCTGGTAACTATCCTGATGCTTGGTTGCTCTTTAAGAAGTAATGAGAATACTTTCTATAGATTACGGAAAGAAACGTACTGGTTTAGCAGTGACCGATCCATTACAAATTATTGCTAATGGACTGGCCACTGTTCTTACATCTACTCTTTTTCAATATCTCGAAAAATATATCCAGGATGAACAGGTGGAGAGAATCGTTATAGGAAAGCCTATTCAACCTAATGGACAACCTAGTGAGAACTTGGCTCGAGTAGAAAATTTTTTCAATCGGTGGCGCAAGGCGCATCCTGAAGTGCCTATTGAATATTATGATGAGCGCTTTACTTCGGTCTTGGCTCATAGGGCAATGATCGATGGCGGGGTGAAGAAAAAGGTAAGAAGAGATAATAAAGGATTGGTCGATGAGATTTCGGCTACAATAATACTCCAAGATTATTTGGAAAGCAGAAGATAAAAGAAATGATATTACCTATTTATATTTATGGGCAACCTGTATTAAGAAAGGTTGCCGAGGATATCACTCCTGATTACCCTGATTTGAAGGAGTTGATTCAGAATATGTATGAGACACTGGATAATAGTAATGGCGTTGGCTTAGCTGCTCCACAGATCGGTAAGGCTATTCGTGTTGTCGTTATTGATTTGGATGTGCTTAAGGAGGATTTCCCAGAGTATGAAGGTTATCGTAAAACTTTCATAAATGCTCATATTCTTGAGTTAGATGAAAATTCAAAGAAATCTACCTTGGAAGAGGGCTGTCTCTCAATCCCGGGCCTCTCAGAGAATGTTACTCGCCCAACACGTATTCATGTGAAATATATGGATGAGGATTTCCAAGAGCATGATGAATGGGTTGAAGGTTATGCGGCTCGTGTTATGCAGCATGAATTTGATCATCTGGAAGGTATCATGTATGTAGACCGTGTTTCTGCATTGCGTAAAAATATGATCGGCAGTAAACTGAAGAATATGATGAAAGGTAAATTCCGTGCTGCTTATCGTACAAAGGTTTATAGAAAATAATTCAATTTAGAGAGCACATGAGGAGGGTATTCATTATTTTGATGGCGGTTATCTCGATAATGACTGCCAAGGCTCAGTATCGTGTTGATCGATTGATAACTGCTGGCCGTTCTGCTTTGTATTACGAAGATTATGTGCTCTCTATCCAATATTTTAATCTTGCAATCAATTCCAAGCCTTATCTGTATGAGCCTTGGTATTTTCGTGGGGTAGCGAAGTATAGTCTTGATGATTATGTGGGTGCTCAGAAAGATGTGACGGAGGCGATTAGACTCAATCCGTATATAGAGTCGATGTATGATCTTCGTGCTATCTGTAAAATCCGACAGAATAACTATCGAGATGCTATTCAAGACTATAATTCGGCTATTCGTATTTCTCCTCATAATCAGAATTTTTGGTTCAATCGTGCACTTTGTAAGATGCAGAGTCGGGATTATCAGGGGGCGCAATTGGATTTGGACACGATAATCACGAAATGGAAGAACTTTGCTAATGCATATTCTTTGCGTGCTGAGGTGTATCTACATCAGAAAGATACGACTGCTGCTGCTAAGAGCTTGGATGAAAGCTTGAAATTGGATCCTTATGATTATGATGCTTGGCGGACGCGTGGCCTTATTTCTTTGGGGCGTCAACAATGGCGTGAGGCCGATGAATTTATTGGTAAGGCTATACATCTAAAGCCTAAAATAGCGGAAAACTATGTAAACAGAGCTTTGGCACGATTGAATTATAACAATCTACGTGGAGCGATGGATGATTATGATAATGCGATAGTCTATGATCCAAATAACTTTTTGGCCCATTACAACAGGGCGCTGCTTCGTATGAATCTAGGCGATGATAATCGAGCAATAACGGATTTTGATTTTATCATCAAAATGGAACCGAAAAACTTTATTGCTATTTATAATCGCGCTATCCTAAATGATAGAACGGGGCAGATAAGAGCTGCTATTCGCGATTATAGTAAGGTGATAGAACAATTTCCAAATTTCTGGACCGGTTTGGCGCAACGTGCTAGATGCTATCGAAAATTGGGGATGACAGCTAAAGCAGAACTGGATGAATTCCGAATCTTTAAAGCTCAGATGAATAAACATATAGGAATACAACCTAGATGGAGCAAGAATAAGCGTAAGGAAATGCGCAAACGTTCGGAAATAGATCTGGATAAGTATAATCAGATTGTTGTTGCTGATGACGGTACGCCATCGGAAGGTCATGAGTATAAAAGTGAATATAGAGGAAAAGTACAGAACCGAAGTGTAGAAATCGCTTTCTTGCCAATGTATCAGATGTCATATTTCCATCAGGAAACTGTTGGCGCAGATCGTGCGTTTGATAAAGATATAGAGGAATTAAACCGTTTGTCAAAGGCTGAGAAAACGGTGTTCCTTAGTTGTACTCCTTCACAAATGACGGAACAGCAAAGTTTATCAATGTTCAATTATATTGATAAACTGAGTAAGTCGATAGGTAATGTGAAGGATGTGGATGTTATGAGTCGGCAGCTGATGCTTCGCGCAATTGCATATAGTGCTTTGCAAGATTTCGAATCAGCGATTAATGATCTGACTGCTGTTATTCAGATGAATGATAAAAATAGACTTGCATATTGGCAGCGAGCTGTGTGCGAAGAAATGCAGAGTAATTATAATACCAGTCAAGGTATAAGCAATCAGTTGATAGCGGGTCAGACTCGTGCAGATTTTGATGATGCAATTCGTTTGAATCCGAATAATCCATACCTATATTATAATAGAGGTAATATGCATGCTTCCAGAAAGGAATATAGTCAAGCCATTGATGACTATTCTAAAGCTATAGAAATGGATGGCAGAATGGCGGAAGCTTGGTATAATCGAGGTATCGCTCGTGTTAAAAGCCAGAATAAGACACAAGGTATAAGTGATTTAAGTAAGGCTGGAGAATTAGGACTGTTTGATGCATATAGTATTATTAAACGAATTACCGTTAAATAATTGTGTATATCATTCCTGAATGATTAAACATTATAAAAGCTACATAAATTTATGTGGCTTTTATTGTTTGTTACGGATAAAAAATAGTATCTTTGTCCCCGATTAAGATAAATCAATTTGTATTATGGTTAAAATCACATTCCCAGACGGATCTGTTCGTGAGTATGAACAGGGCGTAACTGGTCTTCAAATCGCCGAGAGTATCTCACCGGCTCTCGCTCGCAACGTTGTATCTTGCGGTGTTAATGGTGAAATTGTAGAGTTGAATCGTCCTATTAATGAGGACGCAACAATCGCCCTCTATAAGTTCGAGGACGAGCAGGGAAAACATACCTTCTGGCATACATCTGCCCACTTGTTGGCAGAAGCATTGCAGGAGCTCTATCCTGGTGTACAGTTCGGTTTTGGTCCTGCTGTTGAAAATGGATTCTTCTATGATGTTATGCCTCCTAAGGGCGTTGCTATCTCGGAGAATGATTTCGCAAAGATCGAAGCAAAGATGATGGAACTTGCTAAAAAGGACGAGCCTGTTGTTCGTAAAGAGGTTTCTAAGGCTGATGCTTTGAAAGAATTCAAAGCTGACGGACAGGAATATAAATGCGAGCATATTGAGCAAGACTTGGAAGATGGTACCATCACAACATATACCCAAGGCGCTTTTACTGACCTATGTCGCGGTCCTCACTTGGTGTCTACAGGCTTAATTAAAGCTGTAAAAATTACAAGTGTAGCAGGCGCGTTCTGGCGTGGTGATGCTAAGCGTGAGCAGATGACACGTATTTATGGTATTTCATTCCCTAAGAAGAAAATGCTCGATGAGTATTTGGTAATGCTTGAGGAAGCTAAAAAGCGTGACCATCGTAAGATTGGTAAGGAGATGGAACTCTTTATGTTCTCTGATAGAGTTGGTAAAGGTCTTCCTATTTGGTTGCCGAAAGGAACACAACTTCGTTTGCGCTTGCAGGAGTTGCTTCGTCGTGTGCTGAAGCCTTACAATTACCAAGAAGTAATCACTCCGGGAATTGGAAGTAAAAACCTTTATATTACTTCTGGTCACTGGGCACATTATGGTAAGGATGCTTTCCAGCCAATTCATACTCCGGAGGAGGATGAGGAGTATATGTTGAAGCCTATGAACTGCCCTCATCACTGTGAGGTTTATGCTCGCAAGCCACGTTCATACAAAGATCTTCCATTGCGTATCGCTGAGTTCGGTACTGTTTTCCGCTACGAGAAGAGCGGTGAATTGCACGGATTGACTCGTGTTCGTACATTTACTCAGGATGATGCACATATCTTTGTTCGTCCAGATCAGGTGAAAGCAGAATTCGAAAATGTTATTGATATTATTCAGAAGGTGTTTAATATCTTTGGCTTTAAAGACTATGAAGCTCAGATTTCTTTGCGTGATCCAAAGGATACAGAAAAGTATATTGGTTCAGATGAAATCTGGGAAGAGAGTCAAAATGCGATTCGTGAAGCTTGTAAGGAGAAAGGTTTGAACGCTCGTGAGGAAGAGGGCGAGGCTGCATTCTATGGTCCAAAGCTCGACTTCATGGTGAAAGATGCTATTGGTCGTAGATGGCAGTTGGGTACTATCCAGGTAGACTATAACTTGCCACAGCGTTTCAAGTTGGAATATACTGCTGAGGATAATACAAAGAAGACTCCGGTAATGATTCACCGTGCACCATTCGGTTCATTAGAACGCTTTACGGCTGTGCTGATAGAACATACAGCAGGTCATTTCCCACTTTGGTTAACTCCTGACCAGGTAGCTATCTTGCCAATTTCTGAGAAGTATAATGAATATGCTGCTAAAGTTAAGAAATATCTGGATAGCAAGGATGTTCGTGCATACATTGATGACCGTAATGAGAAGATAGGACGTAAGATTCGTGATAACGAGTTGAAACGAGTACCTTATATGATTGTGGTCGGAGAAAAAGAATCTGCAGAAGGTCTCGTATCTATGCGTAAGCGTGGAGGCGGTGAGCAAGCAACCATGAAGATGGAAGAATTTGCTCAGCGTATTAACGATGAAGTTGCAGAACAGTTGAATGCAATCGACTAAAGAAGTTAAGAAAATATAAAGTAAATATATAAAAAAGTCGGGAATAATTTGGTTTATTTCCGACTTTTTTGTAATTTTGCAGCCGATTATCTAAAGTTGGATGATTATAAAAAATAAAGATTTCTAGAAAGAACAGAACAGTTAATGAAGAATGACACTAAAAAATTGAAGAATCAGTTCCGTATCAATGAACAGATTCGTGTACGCGAGGTAAGAGTAGTAGGCGACGAAGGCGCTGAAGTAATGCCAACCCGTAAAGCTTTGGATCTTGCTCGCCAAGAAGGGGTGGATCTAGTAGAGATTTCTCCTAATGCACAACCTCCGGTATGTCGTCTTATCGACTATTCTAAGTTCTTGTACCAGCAGAAGAAGCGTCAAAAAGAAATGAAGCAGAAGCAGGTAAAGGTAGAAGTCAAGGAAATTCGATTCGGACCTCAGACTGATGAACATGATTATCAATTTAAATTGAAACATGCTCAGGAGTTCTTGGAAGAAGGTAATAAGGTGCGTGCATATGTATTCTTCCGTGGTCGTAGTATTCTTTTCAAGGAACAAGGTGAAGTTCTCTTGCTTCGTTTTGCAAATGACCTTGAGGAATATGGTAAGGTAGAACAGTTGCCTAAACTTGAGGGAAAGAAAATGTTCCTCTATATGGCTCCTAAAAAAGCTGGTGTTGCAAAGAAAAGTCAGCAAAAGCGTGATCGTGAACTTGCAGAGGAAGCCGAAGCAAAAGCTGTTGCAGAGGCTAAAAAAGCACGTGCAGAGGCAAATGGCTTAGCTAATGCAAAGGGTGGAGAAGCCCTGAAAAAGTTAGCTGAGGCTTCTGAAGATTAAGAATGAAATTACTGAGTGGTACCGCCTTGGTATATGCGTTGCCACCTTTTATTTATAACAATTTAAAACAAACAAAAATGCCAAAAGTAAAGACTAATTCCGGCGCAAAGAAGAGATTCCGTTTCACCGGTACAGGTAAGATTAAGCGTCATCACGCTTATCACAGTCACATTCTGACTAAGAAGACAAAGAAGCAGAAGAGAAATCTGGTACATCAGACAATTGTTGACCAGACCAATATGAAGCAGGTACGCGACTTGCTCTGCCTCCGTTAATTTATTAACTTTTTAGTCGAACTTTTAAAGAGAAAAAATTATGCCAAGATCAGTAAATCACGTTGCATCAAAAGCAAAAAGAACACGTATCCTGAAGCTCACTAAAGGTTATTATGGAGCTCGCAAGAACGTTTGGACAGTAGCTAAGAATACTTGGGAAAAGGGTCTTACCTACGCTTATCGTGACCGTCGTAACAAGAAGCGTAATTTCCGTGCATTGTGGATCCAGCGTATCAACGCTGCTGCACGTTTGCAGGATATGAGCTATAGCCAGTTGATGGGTGCTCTGCACAAAGCAGGTATCGAGATTAACCGTAAGGTTCTCGCTGACCTCGCTGTTAACAATCCAGAGGCTTTCAAGGCTATTGTTGACAAGGTAAAGTAAACGTATAGTTAACGTTACTACGATATTGAATGCACCAATTCGTATGAATTGGTGCATTTTTTTGTTTTAATATTTTATTGTCTGATATATTTTTTTGCATATTGAGGAATCTGGTAGTGACGAATAACTTCATTTTTGTTTTGTACTCTTATCTTTATTCTGTATATTTGCATTCTGTTAGATATTAGTTAATTAAAATGATTTCTGTAGAAGGATTAAAGGTCGAATTCGGAACTCGTCCACTTTTTGATAATGTAAGTTTTGTTGTGAATCCTCGTGATAGGATAGCTCTTGTCGGCAAAAATGGAGCTGGCAAGTCGACTATGCTAAAGATTTTGTGTGGTATTCAGAAACCAACTTCTGGTACAGTTTCAATCCCTAACGATTGTAAGGTAGGGTATTTACCACAGGTTATGAAGTTACAAGATGATACAACAGTCCGGGAAGAGACTCGTAAAGCATTTGCTCGTATTACAGAGATGAAGGCTGAACTGGATAGAATGCAGCAGGAAATGGCAACCCGTACAGACTATGAGAGTGATAGTTATGCCTCTCTTGTAGAACGTTTTACCCAGGAGCATGAGCGCTTTATGATGATGGGTGGGGAAAACTACGAAGCAGAAATAGAGCGTACACTTAGTGGCTTGGGATTTGAACGTTCTGATTTGGAACGTCCTACTAAGGAGTTCTCTGGTGGATGGCGTATGCGTATAGAGTTGGCTAAGATTCTTCTAACCAAACCTGATGTTCTTTTATTGGATGAACCTACTAACCATTTGGATATTGAGAGTATTCAATGGTTGGAGCAATTTTTGGCAAATAGTGCTAGTGCTGTGGTTCTTGTTAGTCACGACCGGGCATTTATCAATAATGTTACTAATCGTACTTTGGAGATAACCTGCGGACATATAGAAGACTACAAAGTAAAATATAATGAGTATGTTGTTCTACGTGAAGAACGTCATGAACAGCAGATGCGTGCTTATGAAAATCAGCAGAAAGAAATAGCAGATATCCAAGCTTTCATTGATAGATTCCGTTATCAGGCATCGAAGGCAGTTCAGGTGCAGCAACGTATCAGACAATTAGAAAAGATAGTTCCTGTTCAGATTGATGAAATAGATCGTTCTGCAATGCATCTGAAGTTTCCTCCTTGTTTACGTAGTGGAGATTATCCTGTGATTTGTGATGAAGTACGCAAAGATTATGGTAATCATACAATATTCGACCATGTCACATTTACAATCAAACGTGGAGAGAAGGTAGCTTTCGTAGGTAAGAACGGAGAAGGTAAATCTACATTAGTAAAGTGTATTATGGGCGAAATACCTTATACTGGTCAGTTGAAAATCGGACATAATGTTCAGATTGGTTATTTCGCTCAGAATCAGGCTCAGCTCCTTGATGAAAATATTACGATATATGATACCATAGATCGGGTGGCAACAGGAGACATGCGATTGAAAATCAATGATCTATTAGGAGCTTTTATGTTCGGAGGCGAAACTTCTGAAAAATACGTGAAGTTTCTTTCTGGAGGCGAACGTAGTAGATTGGCAATGATAAAACTCTTGTTAGAGCCTGTTAATCTGTTGATATTGGATGAGCCAACCAACCATTTGGATATGCCTTCTAAGGATGTGCTGAAAGAAGCGATTAAGGCATTTGATGGAACTGCAATCATTGTAAGTCATGACCGTGAGTTCCTTGATGGCTTGGTAAGTAAGGTTTATGAGTTTGGACATGGAGAAGTGAAAGAACACCTTGGAGGTATTTATGACTATCTTCGTGCTCATCATGCAGATACTATACATGAAGCATTGAATAGTACAAGTTCATCAAAAGAGAAAGTTGATGCGAAAAATGTTTCTGCGCAGTCACAGCAGACTGTAAATAAACAGAGTTATACAGAGCATAAGGAACAGCAAAAGAAAATTCGAAAAGTCGAGAAGGCTATTAAAGAATCCGAAGCAAAGATAGAGTCGATGGAAAAGCGTAAAGCTGAACTTGATGAGATGCTGATGAAGCCAGAAAATGCTAGTAATATGGATCTTGTCACAGAGTATACATCTTTGCAAAAGAGTCTTGATCAAGAGAATGACCATTGGTTTGAACTTTCTCAAAAGCTAGAAGAATTGAATTAATGTAATATATAAAAATCTAAATTATGAACATGAAAAGATTAATTCCGGTTATGATGATGGCCACAGTACCAATGATGGGAATGGCACAGAATCAATCGGGGCTTATTGAAAAGAATTTTGACAGAAATGTTCGTCCTCAGGACGACTTCTATGAGTTTGCAACAGGAGGCTGGCAGAAGAATCATCCTTTACCTGCCGCATATAGTCGTTTTGGAAGCTTTGATCAGTTACAGGAAGATAATAATAAGCGTATTAATACGATTCTTGGTGAACTCCAGAAAAAGAAATACAAAAAAGGAACTATTGAGCAGAAATTGAGTGACTTCTACAAGCAGGCTCTTGATGTTGCTAGTCGTAATAAGGCAGGTATTAGTCCTGTGAAACCTTTGCTCGATGAAATTGAAAAGGCTGAGAATGTAGCAACTCTTCGCCAGTTGCAGTTGAAATATGCAGTCCAAGGTTATGGTCAGCAGTTCGCATCATTCTTTGATGCAGACCAGAAGAATGTTACTATGAACATTCTGAATTTATATCAGAGCGGTTTGACACTTGGTCAGAAAGATTATTATCTGAATAACGATGCTGCTACCGTTGCCATCCGAGATGCCTATAAGAAACATATTGTGAGAATGTTTGAATTGTATGGTTTTGATAAGGCTGAGGCACAGAAAAGAGCAGAAGAGGTGTTCAAGCAGGAAACGATGGTTGCTTTGATTTCTAAGAGCATGACCGAGTTGCGTGATCCTCAGGCGAACTATAACAAGATGAGTTTGAGCGAATTCGAAGCCAACTATCCAAATATTCCTTTGAAGGCACTTACACAAGCTGAAGGTATAAAGACAGAATATATCAACGAGATGGTTGTTGGTCAGCCACAGTTCTTCACCGGATTAAATGCTTTACTTGGACTTCAGACCGCAGATGATATCAAGGCTCTAATGGAGTGGGATGTTATATCAGGTTCATCTTCTTATCTTACTGATGAAATTCGTGAAGCAAACTTTGATTTCTTTGGTAAAACGATGAGTGGACGTAAGGAAGATTATCCTCTTTGGAAACGTGCAACATCTCAGGTAGAGTCTCAGATGGGTGAAGCATTAGGCAAAATGTATGCTAAGAAATATTTCCCAGAGTCAAGTAAGAAGATGATGGTAGAGTTGATTAAGAACTTACAAATTAGTTTAGGTCAACGTATTGATGCACAGACATGGATGAGTGATACGACAAAGGCAAATGCTCATAAGAAATTGGATAAATTTTATGTAAAGGTAGGTTATCCAAATAAGTGGACAGATTATAGCAAACTTACTATTAATCCAAATAAGAGTTTTTATGAGAATGTTATGGCATGCCGTAAATTTGCTCATGATAAGCATATTGCCGATAAAGCAGGTAAACCAGTAGATCGCGATGAGTGGGGTATGACTCCTCAGACTGTTAATGCATATTATAATCCTACAACCAATGAAATATGTTTCCCAGCAGGTATTCTTCAGTATCCATTCTTCGATCCAAAGGCAGATGAAGCTTTCAACTATGGTGCTATCGGAGTCGTTATCGGTCATGAGATGACTCATGGATTTGATGATCAAGGTCGTCAGTATGATGCTGATGGTAATATGAAGGATTGGTGGACAGCTCAAGACGCGAAAGGTTTTGAGAAGCGCGCAGATTTGTATGCAAACTTCTTCAGTAATATTAAGGTGTTGCCAGACTTGAATGCTAATGGTCGTTTTACATTGGGTGAGAATCTTGCAGATCATGGAGGCCTTCAGGTTGCCTTTAACGCATATAAGAATGCCACAGCCAAGAAGCCATTGAAAGAGAAAAATGGTTTTACTGCAGACCAACGTTTCTTCTTGGCTTATGCTGGTGTTTGGGGGCAGAATATCACAGAAAAAGAAATTCGTAATCGCGTAAAACGTGACCCTCATTCTTTGGGTGAATGGCGTGTAAACGGCGCTCTACCTCATATTGATGCTTGGTATAAGGCTTTCAATGTGAAGAAAGGTGATAAGATGTATCTGCCAGAAAATGAGCGTTTACAACTTTGGTAATT
>CACYKX010000002.1 GCA_902775075.1 uncultured Prevotellaceae bacterium | reverse complement strand
TAAATCTTTAAGTTCTTGATTATTCATAAAACTATTTGATAGGGTCAGCTTCGTTGTCATCTCGAGTCAAGCGACTCCCATCCCACATTCCAATTCTTTAGAAAGTTCAAAACGACAACTCTCCAACAATTCATTAAATTCGTTTATGATTTCAATCTGACAGGGTCCCTGTGGTTGAACCCGCAGAAAATGATTTACATCATTTCTGAAAAGCACAAAGTCCACATTCTTATATGGTACAACTATGAAAGCAGTTCCTTTCCTAGTCAGATTATTCCAACCAGGATTGTTGTGAATCATCGCTATAAAAGCATCCTAGTCCATAATTACGGAATTGGTTAATTGAGTTGAAAAACAAATAGATACTTAAACGTCAATTTTTTTCTGTAGGAGGTAAGCCAAATTAAGCGGTAAGCCGTAAGCACCTAAACAATTTATCATCTCGGCCAAAACAAATACCTGCAAAACTGCCATACGCCTTTCAAAATCTCTTTCATAAACTGTAAGCATCTAAGCACCCAAACATTTAAGCTAAATCACAAGCACATCAGTGTCCGTCAGCGGCTCATACTTCCCATCTTTCACGGCAAGCACCACCGAGCCCGATTCCACCGCACGGATTGAGTGCCATTGTCCAGCAGGGATGTTCACTGCCACGTTGGGGCCGTTGGGGGTCATCACAATCGAATCGGTGCAGATGCTTTGTGGTGAGCCTGCCAAACCATCCAGTTCATCATAAAACTCTTCCACCACGCGACCACGCAGACATACCACCGTCTCCGAGGTATGCTGATGTCTGTGTATGCATTCAAGATTCATACGCAACCGAGGCGAGTTCTTAGCCCGCCTCGTTAAATCATCTAATATCGCCTGTGTGATAACCACAGATACTCTCAACATTCAACTATCAACTTCCCCACTGACTATCAAGGCTACACAATTGCATCTTTGATGCAGCTTACAATATACCTCACATCCTCATCCGTCACATATGGGCCGGCAGGCAGGCACATGCCTACCTTGAAGACAGCCTCAGAAACCCCATTCACGTATGCAGGGACATTCTTATATACCGGCTGTTTATGCATAGGTTTCCATACAGGGCGTGCTTCCACACCGGCCTGATCCATCCAAACGCGCAATGCTTCCACATTATCATTCGGCTGGCAATCGGTAGTGGCACTATCAGCCACATGGATAACACCCGCAGCACCGCCAACGGCACCCTGCACTATGGTCTTATAGGCATTCTCTTGCCCTTTTATCTTCACGTTTTCATCAAGGGTAATTGTGCAGAGCCAGTAGTTGGAATCGTAAACGCCTGTTGCAGGCTGAGCGTGAACCTTGACACCAGGCACATCAGCCAGCAACTCCTCGTACATCTTCTGCACATGCTTGTGATGGGCTATATGCTCATTCGCCACCGTCATCTGTCCACGACCAATACCAGCGCAAATATTACTCATGCGATAATTGAAACCAATCTTCTCATGCTGATAATACGGGTAGCTCTCGCGGTACTGGGTGGCATACATCATGATTTCACGCCATTCATCCTCATTGTTGGTAATCAACGCACCACCGCCCGAAGTGGTTATCATCTTGTTGCCATTGAAGCTCAACACACCATACTTACCAAAAGTACCCAACACCTGACCATTGTACCTCGAACCAAATCCTTCAGCTGCATCCTCAATCACAGGAATGTCGTACTTGTTGGCAATCTCCATAATGCGGTCAATCTTGTATGGCATACCGTACAGTACCACCGGCACAATGGCCTTCGGTTTCTTGCCCGTCTTGGCAATCCTGTCCTTAATAGCCTCCTCAAGTAGTTCTGGATCCATGTTCCAAGTATCCTTCTCACTATCGATAAACACAGGCGTTGCACCAAGGTAAGTAATCGGATGCGAAGAAGCACAGAACGTGAAGCTCTGGACCAGAACCTCATCGCCAGCCTTCACGCCGCAGTTGATAAGAGCCAAATGCACCGCAGCAGTGCCAGACGATAAGGCAACCACTCTCTTATTCTGACCACAGAAAGCCTCAAGGTCAGCCTCAAAGCCGTTCACATTGGGTCCCAGCGGCACAACCCAGTTGGTATCAAATGCTTCTTATATGTTTGTTTAATTGATTATTTATTTCTTGTCAAGTTAAATCTATATCACAGAATCCTTTTCTGAATTATATTCTCCTTCAAAGCTATCAGCAGCCTGAACTAATGTCCACCTATTGTCATTTATTGATATCATAAAGACTCGTTTGTGGGTACTCACCTCACACTTTTCTCCCCCCTTCGAAACCAAACTCATGGTTATAGATTTTTTCATATCACGCAAACCAAGTTTTTCAATTGCGATAAAACATAAATCGCCATTTATATCTGCTTCAAGAAAAGAAAGCATCTGCTCCATAAAATGATTACGAGCATTTTGGCTGCCTTTCATTTGATCCAAATAAACATTTCCTTTCAGCATCGGATCGGGTTGCAGTGAATATCGCAATGCCGAAAGTGAATGGCGCAATAAAAAAAGACTGGATTGCCTGTCTTCATCAGTCAGTTTTAATCCGTGCTGTATATTCAATATCTTATCTAACAAATCATCATCAATATGCTGAAGATAGTAATCATCGAAAAGAAGCGACGGTATTGCAGGACCATTCAAAAGATAATTATAGAAAACGACATAATCAATTTCATCTTCACTTCTCAGCTTTAAAATCCTGGCCTCTGAATCCACAAGAACGAATGGTATCGTGGGCGCAACCTCCTCAACGTCTTTCATTTCTGGAATAATACCTCCTTTAGTTAAATTCACCACATCGCTAATGGCATCCTGAAAGGTCATTTCCCCCTTCATCAAATGCCAACAGATAACCACCTTTACAAGGTCTCTCCGTTGAAGCAGTTCATACTCTTTCCTGACATTTTTATACGAAGTAGAAAGAAACGGCGTGGTTTTCTCTAATATAGGAATAACGGTTTTCTCTATATCGGGTTGAAGAGAATTGTAGTTCTTATCAAAAATTGAAAATTCACCATTGGCGAAAGTGAACAGCCAATAAATCTCTTTCTCATAGAGAATCAAATCAATAGACACTACCGTTTGATTTGTTAGATGAGAAATCTCTTCGCGTGCCACATTTACCGGTTCTAAATGAAATGTTTTCGATAGCGGCTCTATTAATTCATTACCCTGTATCAACTGGATGTCGTTGTAATCTGTTTGGGCATAATCGCCTTTCACATTACCATTAGCCTCGTTCAATACAATCATTAGACCGTGAGTATTGCCATTCAACCTCTGCTGTTTATGTACTTTCCCCTGAAACTTCAACCAATCATCCATTGTAATAGGCCTTTCGTGAGCCTTGCATTCACAAACCAATGGATATTCTTGTGTCTTGCCTATCGTTGGTATCATTCTTTTGGCGAGTACATCTATTTCATCACCTCCGGCTTCAATAACATTAGTAGCCACATATTCGTAGCCCAACGACTCAAGCATAGTCTTGGTTAGATACTCCAATTGTGTACCCTTAGCGTCTTTCCCTGATGCAAGAATGTATAGCTTCATTTTTTAAAATCATGTCCTATTTCAAACAATCGCCCTCAATTGAACCAAAAGAGTCATTAATTCAGATTGAGACAAAGACGGCAAAGCACCCGAATGGATGCCTCGACCTGAAAGTTTATCATGTATACGACGCAATTCCCTTACCTTATCAACACCTGCTTGTCCAGCATTAACCATATTCTCCATTTTTATCCACTCTATATTTGCATTATGACCTCGAAAGCGAAGCGGCGCTAGGTTATTAAAAACTTTTTCGTCAACCAATTCCTCAATTGCTCTCCTCAAATATATAATTGTGGGCTCAGATGACAAAAAAGGTGAAACCTGAAGAGATTGATCTGCCAAATCAAGAAAATAGTCACTCTTCCTTTTGTCATGCGGCAATATATAACCTTTAGCGTTAATGTCTGCACACACATCATAAGCCAACATGTGAGTTTTTGAAGACATACGAATAGAAGTTTGATTCTTAAACACTTTGACATCCCTGTGCTCAACCAATTCATACATAAGCAAGTCATTGTGCGTAAAGATTATTACTTGGTTCGTTTTTGCAAGGTTAACAATGCGATCTGCAAAATTCTGAATAATCTGGGCGTCCAAACTATTCACCGGGTCATCAAACACGACTGGCTGTTTTACCTCCATCAATTTACATTCGGCCAAAAACAGAGCCAAAGCAGCGCACTTTAATTCCGCTTCGCTTAGTACAGAATTAACATCAATACCATTGGATATGCGCACTGCAATCTTTGAGGTATCTGCCAACAAATCATCCACCACCAAATCCACTTTAAGATCCCCCATTCCTAGAGTGTCCAATTCTTCACGAAAAGCCACAAGAAGAGCTTGGTTTAACACATCCCTATAGGCCGTAGTACACATTGCATTGAATTTGCCGTCAACCACAGGATCAATAGAAACTCTTAAATCCTCTTTAATGTATTTGACGGTATTGTGTATTGCACGAAAAACACGAAGGTTATAGCTTTCGAACAAATAGGTGTTGCCTTCGCGAGGCTGCAAAAAACTCACAGCATATTTGGAGTCAAAACAACGAACATGCCTTAAATCGACAGGACTAAGATCAGAACCATTCCAATTAAATGGTGACTGTGCTGTTCCGTCTGTTTTGAATTCCACTGATATGGATTCCGCTGGCGGTGTGGAATTATAAACATCTTGATACAATTGGTAATTAATAGTGCCTAAAGCCAACTGGTTAAGTATTCTGAAATAGCCACTTTTTCCAGAACGATTCTGACCATATAATAGGGTGATGCCTTCCTCGCAAAACGCAATCTCTTGACCACTCGCCAACTGATTCACCCCATGATGATGAACCAACTTAAGCAGCTCAACCTTGGGGTAGGTATCATTTATTCCTGGCGGAATGCTTTGCGATGGTGCTGAAACACCATTTTCACATTCTTCCCAAATCAACTGTTTTTCATTATCTGTCATCACACCATCCGTACTTATGGCAAGGCACACCAAATCTTTAGCCCAAGCCGGATTTTGTATGTCAGAGGCAAAGTTTTTCAGTAAATCTCTATAACTAACTGGAACTACCATTATAGTAACATCAAAATATTGTTGGCTTCATTTGAGCCGTTTCTCCTCATAAATTCAAGAACAGTTGTGAATTGCCCTTTCAACCGCATATCACCTTGAATATCGCTTATGTTTTCAGCATAAACCTTTTTCACAATTTTATTCAGATAATAAAGTACTGTTTTCTGGGAATCCTTCAGACTTGGATTGTGCTGCTCAATAAGTTGAGAAAAAATGACTATCGCTTCTTTAGTAAAACACTTCCCAATGGTAGCGAACATTCTGGAAAGAGCAAATACTACAGCAGGATGACCTCCAACATTCTTTCCAATCCTAGCAAAAAAGTCCAGGTCTTTGCTTTCCAGCTTAAACCAATCATCGTAATCTCTTCTGAAAAATAGAGGATTCAGAAGGTATTCATTCAAGACCTCGTCTTGATAGTACCAACTCCGATGTTCCGTCACTTTATCATAAAGAGCATACCATATCGTCCAGAAATTGTCATACTTACCATATTGAGGAGCATTGAGAAGCAAGTTTGTTATCAAAGGTTCGCCATACGAACCATTCCCAATAAATGGTATAAACGGACGAATCAGTGCCGTAACATCATTTTGAGGGGCAAACAACAGGTATTTCGCCACATTGTCGGCAATCTTTGATTTATCTTCTAATTGTTCATAATGCCGCTGGACTTGCCATTTTGATGATAATTTGTCCAAACAGGTTCTGCCCACATTACGCATCTTTTCTAATGGTTCATAGGTCAACAAACACAATACCGCATTAGCATAAGAGGCATCCATTGAACCGAAATCTTCATTAGGAAGGTTTACCTTGATTAACTCCAAAGCGTCATACATCACCGAAGGATACAACTCCCATAACTGTCCGTCATGGATAGTCCTTGACATTATGTCACAAACCCGTTCATTGATATAAGTATATGTTTCCGATACATAACTGGCTATTATTGGAGCAAAAACATCCGCTTTCTTCGGATACAATTCCATCATTACCGGAATAGCCGAAATGCAAATATTGAATTCTGACACAGAATTAGAGGCCATGGCACCTGGGGATTTCAATGCCAATAACACACGTTTCCAACACTCTTTTTTCTCACGGTCAGACAACATGTCCCGACAATGCATCAGCAGCACTGCACTGGCCATATATGGAACATACTCATCACCGGGGAAGAGTATCATATCGCCGGACTGCTTTTCTATTTGCCTTTCAATCCCCCTTATCACAGTAAGAGCTTTCTTGGGGTTGGCAGCATACGGGTTCCCTTTTAAACCGTTCTTATCGCCCTTGAATGTTTTATCTGCCCAAAGTCTCACACTCATGGCTTCCATTTTGTTGGCAAACTCTTCCACCTCCTTGCTTTCTGCTTTCAACTCAGGTGTCAGATTGGGAGTCAATTGTACGGCCACAACACCATTTTTTAACACAACTTCACGCTTTTTGTGTGAACGGTAATCTATTCTGGCAGCAATGAATCCATAAATGGAGTCAGTTCCATTCAAGTTGGCTGCTTGTCTTTTCAACTCATCAACAACATGATATGCTTGTAGTAATTTTTGCTTTGAATCATTGTCTCCTGCATTGTCATAAACCACCTGGCTTTTGAGCAAAACGGATTCCAAATGCTCTTGTCTATGAGGCAACTTGTTCGACCGGTCGCGTTCTGTCCACCAATTCTCATGACGGTTATAAATAAATGAACGTGAATTGGATGTAATTTCGTGCGAGCATCTGTTCAAATCCAATGCCAGGAATTCGATGTTTTGGCACAGAAAAAGCAATATATCGAACAAGTCATCAGGATGTGCCACCGCAACACTGGCCACAACAGAATATATAGATGCCGAATGTGACGTGGTTAAGATTCTCCACAATATCTCTTTTACATACTTCCAATCCGGGTTCTTTTTGAGGTCTGTCATATCAAGAAGATACACTTCCAGAGCCATGTGTATGCTTTCAAGCACATTGGGCATTGATAGGTTTGCCGTACCTCTATACATATTCCATAACGATTGGGACGCAATTATCATTTGAGATGAACCATCAGCCAACCGCACAGGTAACTTCACCACCTGTTCATATTTGCACCTTTGAATATAATAATCAACACATTGATTGACAAACCTGACAATAAAATCAATGACTTTTGTGGTTTTCTCAGTTGTGTTCAATAATTGTTCTGCATCAAACAACATTTGTATAGGTGTCTGATAAGGACTTGACGGGAAAAAAGCCATGTGAATACCGTCCTCTTCATTAAGGCCAAAAAAATGCTCACTCTCCATCGATCTCGAATAACCGAAAACATGTTGGTCGTCTTCTTCTGGCTGCTCACTCCAAAACAATTCCATCAACTCAATAACATCATCCAGACAAGTGATGTATAACATTGTTTTGGAAACATGGTTCTGGTCTTTTAGTATGTAACTGATCAACTCAGAATAAGGATCTCTGTGCCGCACCCACTTGTTGTCAATTACCTGCCTGAAGACCTCATGTAATTCTTTACGAATACCAAATGCGTATTTACATGTAAGTTCACTCCATTTGTCAATGCCATCAACCCAAATGGACTCATCCCTCTTTCTAATATCAGCAATATAGTTAAATAGATACAATGACAATAACGCAGCTTGCGTCATCGCTGCTCCTTTATTACCAAAACTGGAGTAACCGTCAAGCAATTTCTGAACGCTTCCCAGATGATTGAAATAATAATCATCCCTGTTGGCAAACACAAATGCAACCGCCTCATCCCAACCCTTTCCAACAGATTTAAAAACGGGATAACGTTCGCCTTTATACTCAAAATACTGTGTTACTTTTTTGCATGACACATCCAATACATCAACGAATTGGTCAAACAAGGAATAATTATGCTCTTTCAGCGAAACACTATACAACGAAAAAAACGATGTGGCATAATTATTTGAATTGCCCACACATGACAGCAAACAATGTTTCCACTGTCTATTCACATCACCACGAACCAAAGCGTCCATTATCGTTCTCACTCGTATGTCGTCATTGTCGATGATACACATCAGCCATCTCGCGAATGCATTCAAATAAGAAATGCTCTTGGGAGCTTCTTTTAATAACGTGACACAATTCTCCACCTTCCCGAAATCCTGCTCAACAATATATTCCAATGCCCAATCCACATATAAATCATGCTTTACAGCATAACCTTTGTGAGCCTGCTCTATTAAAACATCCTCTGAAACCAGCTTGTAGGCTGTCTCATAATCCAACCCTATCGGGTTCACAAAATATGCGCTACTGAATTGCTGTTCTTTGACTATTTGGAGCAAGCATTCCTCTCTTTTCTTTTGTTCCCCACCCCTAATTGTGCCTCTCACTTTTTGCTTCCAAACTTCTTCCTTGAAAGCCTCTGGTGTTGCAATAGTTTTACTTCCCAACTCACAATATCTTGCCAAATAGAATGGAATACGTAATTGTTGAAGAACCTTTTCGTTTTGGGGTAAACCAATATGGTACTTGTCACCCAACTTCCGCAATTCATCCTCCAGCAATGTGTCAACACTCACATCCTCAACACTCACCTTCAAGTCCCTAAGCAACGACCTGATATCATCATAAGTATTACTCTTGCAGGTAAAAATAAACTGCCAGCCCTTCTCTACCAACCCTTCCAACAACAATTGAAGTACCATTCGGTTTTCTATTTCGGTTAACCGTTCAGCAGAGTCAACTACAACAATCTTCTTTGCAAAACCATCAAAGAAATCACGGAAACCAATGTATGAATACTCCTCATCCATCAAAAAAAGGTCATTGACAGAATTTGTATCGAACTGAGAGCCTCTCGTGAAGTAGATAATCTGCTCCTGATTCACTATGCTTTCCTGCCAGTACCGTTTTACTATGGCCGACTTACCCGAACCGCTTTCACCATACACCAACACATTCCTACCATTCGAAATAAACTCTTTAATTTCAGACACTTCTTTTGTCCTGTCTATTTCAATCACATTCTCCCCATATTGTATCGAAGAACTGATATTATTGAAATTCAATTGATTCAATTTCACCAAAGATTGGGGCAGATGGTTAAGATTGGAACCCGTGTCGAAAAACAAGCTATATGCCAATGGCATTTTTGCCACCGCATCAAGAATATTGTTGCCAAACATCCACTCAATGGACATTGAACAATCTTTGGCGGTTTCTTCAATATCTATCTGTCTTTTTGTTATTTGAGTACCTATTTGTGGATTACCAAACGTGGATTTGGTATAGACGATAATTTTGGTTTGTTCTGGATAATGCGTGTGAGCCTTTTCGATGGAATGCTTTATCTGATTTGCCTGAGAGTCGCCTATAGAATCATCGTCAAAAAACTTTGATTGGAAACCTATCACCTCATTACCGACATTTATCGGAACGGTTTCATTACCTGCATTGTTGAAAAAATAGGGCAAAGTATCCCCTATCCCGTATCTTGAACGGAACAACAAACGGCATAACGCTTCAAAAGCACCCTGTGGATTGTCAGGATACTTTCCAAGAAACTCATTCCAAGTAGGATACTTCATAGTGCTCTAAAACAAACTTTTTTATTGTTGAATAAGTGGTATTGTTCTTTCCTTTCACTCAAATTTCAATAGCTGAAAGTTTACCAGCCCCCTGTCTTTAGCAAAGGCTTCGGCTCTATGCTTGTCATCTTCCGAGAAATAATACAATAACCAATTGCAATTGGGCGCAACTTTTGATGCCACCTCATCAAGATATGGCAAATCTATTACGCTATATGAGAGTCCCATCACGCAAACCCCCTTACATGTTTTCAAGGAATGGAAGAAGCCACTGTTTTTCTCAATGAGTTGCTTCGGTGATTTTTTCCAACCATTCATTATCTTAATGACTTCACTGTAGGCATTCTGATAAGGTAAGTCAATACTTTCATCCAATAGAGGACCATCTTCATCCCTAAGGTTACCGTGACCTAATATAAACTCATCGTTTGGATTCAATCTGCACCCATGTATGTGAAGAACGTTCTGGGCAGGCACATAATAGGCTCTTTCAAGCGTCTCGATGTAATTAAATGTCAAATATTTTGAAGCTTGAGGTATATACAAATCTGCCACGACATGGTTAATGTCGATGCTTTGAACCCATTTGTCAAAAGCGTCACGAAACGCATCCATCGCTTGACCAAAAATCCAAGGAATGCCACCTTCCACCCCGTCTTGCCACTGCCCGGGATGGTCGTATTTGAAATCTTCAGGATTATCAGGCTCGCAATAACTGGTTATAGCCGCTTCATCATATTCCCCAAGCGCATTTTCTATATCACCCCAAAACTCGCGGTCGTTGCTGAAGAAAATATCCATTAAGCTCACCAGAGCTGATGCATTCTTGTTCTTTTTCACCCATTCCTGGAAGTCCCAATATTTGGACTTTATACCATAATGGATATCAAAACCATTACCAATAATATATAGCCGTTCTTGCTCGCTTATGCCTGAACCCGGAAATAATTCAAGTTGTTCCATTGATTTAACTATTATCTGCAACTATTTTTATTATCTTTTCTACAACCTTATTCAAATCGCTTACATCATACTTATAAAACGGTACGTTTTTAGCGGCAGCATAATCCGAAGCAGCTGTTTCTTCATTTTCACGATAAATCTCAGCTAATGTTTCATTCAGCCTTATCTTGTCATCGCGACCTATACTTTTGATCATATATTCTATAGATGATTGCAAGTATATCACCGCTATCGGATTAACACCATCATAAACCGACATCGGAAGCTGTTCGTTAGTACCATCATTATTTAACTGACAAAACTTGCAATTGATAACATAGATGTCGTCTGGATCAATAGTAGTGGCCAACAACTTCTTAAGCGTCTGTTGGTTCTTCATCAATTCAGTCGGCATGCAATTTGCCCTTAGTAACATTCCTTGAATTGAGGTAATACGTGCAGGCAAATGCTCTGCTAAAAGCATCCTCGCCAAAGACCCCTTTCGCGTGCCTGCTGTTCCTGCCACAAAAATAACATTTTTCCTTACGCCATTTGGGTTTTTCCGTTTTGTTTTAGGATAGTAGAAATACACAAGCCATCGGATGCTTTCGTTCTCATCAATGGCAAGGTTCTCCAAAAAGGATGAATCATTTAACAATGGGTGCAGTTTCTTTCTCCCATAATTACTGATACCGTTTATACACGTCAAATACAACTCGTCAGTGTTCATTTGAGCCTGAACAAGATCGAAATACAATTTCTTATCCTTTTCTTTCGGACAATGCTCTTTTATGTATTTAAGGAGATGGTATAGTGAGCGGAAATAATGGCCCAACTGGTCTGACTCAGAAATGAAGGCAGTCTTATAAATTTCTTCTATCTTCTGTCTAGTTTCAAGGGAGTTCAGAACATCGAAAGCACCTTTCTCATTACATATCTTGTCAATATCTTTCTCTATCAACAACCTGACAGAATGAATATAAGCAAGCCCTTGTGTCCTTTCTGATTTATTATTCATTTGTTGACGCAAAATACTGAAATTGTCTAACAAATGAAAGAAAGTCTGTTCAAATTGTTGTAATTCTGTTTGATTTCTTTGAGTCTCAAATATCTCCGTCTGCTTTTTATAAGTGTAATAAAGAAACACAACGCTCACAAGACCAGTAAAAGCCCCTAAAACGCCGCCAACATAATCACCAAACAAACCAAAAGCATCCGGCGTGGTTGCAAATTGAAGTTCCCCAAGCCGCCACACATATACCCCTATCAAGGCTACCATTGAAACAATGACCAGAGTCCAAAAAAAGAATTTATAAGGACGTTCCATAAACTTTTAATACATTATCGCCATTATAACATCAGATATACTTCTTTTAAAGGTAGCACAAATAATCCTAAGTTACTCGTACTGATTCTTCCTCCTATACCGTTCACTCAACTCAAGCAATTCCTTAAACATACCCAACCTTGGCTCTGCCAACTCCCCAGCATTCATCAATTTCCTCCCTCTTTTCAGGAAATGCACCATCAGTTTTTTTTCATCGTAATATTTTGAAGGGTTCCTATGATTTGCCTCAATGAAGCTCTTTACTTCATTGTACCGAGCCAACCATCTTTCATCTTGTGTCATATCATCTCCACCTTGGCCAAAACAAATACCTACAAAACTGCCATACACCTTTCAAAACTGCTTTCATAGACTGTAATCCAACCTACATCTTCTGGTCCAAGTTCTTACCCTTCTCCTCATGCTCGAAGTTCGGGATGAACTCCTTTATGGCTTCAACCACTTGGGCTTTGGTGAAGTCGGGGTTGGCGAAGAGGGATTCCAGCTTCGTGAAGAATCCGTTCACCTCCTCCATATCGTGTCTTGTGGTTTGCTCCACTACACCAAGAGCCATGAACCTCTGCATGTCAATCTTCTCGCCTGGCACGTAGAACTCCTCGTAGGCCTTCTCGCCTGTAGTGTCAGAGCCGAAGTAAACCACTGGATAAATCGTGCTATCATAGCCCATATTAGATGCGTAAGAGACCGCTTCAGAATCATTAGCGCATTGCTTCTTCTCAAATCCTTCGGCCTTTACAAACTCATCGCAGATGGCCGAGAAGGTGAGCATCTGGTCTTCGCCCAGCTTGGGGAAGAACACCTCACCGCCGTTGCCGAGGATGCAGGCCAACATACAGATTTGGCCGCTCTCCTGGGGCGACACGAAGTAACGCTCCACGTCGCTCGGGGCCACCAGCGGCTGCTTCTTCTGCAAACGATGTATCCATCCATCTGGCAACGAGCCATTTGAGAAGGCCACGTTGGCGAAACGAGCAGTAGTTACTTTGAAGTACTTATTATAAGCCATTACCAAGTCTTCCATGATACGCTTGGAAGCTCCCATAATATTGACTGGATTAGCAGCCTTATCGGTGCTCACGCAGAAGAAATGCTTAGGAGGATAAACGGTGAGCAAATCCATTAATTTCTTGGCTTTAATATCGTTGTTTTCAATCAAGGCCTGCACCGAGTATCTGTCCTTTTCACTGCGCACGTGCTTATGTGCCGAGAAGTTGGCCACGATATCGAAGCCGTGCTCCTCACGGAAAATTCTTTCAAAAATCGGGTCGGCAAAGTTGAGGGTGTAGCAGCGGAATTCTTCTGGAACAAACAATCCTTCGGTGGAGCGCACGTCGCGCACCAATTCGGCCAGGCCGTTCTCGTTGAGGTCGACCACCACTACCGAAGCAGGCTCAAAGCGGAGCACGGCCTTGATAAAGCTGGAACCAATCGAGCCAGCCCCGCCAATCACGCACACTTTCTTACCTTTTATCTCTCGAGTTAATGTTTCGGCATTGGCCTGAATATCTGCTTCGAACATGCTGCTCGGACGGAACGTCACCGAGTCAGCAATAAATTTGTCTAAATTGAACATAGTATGTTATTATTGTTATTATCTAAATCTTTTATTTCAAGGTTACATTTAGAATTCCTTCCACCTCATGCGGCACAAACGGTCCATCCTTGCACTCGAAAATCACGCTTGATTCCAAGGCCTCTATCGTGTGCCACACATTTTTGCCGATGTTCACTCCGTAGCGGCCTTCCAGTGGATTGAGGATAAGGCTCTCTATAACCGTACCGTCGTCGTTATAGGTTGTAACACGCAATTTACCTTTTAACAGGATGAATGATTCTTCCTTAGTGGGATGATGATGAATAGGCACCATAGAACCAGGCTCGATGGCATTCAGAAACCGATGGCACTTTTCATCCAATGATTGATGAAAATTCAGGTTCATGCGCAAACGGGGCGAAGCCTTGGCCTTCTCAGATAATTCGTCTAAAACTTTATCGTCTATTACCATATTCAATCAACTAAAGCGAAAGTATGTCAACATCCCCCAGCGGTTCATATCTCCCATCCTTGCACGATAGCACTACTGAACCCGACTCAACGGCACGTATAGAATGCCATTGGCCGGCAGGGATGTTAACCGCCACAATTGGGCCGTTAGGTGTTAATACTATCGATTCAATGCAAATGCGCTCCAACTCGTCATATAATTCTTCCACCACACGGCCACGGATGCAAACAACGGTTTCAGAAGTATGCTGATGCCTGTGGATACGCTCGGGCGATCCTGGCTCGATAGCATTCAGCATCCTTTGCGAGCCATCATCTTCAGAATTACGAAGGTCGTAATTCATCCGCAATCTTGGTGAAGCTTTAGCCTGCTCGGTCAATTGATTTAATAACGACTGATTAATCACCATTAGAACTTCAAACCATCAACTATAAACTTTCCAACTGACTATAAACTATACACTATAAACGCTAAACTAAATCACCTCACCTGCATACTTCATATTCTTCCCAAGCACAGTGCAGAAAATCATCTGTATATCCTTGATGAAGGAATAATGGCGATAATAATAGCAATTCAACCTCACCTTGTCGGGATAAATCACGTTATCATTATACCACACCGCCACCTCCTGATCCGTCATTTTGTCAAGGTCAAGGTTAACGTTAAGGTTAGAGACGAGCTGTCGTGCATTGGTAAGGTACTCGTCTTCCAAGCGATATTTCAATGTAGCGGGACCAGTAATACCAGGTCTTAATTTCAGCACATCGCGGTCATCACCCTCCAATTTGTCGGCATAGCCTGGCACATCAGGGCGTGGGCCAACAAAGCTCATATTGCCAATCAGCACATCCCACAACCCGGGAAGTTCGTCCAACTTGTAATGACGCAGTTTTGCACCGAGAGGTGTGATACGGCTGTCGCCAGCCACACTCACGGTGCTGCCATTGTGTTTCACCGTCATGGTGCGGAACTTGTGGCACTTAAATAGTTTGCCACCTTTGCCCACACGGTCTTGCACAAAGAATGCTGGGCCACCTGGCATTTTCACCTTTACCATTATAGCCACAACGACCAGCACTGGCCCAAAAAAAAGAAGACCGATGAACGAAACCAATCGGTCGAATATCCATTTCAGTATCATGATCTTTTAATTATTAAGCTAACTTTTAACTTTTCACTTTTAACTCTTCACTTTACCGCCTACTCCCCTCTCGCTGCCGACCTCAGGCCATGGAACATGATGTTGGGCAGGAAGCGCATCGCTCCAAGTGGAAATATGCGGCAATGATGGGCTACATCCGCCAGCCTCCTTCTCATCGAGCAAAACTTGCGGATTAGGTATGGATATTTGCCATAATAATCAGACCCCCTGTTGCCCTTTTCAAACATAAAATCCAATATCCTGTCGGCTTTGCGTTTCCATTGGTCATCCCTGTCGTACAGCGGCATCGCCTCATCGGGCATCCCCAACTTCTCAACCGCCAAGGCTGCAAATCCCTTCCATTCATCAAGCAGTTTCATGCGGTTCAGATGCCTCTCCAACTGTGGCACATCCACCGCCTCACGATAGGTCCACAACAAGCGGCACCAGTCGCACACTTGCCTCATACAGATGCCTCCCTTGTAGAAATGGTTCAAGAAGTGGACAAAGACATAAACCGCGTCACAGTCGGCACTGGGCAGGCTAACCTGTGTGTTGCCGTTCATCCAGGTTCGCTTCTTGCCGCCAGCAAACTCTTCCCTTCTCAACGCATCCAACTCGCGGTCAACCCGCTTCGATAGTCCGCAACGAAGATACCCGTGCAGTTCCACTGTCCAGGTGTCGATGGTCATCGCCAGGTGTCTCGAATAGGGTGCCTCCTTGTCCACACGCGAGGCCAAGGGCTGCAGAAACTGTTTTGCACGCTCATAGTTGTCGTCGTCCAGAAAGAGGTCCACATCGCCACACGCGCGCCACATTGGGCGTTCATAGCATTGGGCCAATCCCTGCCCCTTCATTAGCAGGGCATTTATGCCAGCCTCTCGCATCCGGCCTATCAACCCGGCCACAAACTGGTTCATGGCCACATTTCGCTGCTCAATCAACTGACACTTGCCCAATAACTTCAACTTTTCCGTAAGCGGAATCATGAACCGTGAACCATGCACCGTGAACCATTCCGCCCCAGCAGTGACAAGCCCCACCACCGATTGCTCCTCAGCCAGCCGCATCACGTCCGAACCGCTAACCACTAACCTTTCACCGCTAACCTTTACATCACCCTCCCAAAGTCCCGCACGCAACAGTGAAAAAAACACCTCTTCGTGCATGTATATTGAGTGTGTTATCTTTTCGTAAACGGCAACGACAATATCCCCATCAGCGAGCCCCATCCGTAACTGCAATGCAGGGTGATGAAACTCCAAAGGAGGTAGAAAAAGTTCAAGTGCTTGCTTGCGGCAAGCTTGGCACTCACTGCTCCCAAGGCCAGCAGATACATTACCAGCACAAAGGCCGACAGCAACAATGCCGGATGCCAGAAGATGCCTACCAGCGTTGGCACAATCAAACCCAGCACAAACAACAGCGGGATGAAATGGCGCAACGAGAGGGATTTCATCTGACGGGTATAATATACCGTGAGAATATTCCACTTACCGTTGCCGAAGTTGTTTTTGGCCAAGCCACGGAAAGTTTCACGTGCCAGATAGGTGCAGAAGGTATCGGGAATGATAAATATCTTGCCACCACCGTTAATAATACGTTTGCTCAGCTCAATATCCTGGTTACGAACTAATCGCACATCATACTGGCCATATTTCTCAAACACCCGTTTAGGCCAACAGCCGAAAGGCACTGTGTCCACTTCTTTCACACCGTCGATGCCAGTGCGGAAAGCCGAATTGCCCACCCCGAACTTGTTGCTCAACACCTCACGAATGGCCAAGGTCTTGGGCGTTTTGTTCAGCACATCGGTCTTGCACACGCAGCCCACATTGTCGGCATCCAGCTCCTTTAGCCGTTTCACAATAGCTGAGCAGTAATTGGGTTCATAAAAAGTATGGGCATCAATGCGCATAATAACATCGCCCTTTGCCTCGCTGATGCCCTTGTTCATGGCGTATGGTACAATCTTATCTGGATTATCAAGCACTCGCAGATAGGGACATTGCGGCAGATAAGAAGCAATGATTTCCCTTGTACGGTCGGTACTCATACCATCAACAAACAGCACCTCCAAATCGCCCTTTGGATAGTCCTGTTGCATAATGCTTTCTATACAACGAGCAATATATTTCTCCTCGTTATAGATGGGGCAAATAACGGTTAACATAGTTTGAATTAATGATGTAAAACTTTTGCTTTGATTTTATCGTATGATGAACCCAGCACACCTTTCACCATGTTCAGCACATACCATTTCATGGCCATTTTCATCTTTGTGCCTTTGCTGGTCACAATGCACAGCACATCTTCTGTTGTCATGTTTTCATGCACCACATAGCGGCCAATCACCTTGTGACCGAGGAATGTTTTTACCTTTGTGGTAGGCTGTGACGTATAGATGTCGGTAAATCCGCAATCAATGGCTTCCTGCATAATGGTTTTCGATGCATAGCCGTTGGGTATTGACATGGGGAAGTCTTTTTCGCCCAAGATGCTTTGCAAAATCTCATACGATTTCAGCCATTCCTCGCGAACCTCATCCTTCGACAGTTTTGTGAAAATTTCGGGATGGGTGTGTGAATGTGATCCCACTATATGGCCTTTGGCTGCCAAAGCAATCATTTGTTCTTTATCCAAGAATCCCTGTGTGCCTATATATTTGGTGCTGATAAAGAAAACTCCTTTGAAGCCATACTTCTCCAAGATAGGGGCAGCTTTGGTATAGAACGATTCTCCGCCGTCATCAAATGTGAAGACAATATCCTTACCTTGCAGGGCTTTCACCTGCGCTTCGAAGGCTTGCTCCTCAACCTTATATTGAAAGGCATTTTCATTTTGGAATCCACTTGTCTTGTCATCAGCTGTGACAATGTCGTGGTACATTAATACTACCATTGAATACTTTTTTTAGTCCAAATCAAAAAAGGAGAGACTCCATTGCTTGTTTGAGAACTCACTTCCCTCTTGCTTAATGATAAAGGGATTGGGATGTGAGGATTTCATAAAAAGCAACTGCTTTAGTGTAGAAGACCAGTTTGAATCTGGCATTGTCCATACCCGGACAAAGGCAGCATCAGGGTGTTGCCTCTGTAAATATTTACATAACAAAGCAATCGCTTTCTTCAACGAGATGGTTGACGCTTCATCAACACAGCATTTTTCAAGTTTTACAATCTTACCCCCATTATAATCACCAAGACTGTATATACCAGTAGCCACAGTCTTTCCGTCTTTCTTAATCGCAATCGTCTTGATGCCTTTGTACCGCTTTTTCCACTCTAGCAATTCCACCGTATGAGTCACCGAACAAGCATCAGTACTGATATCCCAAATTAAATCCTCCGTGCCGCAAGTTGTTATTGAATAATTACCATATCCACATCCGGCATAAGCGATTCCTATTCTTTGTAGGAAGCCCAATCGACCCAAAACTTTTAGAATTTTACGTTCTTTGAAGACAGTTTCAGCGAAAGCCTTACTGTTGTTTATCAGTACATAGTTCTCCATATCAAAGAGCGTTTCCCATCCCATTTTTTTAAATCCAGGGTACGAGTTAATATAATTGGGAAAGCCTATTACTGCTTGATATTTTGTTTCATGTAAAATATACTCTATGGCATATCGCACCACTTTCGACCATATTCCTTTCCCTTGAAATTCAGGCATTACTCCGCTCTCGCACGATTGCAGAAGCGGTATTATCCTACCCTGATACATATAATTCACTGGCATATATGAATTCATGCCAGCCAATTTTCCTTCGCAGTAGGCACCGAAAACAAGAGAGTCTCCAAGTGGATTCTCGTAGTGTTTTCTTACCCACATTGCCTTGTTCTCATCGTAATCCTTAGACGAATTAAACGCAGCTCGGTAAACCATCAACTGATCTGATAGTGTATTGCGGTCAAGTTGCCTTATTTCAATGTCCATACTCGATCTTCTTTTTTCAGTTCGTTTATAATGCGCCTTGCATCCTTTGGAGGATATTTCCAAAATTCGCTCTCGCGTATTTTTTCTATAGTCCGATCGTCAAACCTATATTTATATACTTTAATCGGAGTACCGAAAGCAATCGCGTACGGGGGGACATCCTTGTTAACAAAGCTATTAGCACCAATCACCGCGCCATCACCAATTCTCACACCTTGCCTCACCACCGTCTGCGCACCAATCCACACATCATGACCTATCTCTGTGATATGATCAGAATAGCCTCCATCGCCAAGATGAGTTGACGTTGACACATCTTTGTAATCATGCTCCATTGCGCCTATCGTGACATATCCGGAGACTGAGCAATAATTCCCCATACGCACATGGTTAAAATAGCTATACATACCCAAATAGCAATAATCACCTATTACACTGTGGGTCAGATAGGCTTCCTTGCAGATTTCAGAATGGCCGCCTATGTTATTCTTATACAGTTTTAACAACAACTTTCTCAGTAGGTTGGAGAAATTCTTAATAGTTGACTTGATCATTCCCTTTTTGATTATGATTATATTTTGTTGCTTAAATATGCAAACAATGAAGGATTCTCATTCACTGTCTCTATTTGCGGAACTGCATTTAGACATTTAATCTTTAGTTCTATATCTTCATTATTCAAGGAGTAAAGAAAGCTCTTTATCTCTTCCTTGTCTAACCCATTAACGGCATAACCTATCCCCAAACGATTTACCTTTTCCGACAAGAAAGTGCCTTTACTTACGATGATGGGTACACGGAAGAAAATGGATTCATACATCTTATTGGGTTCTGCATATTGTGCATTGATACTTGTCACGTCGTATGTGGCAAGAACCAAATCAAGTTGCTCATAAACTGATGGCAAGTCCTGCGGGTTTTTAAATATGCCGTGCAAAATAACATTCTTGTGTTTTTGGGATAATTCCTGAATCTTTGATACATTCTCCATCAAGGTTCCAAAAACGTGGAAAGTGATTTGTGGATAGTAGCAGGCCACCACTTCGGCAAAGTTATATACGGATTGGTATCGGAACCCTCCTACAAATCCAATAGAAAGATGTTCTGCATCAAGAATCTTATGGGTATATGGCAATTGAAGCAGGGCAGGATTCACTCGGTTAGGTACAAGTTGTATGTTATCACGTTGGTTTTCCAGTCCATGATAGTTGACAAAACCTTCCGAGGTCATCACTGTCATAAGTGATTTACGAATGATATTTTTGTCTTTTCGCTTTAGGTAGTTAAGCAGAAATGAATTGCCAATGTTTGCGTATGGAATATCTGACTCTTCATAAACATAGGGGCGTTTTGACACCAACGAAGCGGCAAACGCCACATCGAAAAAGAAATAGTAAAATATCACATCTTTCTGATGCTTATATTTTTGGTGCAGTTTCTTAAGTGCTTTTATAATGACCAAAAACCGCTTGTAATAACTCATGGACACCGTATGGTAACCGATGGTCTTTATGGAATAGTTTGTTGGTTTAGCATAAGTTTCACCACCACGGTCAAAACCATACACATCCACTGCATAGCCTTGGTCAATAAACTCTTGCACTCTTTTTTGGCAGCGGGTTATTGAATTGGCATTTAAAACAAAAACAATCTTGGGTTTCATTGTTTTATATTGTATATTTCTTATTCTTATAAAGATGATTCAATAAAAATTATAATATCATTTGCTCTTTTATCAATTGTAAGGGATGTTGCTTTCTTTAATGAAGCTTCTGCCATTCGGTCTCTTAATACAACATCATCTCGCAACTTTGTCATTGCATTCGCTATTGCACCCACATCGTTAGGATCTATCATAATAGAGTTACTGTCATCCAACACATCCCAGTTAAAGGGAAGGTTAGAGGAGATAATTGGCAGACCACATGACATTGCCTCTACAATAGCATTACAGCAACCTTCTGCAAGTGTCGGCAAAACAAAAACATCAGATGCATTGAGATATTCTGGAATCTGTTCATGGAGCGCTCCCCCCTTATACAGGATATTCTCGCAGTCAGGATCTTGCGCACCTCGTCCTATGAAACAGGAATAGACAGGGGCGCCTTCTATCATTTTGATGGCATCGGCAACACGTTTTACGCCCTTCCTTTCAATAAAGGCCCCGACGAAACTGATAATGAATGCGTCTTGCGGAAGTCCCAGCTTCTTCCTGCACCCGAATTTATCTAGTTTTCTAAACAGTTCACTGTTAACAGCATTGGGTTTAACAAGGCATTTATCTGAGGTTGTAAGTCCTAAAGAAATACTTTCCTCTTTGTTCTTCGATGATACACATATCACGCCCTTAATGTAATTGCACATTTCAGATGTTATCTCTCTTGTATTATTAAAGGCTGAAATGGAACTCTCACCTGTTGCCACATATAAAGGAATATTATTGGCTTTGGTGTATGGGTACGCTTCTATGGCACATCCCCAAAAATGACAATATACCAAGTCGGGCTTTGAGGAGAGCCATTTCGTAGCTCTTTTAATTGCTTTTCTGCGAAAATAGTCCGAAAGCTTTATTTTTCCTATTTTGAAGTTAGAGAACGACAGATGATTGGGTCGATACACCATCACTTCTCCATCGTATTCTTTTGCCGGATAGAACCGCTTGTTCTTTGTTATACTATAGGGTGCAATCACTGTACACTTATGTCCTTGTCTAGCGAACTCATCCACGAGTTGCTTAACAAAGGGATAGTGTACTTTATATCGGTCCGGGTAATCAGGAGTAATAACGAGTATATTCATAATTATTTTTTCTTTGGAAGTGTAATCCAAGAGCCAAAGACATCATCCCACTTTTGGGGATGGAATGGCACACAACCACCGTGATGATAGAAAGTGTACTCACCAAAGTAAATCTGACCATTAACTTCGTACAAATCAATACGTACGTGAGGTATGTCCTTGGATAGAATGTTCGCTACCTCTTTCATTTCATTAAAACATTCTGGCTTTTGTATTTGTTTGCCAGACATAGGATGTGTCTGAACCAAATCCAAGTGGTTAAAGTCCGCATCAAAAAAATCAAACTTCACATTTCCTGTTTCTCTTTCTGTTCCAATAAATAAAGCCTTTACTTCCCCATTAAAACAGAAGAACTTATAATCAGGAAGGTCGTTATTCTCGCCTTCTATAAACTGCTCGGCTATAATTCGGCGAGGCACATCCTTATACGGCCACTCCCGAAGGGTCTTGTAAATATCCTGTTTGAGGCTTTTATTCAGCCTTTCGATAGCTTTTTCTTTGTCAAAAAATGTCTTATCTCTACAAATGACAACCCCTGTATTGCCACCGCCATGCGTAGTCTTAAGCACGAACTTATTCGGCAACGACTCCCAGTCTATCTCTTCCGGCCGATTCCATACGCCAAGTGTAGGGATCACATACTGCTCTCCTATCTTTTGAGCAACAATCTCTTTAACAGCATATTTGTCCACCAACTTAGTGTAATCCGGATTATGGTCATGAAGCTTCAGCCACATAAGTTTCTCAGAATATGTTTTTGGATTATCCAGATTAAGAGGATAACCCATTCTCAGACGAAACAGCAGTTTTAAGTACGCTTCGTCTGAAAACAAAAAGTTGGCACTCATAACCAATTTATTGATTATTGTCTTTATTCTTGGCATATACTCATTTAATGTTAATTATTATTCCTTTTCCAAATAATATATCATCTTGTCTCGGTGAGACTCACAGCAGATAGTATTTTCTGCTAACAATTTACGTTTCTTTGAAATCAAAGATGGCAACCATCCACGTCTTCTCCCTGCCAAATAAAGTCGGCTATCGCAAGGTTCAAACACCTCGCTCATTTTGTCAACCGCTAATGAGTAATACTTTTCCGTCTCAATTCTAAGAAGTTTCTCATCTTGTATAATATGGTTTAACTGAGCTAACTTTTCATCGAATGCATTCTTATCTAAAAATTCAAGAGATGGTTTATCCAAACACTGACGGTATGGAAATACCTCATAACCAATTCTTTCATCATCAAACGTGAGCATCACCAAATATCCCTCATGCCATTTTATTCCCCAATTACCTTTTCGATCAAAACAAAAGTTTCCTAAACCATAGAAGATTGGCTTTTCATGATACACCTCATAACCACTGTAACAGTGCTGGTGATGGTTTACAACAGCATCTGCACCCGCATCAATGAAAAATCGATAGGTTTCCTGCATACGGGGCGATGGCAATTGCCAATGCTCATGTCCACCATGAACGATGACCAATACAAAATCCGCACGTGCTTTCGATTCTTTTATATCATAATACTGTTTAATAGGATTCAGCGGATTAGATCCGCCATGTAAATTTGATGCAATAGAAAATTCATGTTCACAACAATTAATTATTGCGAAAATCTTTCCTCCTATTTGTTTATACAAGACAGAGGAGGATTCTTGCAAATTCTTTCCTCCACCAACATAATCAATCCCAATACTTTTACATTTTTCAATGGTATTATTTACCCCTTCATTCCCATAGTCGTAAAAATGGTTATTTGCGAGCGTTACACAATTAAAACCAGCCCATTTAACAGCATCTAATCCTTTTTCTGTACATTGAAGGTTAGGACCTTGTTTTATTATGGGTTTTTCTTCTCCAAAGGTTATTGGGCATTCAAAGTTAACAATTGCATAATCTACTTTTGACAAAAAATTCTTAACCTCGCCTAGAACAGATTGAAAATCTCCTTGTTCAAGTTTTGTTGACACTCTATTCTGGGGACAGAAATCACCTGAAATAACAATATTCATTTTGTGCGTTGTTCTAATACTTTATTAAAAACCATTTCCCATTTATTTGTAATAGCATTTGGATTAAAACGTTTTATATCCTCAATTGCGTGTAAACCCAAAAAATACCTTAACTGAGAATTATCCAATAAAAGTTCTATCTTCATTGCAAGGTCTTCGATATTTTGGTTTTCTACCATCACGCCATCTATTCCATCAATAATAATCTCTCCTGGGCCAATTAAGTCGAAAGAGACACAAGCACAGCCTAAAGCCATCGCTTCCACAAGTGCCATTCCGAACCCTTCGTGCCTGGAAGACATTACAAAGATACTGTGATCTTTCATTAGTTCATCAATATTATTACAATAACCCAAAAACCTTACTTTATTCCCAACCCCATGACTTTCTGAAATTTCTTTTAATATATTAATAGATTGTTCACTCCCTTCACCTGCAATATCCAAGAAAACATCTGGGTGTTTCTTTGCAATTGAAGAAAATGCAACTATCAAATTATCAAAACCTTTAACCTTATAGGCATCAAGTCTACCTACCGCTAAAATATTTGCTCTTTTGGGGAAAAGTTCTTCGTACTTCTCATTACTTATTGGGTCAAAAGATAGAGGGTTGGGTATACTAACACTGTGTGTATAATACCTTTGAGCTAGATAAACATCTGTTTTAGTCAAAAATGTCACGTAATCGAATAACTTATTTAGATATCGAATACGAAATACTCTATAAAACTGGAGTTTTCTATTGAATGAATAATGTTCCGACGCAATAATTGGTATTTTATTATGATGAAGAAGGATATAACTAGTGAAGAAACCAAGGAAGGTAATAATAATGTCAGGTTTGTTTTCCCGTATTATTAAGCGTACATTCCTGTTAATTACTACAGTATTCTTTAGAAAGTTAATGAATTTGCCAATAACATTTTTACTATCAGTCTTATGTAAACCGATAAATGTTGACACATTAACACGACTATCAAGTGTATAGACATTCATAAACTCAGGCATGGTTATACTAACCTCATAGCCTCGAGTAACCAATTCATTGCAAAGATTCACCAACACCCTTTCTGCACCACCTCCACTTAAACCATGAATAAAAAACAATAATCGCATTATGATATGTTGTTTTGTTTGAATATAAAATGATAAATCCGATATATAGCCATAAAGATTTTTTGGGCATATTTGTACCTGAACCCTAAAGAATCAACAACAGCTATGCCTTTATACTGATTAAATGTATGACATCCCAAGTTATAATCTTCGTTCTGAGATGTTATTGTTCGAATATCTGAAAAAACATATAATGAATCCCTCAATTCAACCTTTTGTAAAATCACAGATTTCCCATAGGATATATTACAATCCTGAGCTGGTCTATAAACCTCACCATTATATAAAAACCAGTCACCTGCATTCCTTGCCAAATTACTACTGAATGTTATTTCTTGATTATACAACAATTGACCGTCTTTAACATCATATACCAACAAGGTGTTTCCGTTATGTTTAGGAACGCGTGTGGTGAACAACAACGTATTACCAAAAACGTCAGTTATTATTGCATCTGCTAAGGGTTCATGGCTAATATTATCTATTAATTCACATCTTTCATTTATATCATCATACTTATAAATATTCAGACCCTCACCTTTCCCATTTTCTGGGTACAAAAACACCCCATCATTATTTCTGATAATGGCAGGAAAAGACAAATGAGAACCAACTTGAAGAACTGGAACATTTCTTACTATTTGCAGCGTGTTCTTGTCTATTGTTAGTTTCGCTATCCGCCCCATTTTGATTGGATAATAGAATTCTTCAACTAATAATGTGATTGATTTATCATCCACATCCAATATAAAAGGGTCCGCGAACCACCTATCTTTATACTTATGTTTAACATAGTCAATAGTAATTGGAGCATTCTGAATAATCTTATCCAAAGGCTCCCTTATAAAGCCAATTGTCCACCGTTGACTATTTATCTTAGTAATTAAGGTATTAATATTCATTTATTCTTGATTTATTATTGACAATATTCAAAAGCGCCATTGCTAAAAAATAAAAATTAAATAAAAACGTATCCGTGAGAGCATTCTCAGTAATACCACAAAGAATAAATACAAATTGCGAAAACAAAGAGAAGAATAGGATAAATTGTTTCTCTAAATTACTGTATTTAAGTCTTTTTAAGGTATAAAACAAGCATGAAACAATAGGAATAATAAGTAGAATAAAGCCTACTATACCTTGTTCACAAAGCACTTGCAGATATATATTATGAGCGGATGCACCCATGCCGCCTCCGTAATTTAAAATACCCACTCCAAAAATCGGCGAATTATTAAAGCCTGCCCAAGCCATCCTGTTTAATTCTTCCCTTGAACCCGACAAACTCTCGCCTGTTTTTACATCTCCAATTGCCTCAACAATTCGGCTAAAGCCAGCAATATTTGAAAAGAATTCAAGATTCGACAAAAAGAATAAAACAACGAGCGAAATAAACGACAACACTACCAATACAGCTATTGGTTGTTTCCCCATCTTTCTTTCTGCTACAAGCCATATGAACAAAGGGGTAAAAACAGAAACAAACGACGCCATGCGCTTACCTGAAAGAATAACAAAAACAATTATTAAAAAAAAGAGGTATTTTCGCTTATTCTTTCCGCTTTGCATAGAACAAAACACTAAGGCCTCTAACCACATTATGGTACAAGCGGCCCTATCTAGTTGACACATTATACCAGCATAACCACCATGAGAGCCACCCCACCTTTCAATTCTCGATATTCTGAAATCACTAAACAAAGGTAAAATAAATGAATTATACACTGACGGAAGCAGCATCTCAACAAGTATTCCAGCAATTGCGATACTCCCCGAAATCTCTATTATTTTCTTTGGAAAAATTATATCATCAGAATAAGAAGAAGCAACCAACAAAAAAGTAAAACATCCTAACCAATATGTAGCACTTTCAAAGTTCCCAATCCTCACGAACGCAATTAATCTCCATAAAACAAAAGGGATCCAAAGTGCTACGATAGGATTTACTTTTATTGATTTAATGTTGAGAAACAACCCGGTTATATACAGTGTAGTCAACAAGCCTAATACAATATAAATAATCGTTGCATTTGCAAAAACCGTCTCCGTAAATAGCCATCCCCATAAAGCCCATAATATGGATATACTGAAAATACCCTTAACTATCTTCCTTTGCATAATTCAAATTAGTATTAATCTACTTTACTATTTTTAATATCTTTAACAAAGGTATTAATTCCTTTCTACTAATAAGCAACATTAAAGCTACTACTAATACAAAAACAATAACTGTAATAACACCACTGATATTTATTGTAACCATTGTTATCAAAAACAAATATAAAAAGAACATTAATGACAAGTATTTTAAATCCAATTCATTAATGTGTGGCCATGCATATTTAATACGAACTACAATCATTACAACAAATGATAAAGCAGCAGAAATTGCAGCTCCAAACAACCCCCAAATATTAATTAATAAGAATGAAAAAAACAATGATGTCACAGCCCCCCAAATACTAGAATAGAAAAAATACTTACTTTTTTTCTGGGCCATAAAAACACCACCAATAAGGCCAGACATATTTTGCAATACAACACTAAGTGTTAATAATGGCACATACTGCCACGCCTCAAAATAGTTTGGTGCCGCAAAAATTCGAATAATTATTTTACTACATACAACTATTGAGCTACCACCTAATAGCGTGAACAAAGTTAGCATTTTTATAGATTTATTAAAAAACGCATTAAAACCTGGTTTATGAAATTCTTCTATCATAGATACCCCCCATGCGCTCATAAACAAAGTAAAAAGCATATTAAGAATACCAGGAAATTTACCTGCTACAGAATAAATACCAATCGCGTCTAAACCAACTGTTTTCTCCAGAATTGGTCGACTAATCCCATTTACAAGCCACCACATAACGCCATTGGGTATAAGAGGTATTCCAAATTTAAGCAATTCTTTTAAATAACTAAAGTCAAATGACTTAATTGAAAAATAATTGTAAGATCCAGAAGCTGTAAATGAAAAAACTGCAGAAACAACACATGACAACACTGATGCCGAAAGAAAACCCGTTAAACCATATTGGGGTATTAATACTATTGACATAATTGCTACAGCTAACGTATGAACTACACCTGTCATACTATACACACCCATCTTGTCAATACTTCTAGTGAACTGCTGGGTATAACTCTGAAGATAAGCTGTAACAGTAAACAGATATATCCACCATATCCTTTCAATGAAAGTACCTTCTATATTTCCACTATTATTCAAAGCAGAAAGCAACCAAGAGACCAAGAAAAATAATAAAAATGAGAAGAATAGAAATATAACACCTGATGAGAAATATTTCGTTCGACCGTCTTTATCAGCCTCTTTAGGGAACACAAAAATGGCATCAGCTATACAGCAAGAAACAAAAGACACTAATATGGAAGAATAAGTTCCTATTAAGTCTGAAACACCATATTCAGCCGTAGACAAATACTTGGTATAAAAAGGAAGCATTAAGAAGCCTATCAATTTACTTCCTGCACCGCCTAAAAACACAAGGATTGTGTTTTTCCCCAATCTTTTATACCTACCGTCTATTGTTGAAAATCTATTCCTATCACCTATTTTTCTCATCTCCACAACAATTAATTAAAAGGCCACACTCTATCAAATTTTATCTATTTCAGTCCTGTTTTTAATATATAATTTATATTCTTTTGTACCTCCGTATTTGCAGATGGCTCTTTTCAAAATATATTCCACAAACCTATATAACTTACTTGATCCTAATATCTTGGACCAAGGATACACAAAACCATGCCAGTCATATAATTTATTCTTGTAATATTTAAAATCTTCCACACCATAACCCATACAAAAACATGCTAGTTTATAGCAGGCCTCTTCATCTTTAAGACATTTAAGATCCTTATCGTCTATCATTTCATATAGTTCACTAACCGTCTTTGGTTCATGAACAATATTATATTCAGAATAAAAACAGCGGTTAAGGGCTATTACAGGTTTTCCCCAATAGCTACTTTCTAAACCCATAGTTGAATTAAATACTATCACCTTCTCTACAGCACCCATCAGTGTATAACTACTAACAGGAGATTGTGGAGGAATTATTGTCACATTGTCATATTTCAACTCATACAACATTAAATGGCTCTTAAAAGGTACCTTTGCTAAATTAGGATGAATACGAAGAAAGAAGTGTAAATCTTCGCAATCTTTATAATGTTCGAAAATATTCTTCAACGCAGTGTATTGATTAGGAAAAAGCACGGCGTTATCATATTCTTTTGATATAGAAAAATACTCATCTTCAGATGAATTAAAAATAGCAATATTTCTTTTGCTGTAATCAAAATCTTCCGGCAGTTTTCCCTGTTCTTGACTTTTCGTATAAACCTTGTCACCCGCAGCTTTTGCTTTTCGACGGTTTTCGAAAAATTGTCTTCCTATTTCACTACCTTTTACTGCACCACATTTTTCCCAAGCCTTTTCTGTTTTTATTTTAAAAGCTTCTTGCGAATGAGGGATTTCATTAAAAAAATTGTTTTTCATCATTGTGTCGTCTGTACTTCTCCTGGTTTCAGTCGCCACAAAATCAACACATTTTTTCTTTGCCAAACAAAGCCAAGGCTTGAAATTCAAAAATCTTCCATTATGAAAAACTATCAAATCTGGTGTTATATTATCAAGATATCTCTCTAATGCCAACGTCATTCTAATTTGCGCTCGCATCATCATATTAAGATAATTACATAGTTCATTGGTAAAGTTTGGCATGACATTACGAGAGCAGGATACATATGTCGAAAATGCACCGTATCCTATTTCTACGTCATGATATTCTATATTCTTAAGTTCATCAACTGTTGAATATACAAATGTCTCTTTTAAAGCTGTATTAACATCATTTTTTGTGACAAGTTCAGACATTTTCACACAATGAAACCGTTCCCTATCCTTTTTAAGGAGGGGGGTGATATGTTTCATCATAGAATAGATACAGAATTTACAATACACTTTGCTGCCATAGTAATTGGCATGACAAACCCCTACATTTTTATCACAAACTACAAAAAAAACCTCAAAACCATCCTGATAACGATTCATGGCTTCTTCCATAGCCATATAATCATTATTGCTAATAAAAACAACAGCTTTTTTCATCATTATTCTATCATCTTAGATCTATAACACTATCAATGAAGATATTTTACGACATCGTTAGCTCTCTTAAACTCTTGCGGATTTCCAATATCAATCCAAGTGCCGTTAAGTGGAAATCTGATAACTTTCCCTCCCTTCGCCACAATAGCTGCAAGAAGGTCTGTACTATGGAACATGGTGTCAGCTGGTATCAAATCAAGAGCAGAACGCTTGATCAAATAAATACCAGCGTTAGCATAGTAGTCGTATGTAGGTTTCTCTATCAGTCCTTTGATATTACGACGTTCTTCAATGTCAAGAATACCGTATGGGATTGAAACGCTATATGGCACGGCTGCTACACTCATATCAGCATCATGTTCTTTGAAGTGCAAGTAGAAGTCTTCGTAATTGATGTTTGTAAATAAATCGGAGTTCATCACCAGAACCGTGTCGTTGTAAAACTCCTTAACAAAGCGGATTGAACCTATCGTTCCAAGAAACTTCGGTTCTCGAACAGTCAATATCTGCACATCTCTATGTGGTTCTGCAAAGTGCGATTCCAATTGTTCCGCCAAATAATTGACCGTAACATTGATATTCTTAACACCGTAATCAATCAATCTGTCGATATTATGATCAATGATGGCTTTATCACCCACAGGCAACAATGGTTTAGGTGTTTTTTCCGTCAACGGACGCAAACGTTCACCTTTACCTCCTGCCATCAGCACAGCATCCACAGGTAAGAAATTGTGATACTTGATAAGATTACAAACACGCACAATATGATTATCGTCATCAAGAACTGGAATAAAAAACACTTGTCTTTCTCGGAATGATTTAAGTTGAGCGGCATCATTTTGTCCTTCACGTACAAATTTGTAGTTTTTGTGCATCACGGTGCTGACCTTATCCTGTAAAGCAGAACCGCTTATCAAGCCTCGACGCACATCACCGTCAGTGAGAGTGCCGACCATTCGATCCTCATCATCCACAACAAACAATGTTTGCCAATCATGGGTATTGCCATCCAAAGCCACTAAAGCTTCTCTGATGGTTGCATTTTTATGAATAGTATATTTAATTGACATATTGCTTTAATGAGATTTCTTAATGATTAAATTTGGAGATTGTCCAAATACAATACTATCCGCAGGAACGTCTTGGTTTTTTACTAATGCTCCAGCTCCGATTTGAGCATTGCGCCCGATATGACAACGTCCAAGTATGCTTGAGTTTGCATACATCTTGACGTTTTCTTCAAGTTCGGGATAATACAGGTTACCTTCTTTGTCTCGTGTACCACCTACTGTGCAACCTTGGTAGAAAAAGAATCCGTCACTATAGCTTGCCCTGCCCATCACACTTCCCAACGGATGTTCAGAACTCCATATTTCTGGTAATTCGATTGCGTAGAAAAGGTCAACTGAGTGCATGATCTTATTGAGATAATACACTTTATCGCAGAGCGATGAGCTATTTATGTACAGATCATGCGAGAGGTAGTAAAGAAATGTCATCCACTGAATGGAGTGGTAAGGGTTAAATCGCACTACTCTTTCGCCGACTACTATTCTTGAAAAATACTTATTCTCTGAATGGGAGAAATTTCTAACACTCGCCTCAATAGCCTTTTCAACACTCACTATCAACTGACGATCTTCTTCATCAGTTAAAGTAGGGAAATAATTCTCAAGCTGTTTTTTTACGAGAGGGTAAATATCCTCTTTTGGCAAGGTATATTCTACTCTTTCCATCTCTCAACTATTGATTTGACTTCTTTATAATCCTCATCTGTCGCATACAAATATTTTGCAATCACTTGCATCAACTCATAGTCTTCCTCTGAGTCAATGTCAAGGATGCCCGTGTCTTTCATCACCACCGCATCACAGTTTGAATTGAAAAACGTTGCTTGTTCTTTGTTTCTTAGAGCGTCAGGCGAATATGCATAAATAGAAGCATTCATATCATAGAACACAGGTGCTTCCTGCCGTGTGGTGAAGTTGGAAGGAATGGCCTTGCAGAAGAAACCTTTTTCTTCTTTCACCATATTGAAATAAGGATTACGGCGAGAAGGTGCTACGGAGTAAACTACATCAACTTCAGGGCGTTGACGCTTGCGGTCGATAGCGTTCTTCACATCCTGAACAGTTCGCAAAGGAGAGGTGATGTCCAAGTCAACCACCATATCAAACTTGCAAGCAAATATCTCTTCTGCACGTTTGAGGCAATCGAGAATGACCGCCACTTTAGGAACACGGTCGCCAGCCAGGTTCTCTTCACGGTGAAGGATTGTAACAGGCAAATCATGCACTCGCTTCACCAATTCTTTCAATGGCTCGCTGTCGGTATTGAGGACAACTTTGATAGTATCATTGGCGGCATACTTCTCCTTGTAGAGAGCGATGTTGGCCATTGAGTACCAAACCAGCGGTACATCAAGGAAATCACGGGCATTTTTGCCTTTCACGCCTTTCGAACCGGCGCGGCCACAAAGGGTAAACAAAATATTCATACTATATTTCTCCTTTCGCTATTTTCAGCACCCGATAAGCATGTTCGGGCGTGCTGTCATTTATTGTTTTATTGTTGATTATTTCAAAGAAATGCTCAATTTCTCGCATTTGGAAAGCATTGCGCTCACTGTCCAGTTTAACAACTTCGCCACTTTTTAGATAACTCACTGTTCCTGAAATCAAATCACAATGGATGGTATCATCAGCAGTAAAGAGGTCAAGTGTTCTAATAGTTTGTCTGCCGAAATAATCCAAGTGCAATTCAAAAGCAGTTTTGTTGTTCTTGCCTATATAGATTGCCAAATCATCACTGTCAATCTCCAAATTTGACACCTTGTCGATAATCTGCTGGCATTGGGTAGGCATTCCAAAAAGCCAAATGAGGTAGTCCCATTCATGGATAAGGTCGATGCTTACGCCACCACCCATATTCTTGTGTGCACTATATGTCTTGCGGTAGTCCTGACCTGGTCTCCAATCTGGAAGATAGCTTGACGAAATGGCTCTGGCGCAAATCACATCAGCCAAGTTCACATGCTCTTTCACATATTGCAGCACGGCATTGTAACGCAAAGGACAAGCCACATAGCTCTTTATATCCTTTATCTTCTCAAATATGGTTTCATCAACATTAGTGCTGTCAAAAACTGGTTTTTCAATAAAGAACGACCGTGTGTTTTTGCAGAACTTCTTGATGGTCTCATAGTGCATGGAGGTTGGGTTGGTTACAAACACAGCATCATACTTACGGTCGGTTGGTAATGGGTCAGCATAAAGGAAGGTATTATTCACCAATGGTTGCAAATCATCAGCCAGCGGCCTACCTAAAGAACTGCGATACAAGTCCACAGTGCAACTGTCACCCTGCGAAGCCAAGTAGGCATGAACATTCTTCAGGTGACGAGTGGCAATGGAACCCAAGCCCACAAATGCTATTCTGTAGTTTTTCATCAGGCTTCTATTTGGTCGATTATCTTCAACAGTTCAAAGTCCTTTTCAAAAGTCCATGCCGGGACGACGGTAGGATTAGCAATCTGTGTCAAGAAAGCGTTCAATTCCTCACGATAAGGATTCTCTGTAATGAAAGCCGCATAACCTTCCACATGCTCAGAGGCATCTTCAAATTGGATGTTCTTTAATTCCTTGTTCTCGATGTCATACTCCATTAGGCTGTCTGCAGTGCCGTTCCACGACATTTGGAACTGCTCGCCATAAACGTCAATATGACGGATTGACTTGCGGGTTACCACATCAACTGCCAACATTCCTTTGTTGCCATTCTCGTGTTCGATAGTGATAAGATAGTTATCGTTGTAGTTGATGTTCAATTGTGTGTTTTTGCTTTTAACGGCAGAAACCTTTTTGATAGGGCCAAAAGCCGTAACAATCCATGGCAAATCGATGGCCATAATCTCACGGCAACCATTGGTACGAGGATTGCCGATGAAATAATTGTTGTAGCTTTCCCACGGATGCCAATCTGGCAAGTACTGCCCGATGTGATAGATGTAATTCAACGGGCAAGTGGCTTGATTGGCTTTCTCAATGATAGTCTGCGTTTCCTTACGATAAAGGAATGTGGAGGACAAGAACAGCACTTTACTTTTTTCTTTAGCCAAAGCCATGTTCTCGGCATACCCGTCAGCCACCAGGTTGATTTCGGTAAATACATGGAGGTTGTTTTCCAAACACTCCTTGATGATGGCAGCATGTGAAAGCGGAGAAGTACTGATAACGGCAGCATCGGGTTGTTCTGCCTTTACCACCTCAGCAATGCTGGCATAGCATTTAATGCCGAACTTCTCTTTCACTTCTTCACAACGACTCTCCTGACTATCAATGCCAAATAGCTGTATATCTTTTCTTTCGCTCAGCAAGCGAATGCGACGCTTGCCCATTGAGCCAAGACCTATTACTATGATTTTCATCGTATATCGTAAAAATGTTTTTGTTTCAATTGTTCCAAAGGAAAGGTGCTGATAACATCAAAAATAGTTTGTGCAGTACCCTCCTTATCATACGGGTTTTGTATCTGTTTAGCCATCTGAATAAACTCAGGTGACATGATTACATCCAGTCCTTTGAGGATTGATTCGGTATCCGTTTGACAGTTATAAACGCTTTCGGCAGCTATTCGGCCTTTCTGCCTATCTCCAATATTCAACGTTGGGATTCCGAATGATGGCACTTCTACCAGTCCACTGGATGAATTTCCAACTACCGCTCCCACATATTTCATTACAGACAAATACCGCTTAATGCCCAACGACTTATAAGCCACTGCCCTGTCGCTGTTATTGGCCACGAAGGTATTGATAGCATCCACAATGGCTTGTGCTCCAGTGTCAGAATTTGGCATCGTGAAAACAATATGCAAATCTTTCCGTTCTTCTAAAGCAGCAATAAACTCCTTGATGTCATGCTCAGCGGTATGTGTACCCAAAGTTACGGGGTGATAGGTCACCAATATGGTATTCCCATCGAGCTTGAAGTTGATAGATTTTTCAATTTCTTCCTTGCTCAACAGAGGAAGTTTCTTGATGTTTTCCACACCAATGGCACCCACATACCAAACCGTTTCCGGCTGTTCGCCTAATTGTATGATTCTTCTTTGATAATCCTGTGTGGAAGCAAAATGCAGGTGACTCATCTTAGTAATGCTGTGACGAATGGCATCATCGTATGCACCTTCTGTTATTTCACCGCCATGGATATGGGCTATCGGAATACGCTCAATAAGTGCGGCTGTGGCAGCTGCTAATATTTCGTAACGGTCGCCCAAAACCACCACCATATCAGGTTTCAGTTCGTCGTAAGCATCTGCAAAGCCAGCCAAGGCTTTGGCCATTGATTTCAATGTGGCATTGGCATCGTCCTTACCATCTTCAAGAATAGGTATCTTTTTGTCAATCGTAAAGCCGTCTTTTTCTATTTCCTGATAGGTGTTGCCATACTTGGGACTTAGGTGCATATTGGTGGCAATAATCTGCAATTGCGTTTGATCGGAATCCTTAATCATCCGCATCAAACGCGACAGCAGACCATATTCCGCACGGGTACCGGTTACAACGCAAAGTTTTCTTTTTTTCATGTCACACAGATATCACAGATAACACAGATTAGATTTCTATGAGTTCATCCTCGGCAAAATCACGCTTAGCATTCATACCAAGCACCTCTTCCCAGCGCATAGGTGATATGCCGCTACCCGGGCGTTTCACAGTAAGGTTATCTTCAGTGAAGACCTCACCTGCTTTGATGTCGCTAGCAGCCACAATGCTCTTACGAGCAATGGCAATATTTTTGCGCTCGCTTTCGCTCACATGCTTGGTGCCGTCACCACCTACAGCCTTCTCAATATTGCGGATGGCTGAGACCATCGCTTTCAATTCGTCAGGTTCCAAGCTGGCTTTATGGTCGGGACCCTCCATGTTGCGGTCGAGCGTGAAATGTTTTTCAATCACCGTTGCTCCCAAAGCCACTGCGGCAATTGGTACTTCAATGCCCTTGGTATGGTCGCTATAACCCACCTCCACACCAAACTCCTTACGCAGTGCATCCATGGCTTTGAGGTTCACATCCTCGAAAGGGGTGGGGTACTCTGTGTTGCAATGCAGCAGAATCAAGTTCTCCTTTGAAAGACCGTTTTTATAAAGGGCATTTACAGCGGCACGCACATCCTCCATATCACACATGCCGGTGCTGAGAATAGTCTTTTCGTTATAGGCAGCAATACGTTTCAGGAAAGGATAGTTGGTAACTTCACCTGATGGAATCTTCCATAAACCCAATCCAAGGGAATGTAAGTATTCTATGCTGTCAAAATCAAAGGCCGTAGAGAAAAACTTAAGGCCAAGTTCATTGCAATAGTCAATCAACACCTGGTGATCTTCATACGACAGTTCCAGTTTCTTGACCATTTCCAGTTGTGATTCTTCTTTCTTTCCGGTGTTCTCAATTTGGTAGTCAGCCTTCTTGGCATTCTTCGACACAACCTTTTCTGATTTAAAGGTCTGGAACTTCACATAGTCCACTCCTGCCTCAAATGCTTTTTTCACCAACTGTTTGGCCAAATCAAGCGAGCCATTGTGATTGACACCAGCTTCGGCTATAATGATTGTTTTATTCATGTTGTTTCTAATTATGAAATTTTATCGGTTTTGCAGGTACACCCACCGCCGTGCAGTTTGCTGGCAAACTCTTTGCGACAACGGCTCCGGCACCCACTATTGTGTTCTCGCCTATTTCCAATTGATTAATAATTTTTGCACCAGTTCCCACATACACGCCTTTGCCCACATTCACTTCACCACTAATATTCACCGATGGCATGAATGAAGCGTATTTGTTTATCACCGTATCATGGCCAACTGTGCATTGCAGATTGAGTGTTACAAAATCATGAAGCGTGATGTCGGTGGTAAGGATACATCCGGCACATATTATGCAACCCTCTCCTATTTTAACTGATTCCGAATCTCCAACAATCACAGATGGATGCACCATCGCTGGGAACGAGATTAAAGGATTGGTGTATTTTGATTTGATTTTTTCTTTTAAGTTTGGCTCACCAACAGCGATAACCAATGAAATGGATTCAGTGGTGTTGTTTATCTCTTCATCATTGCCTATGACCGGATACCCGTGCATGGTTTGGTTTTTGTCGAAACCTACGAAACCCACAAACTTATATTTCATGGTCTGACGGTTGATGTCGTTTATCAAGGTCAGTATCTCACGGGCAAAGCCACCCGAACCGACGATTGCTATTCTTTCCATATCCCAATGCTATATTGTTGTTTCACTGGGAAAGGAAAGTATGTTACAGCAGTTTTATCAGCTTTGCGGGGTTGCCGGCATAAATCCCTTTCTCAGTAATATCTTTATTAACTACTGATAATGAGGCAATTACCCCCCCCCTGTTCTATTTTAACACATTGATTAACAACTGATTGACTACCCAAGAATGTACCATCGGTAATTGTTGCGCCACCATTCACCATGGCACCTGTGGATATATGGCAATAATCGCCAACCACCACATCATGCTCAATGTTGGCAAAAGTGTTGACAATACAACCCTTCCCTATCTTGGCATCAGCATTGACCACCGCTTGGTGCATCACTACCGAACCTTCACCTAACTGCGCATATTTCGACACATGGGCAGTAGGTGCGACTATTGTAGCCAACTTGCCTCCCGCCTGCTCAATCATTTTATGCAGTTTGATGCGCAAATCGGGAGACTTGATTTGACCAACGGTTACAATAAACACCGCTTGGTCAACATACTTAGCCATGTCATCGTCGGTACCTATAACATCATAGCCCAGCACCTTTTTGCCGACTTCTTCAGGTCTGTCAAGAATGCCAAGAATGGTATAGCCCGCACTTTCGGCAACATCAATCACCGATTTGCAATGGCCACCGCCACCAATTAATACTAATGATTTCATAAGTTTAAAAAAAGTGGGCCGGGGAGGAATCGAACCTCGGACTTCGCATTATATTCATTACCTTCGTTGATTTCAACACTACTTTCTGGTTGCTACCCAGCCCGCATGAAGTCCCAACCCACCTTAATAAAAATTTTCCTGTAGATACCATACTGTCTTTCATTTTAAAAATGTTATTAATGTTAATACCAATAGTAAAATACGCCATGAAGAACTGGAAAAAAATTACAGCAGGGCATCCAAACAGCAGGGTTGAAATCAATTCCAGAATAAATACAATCAACAAATTATATTATTAAACTCTTTATCGCATCGCAGATGAAGTGTACATCGTCATCCGTCACGTATGGTCCTGCGGGCAAACACATACCAACCTTGAACAAGTCTTCCGAAACACCATTCAAATAGGCAGGGCAGCCTTTATAGACTGGCTGCTTATGCATAGGCTTCCACAATGGGCGTGATTCGATGTTCAGGGCATCCAATCCAATACGCATGGCTTCAACATTATCATTAGGCTGGCAGTCGGTAACGGCCGTTGAAGCGGCATGAATAACACCGGCAGCACCTCCCACAGCACCATTTATGACCTGCTTGTAGGCATTTTCTTGACCTTTAACCTTTACTGTCGGGTCAACAGTCATGGTGCAAAGCCAATAGTTGCTGTCATAGACAGGGACTTTGGTTTCAGGATTCAAGTTCCAGGTTTCATTGGGTTGAGAATGAACGTGAATGCCTGGAACATCTTTCAACAGCTCTTCATAGAGTTTTTGTACATGCTTGTGGTGGGCTATATGCTCGTTCACAATGGTCATCTGGCCACGGCCAATACCAGCGCAAATGTTGCTCATACGGTAGTTGAAGCCTATCTTCTCATGCTGATAATAAGGATAGCTCTCGCGGTATTGGGTAGCATACATCATAATCTCACGCCATTCATCATCGTTAGCCGTCACCAAGGCACCGCCACCGCTGGTGGTAATCATCTTGTTGCCGTTGAAACTCAACACACCATATTTACCAAATGTACCCAACACCTGACCTTTATACTTTGAGCCAAAGCCCTCAGCAGCATCCTCAACAACAGGAATGTCATAGCGGTTGGCAATCTCCATGATTCGGTCAATTTTGTATGGCATACCATAGAGTGCAACTGGCACAATTGCCTTTGGTTTCTTACCAGTCTTGGCGATGCGGTCTTTGATGGCCTCTTCCAGTAGTTCTGGATCCATGTTCCAGGTATCCTTCTCTGAGTCAATAAAGATAGGTGTTGCACCAAGATATGTGATTGGGTGTGAAGAGGCGCAGAAAGTAAAACTCTGAACACAAACTTCGTCACCTGCCTTCACACCACAGTTGATCAATGCCAGATGCACCGCAGCCGTGCCAGCAGATAAAGCCACTACACGTTTATTTTGCCCCACGAACTCTTCGAGGTCTTTTTCAAATCCATTCACATTTGGACCCAACGGCACAACCCAGTTGGTATCAAAAGCTTCCTGTACAAATTTCTGCTCATTGCCCGAAAGATGGCAAAGGCAAAGAAGGATTCTGTCTTTTCTTCTTTCCATTGTATTTCGTTTTAATTCTTGTTCTTATTATTTAGTTTTAATGTGTTGCAATATTACACTATTTCTACCTTTACAACAACCTTCTTTACCAATTGAGGCTCATCAACGCATAATTGGGGCATGTGCCCGTCTTGAGAGTGGTAGATTGCGAAATATCCGTTGCCGATCACCATTTCCTGTGGTTTGTTATCAGCAACATAGAAAGCCGCATCAATTTCCTCGCTGTAAACTTTGGTCTCTTTCAGTTTTTCGATGGGCAGGCAGCATACTTTCTCCTCACCATTCAGCACATACTGGATGTCAACGAAACGCTTGTGCGCTTCGTAGCCATATTCGTTCACCTTCTTAGTCTCATATTCCGACACAATAATTTTCACCCGAGAATTGAGCAGGTAAGTTCCATTCTCAATGTCAGCATTTGCCTGCTTTAAAAATAACAGCCCGGTGTATATGTCCGTTGAGAGACCTTTGTAAAGATCGATGTTGGATAAGTTGTCGTATATCATTTCTTTAAAAAGAGAAAGATGGCAGAACCCACTGGGAATTATTGAACAATTATTGAGAACCCAGCGGGCTCAGCATCTATTTTGTTGGGGCTTTGAGATTCCCTCGACTTCCTCCTCGCTCGGAAAAGCTCAAATTAGTTTGGCTCTTCTCTCGCTCGTTCGTCAGTTCAAGTCTGTGCGGAAGACCTTTCAGCCCCTGTGACAGGTTCCGGCTGCGCATAAAGACCGGGTGGCCGCTATAATTATTTCTTAACTTTTAAATCTTTTGCTTTTGAAAGATATTCTATTGCAAGGTTATTAAATTTAACGAGATCACTAACCGTGTACTTACCTGATAGAACACTATTTAAATAAGAATAGTCTACTTCTTTATCTTCAGTGCGATAATAAAGACGACGGAAATTGGCCCCTAAACCACTAAATGGTAAAGGCATAAACTGAAGTATACGAATTTGTGTTTGAGGTCTATCAATTAACCAAGAACCATCTGGTATTGGAAACAATAAATCAAAAGCATCAAGTGCAGCTGAAACTTCGTCTTCGGGAACCCCTGAAAGCGCTGATAATATATGGTATTCTTCTTCCAATTTATCCTTTAGAAGAAAACCACCTAACACAAAAACGAAGTTCTGCCATAGAACTGGAAACAAATGATAGTGAGAATAAACACTTAACTTATCAATCCCGCCTTTGATGTTAGCAGGCAATTGAAGTCGTGTTAATGTACGCATCAAACCTTTCAAATCTTTGTCAACAATAGATTCCTCAACAACCAACTTTAACATAATAAGACGGTTAAACATCTCCGCATATAAAGCAATATGCAAAGGACTCTGTTTTGCTGGGACATCGTAATACAATGCCTTGAATGATGTTTCTGTCAATCCATTATCATAATCTTCATCATATTCGCCTGTATGTTTTTCCTTATCTATTCGTGCAGTAATATGATAATATTCCTGAAAAGAACCAAAAACTGATAACAGGCGTTTGTGCACATCGTTTTCAAAAAAACAATAATCCCTAATTTGATGAATATATTCCTCTAATCTGCCATATCCCTCTAAGCCGTTTGGGTCTTTAGCCAGCGGCTTTAAATATTTTTCAACCATCAATCGTTCCATGCAATATGCATAACGTAGGGTTGGAATAGCACATTCATAGATGTTTTTATCTATTGAACTGATTCCAAACTGTTTAAGAAGTTCGGATTCATCCAACCCACCATCATCTTTCTTCGGAATGTTCAGCAGGTCTATTTGTAATGATGCCGCAACATTTTGGTACTCACCAAATTTTTGTTTTTGATTGTCAAGTACAACAAAGGATGCTTTTGGATATCGCAGATAATCTAACCAACCTCTGACCTTGAACACATCTGTCAAGCCCCAGTCACCTGATTTTATTTCAGAAAGAGTCTTTTCCGTGTGGTCTTGGAAAAACTTTGTCGTAACAATATCCAACTCTAAAATGTTAATGGGATCATTTAAATTAATACGACGCTCCAAGAATAAACCACAAACCGACAATATTGCAGCAACATAATCTTCATAAAACTCATCCTTAGGTATTGACGGTAACGTTAATTTAACCTCGTAGTCTGCCATAATAAAAACCAAATTACTAAGAAGCCAACTATAAAAACACTAAGGAGACTGTAAGGAGAAATAGCCTCCTTAGTTTAAAAAATGCTATAAAATCAACCGTGTGAGAGAAAAAAAACTATATATGTTCTTCCACCCCACGGAAATGCACATTGAGCTCATGCAGGTGCTCCAGCAGGGTGCCCAGGGGGGTGCCCTCGGTCATCTTGGCGAAGGCGTTCACATCCTTGGGGAAGCATTTGCCGCCGTAGCCGTATTTACCATCCGGACCAGGAACGTAAGTATGTGTATCATTGATATATCCCGACAGTAACACTCCAGTATGTACTTTGCGCCAGTCGGCACCCATCTGCTCGCAGTATTCGCGACAGGCGTTGAAGTATGTGACCTTGTAGGCTCCGAACACGTTGTGCATATACTTCGTCAACTCAGCCTCCAGAGGGGTCATCACGGTGAACTTCTTTCCTACAAAAATCTTGGTGAGCAACTCGTGTGCGCCCGTGAAGACCATGGTCTGCTTCTTGAAATCTTCAATATGTGTACGCTCGGTCAAAAACTCTGGCATGTAGCACACCTGGTGGCCAGTCTCTTTGGAAAGTCTATCACTGGTTCCAGGGAGTATGGTTGTGCGGACAAACACGGGTACATTGGGGAGCTTTTTGATGAGCTCGGTCATCAAGGTCAAATCTTGTGTACCATCGTCCTCGGTGGGCACGTGGATCTGAAGGAAAGCAATATCAATATTGCTCAGGTCATCATTATAACCCTTCGGGGGGTCGCTGATGAAAAGTTTGCACTCAGGGTTGTTATGCTCCAACCAATCTTTCAAGGCTCCGCCTACGAAACCACATCCAATAATTCCAACGTTAATCATATTCTTATGTTTATTTGTTTATTCGTTTAGTTGTTGTTTGCTCAAATGTTAAATTTTGGATTTCTGTGGGCGGTATCGCTTCGCCTAAGCTACGCCTAACCTTCGCCTAAGGTACGCCTAAGCTACAAAGTTGCGGAAATCGCCCCAGGAAATGTTAAAATCGGGTCAATTTTTTAGTTCAAAGTGTTCAAGATGCCCTGCGGGCAGTTCAAGAGGTTCAAGGTGCGATGCGGCAGCCCTTGAACCCTTGAACTTTTGAACTTCTTGAACTATTAAATATGATACACGTTCTCAGTGAGCGGACAGATATTATGGCAGTCGAGAATGACTTTACCCTTCAGCTTGTCCCAATTTTGCTTAATATGGTCGTGCTTGACCATGATGACCACCATATCCACCTCGCTGAGGAACTGGTCGAAGTCGAGGATCTGGTTCGGCACCAGAGCCTTGTCGGTGAAGAAGGGGTCGAAGCTCTTCAGCGGGCGGGCCAGGTGGCGCTCCTGGATGTCGATCATCTGCAGGGTGGGGCTTTCGCGCACGTCGTCAACATTCTCTTTGTAGGTGATGCCGTAGAGGCCCACGCGGCGGTTGTCGGTGATGTGGTGCGCCTCCATAATCTCGTGGATGCGCTCAAGCACAAACACGGGCTGATAGTCGTTGGTCTTCATGCTCTCGTCGATCACCTTGGCGAGCTGCGGATAGTCGCCCACGAGGAACCAGGGGTCAACCGAGATGCAGTGGCCTCCCACGCCCGGGCCGGGCTGCAGGATGTTGACACGCGGGTGCATGTTGCAGATGCGGATGATTTCGTAAACGTCCATGTTGTCGTGACGGCAGATGCGGCTCAGCTCGTTGGCAAAGGCGATATTGACGGCACGGTAGGTGTTCTCCACCACCTTGGTCATCTCGGCCGTGCGGATGTCAGTGACCACGATTTCGCCCTGGCAGAAGGAGGCGTAGTACTGCTTCACCTTCTCGCCAATCTCGCGGCTGTCGGCACCGATGGTGCGGTTGTTGTGCAGCAGCTCATACACCATATTGCCCGGGATGATACGCTCGGGGGCATGCACAAGGTTGATGTCTTCACCAATCTTGAAGCCGTTGGCCTCAATCACAGGGCGCACAAACTTGTCGATAGTGCCGGGGCTGACGGTGCTCTCGACCACCACGGTGGCACCCTTGGGGCAGACGCGCATCACCTCCTTCACGGCGGCCACCACGTAGCAAGCATCCACCTTCTTGGAGAACTTATCGTAAGGCGTAGGCACACTCACGATGTACATATCCGTCTTCTGATACTCGGTGGTGAACTTGATGCCCTTTGCCAAAGCTGCCTGGAACAACTCGTCGAGGCCGTCTTCTTTGAAGGTAGTCTTGCCGGCGTTGAGAGTGGCAACGAGTTCCTTGTTGTAGTCAGTACCAATGACCTCGACACCATGCGAAGCCATCATCAAAGCAGTGGGCAAACCGATGTAGCCCAATCCGATAACGTTAATCATATTGTTCGTATTATTTAAATTATTATTTCAAGTTGTTATTTATCAAGAATTTGAGAATTAGAGAATTTTTCAGCCAATGCTTGCGCATTGTCTGTGGTGCCACTCGTTGGGATACCATTTGTATTCCAAACTCGTGGTACCAAAGTTCAGCAACAGCCCCAACTTGTGATTGCTCACATGTAGGTAGTTGATTATCTGAGCTTCAAACTCTCCGACTATTTCCGACACAGCCTTCAACTCCACCCCTATCTTATTATCAATAAGGAAGTCATAGAAGAAGTCATGTTCCAGTTTTACCCCATGAAACACGAGGTCGATATGCTTTTCGCGTTCGTAGTTTATGTTATTCTCCTTGAGGAGTACTTCAAAGGCATCCTGATACACCTTTTCCCTGAAGCCACAGCCCATCTCGCGATGCAACTGCATCGCAATTCCTAAAATTCTCTTACTCTCTTCAGGGTATATCAATGCCATCTCTTTCATGTTTATCAAGAATTTAAGAATTATTTGCCTGCGGCAGCTTGTTAGAAGGACAAAACATAATTCTTTAATTCTCTAATTCTTGACATTATAAACTAAACTTCATATCTATCAACTTGTTCGCCTTTTAAGACCTTTACTATACGGGAGCAGGCCTTGCCGTCACCGTAAGGATTCACGGCTTTGGACATGCGCTCGTAGGCTGCGGGGTCGTCGAGGAGGGTGCTTACTTCTTTAACTATAAGGTCATGGTTGGTGCCGACGAGGTGTACTGTGCCGCTCTTGAGTGCTTCGGGGCGCTCGGTGGTGTCGCGCATCACGAGGACGGGTTTGCCCAGGCCGGGGGCTTCTTCTTGGATGCCACCGCTATCCGTCAGCACCACTGTGCTCTTCTCCATCAGGTAAACGAACTCCAGATACTGGAGCGGTTCGATGAAGAAGAAGTTGGGGCGCGTGAGGTCTTCAACAAACACTTCGTGTATAGGCTTGCGGACGTTGGGATTCAGGTGCATCGGGTACACAAAGTCAACTTCGGGGTATTTCTCGCTGAGGTCTTTCATGGCTGTGACCATGCTGATAAAGCCATCACCAAAGTTCTCGCGTCTGTGGCCGGTGATGAGGACGAGTTTCCGCGTATCTCGCGTATCACAAGTATTATCGATACGTGCCGATCCGTGTGATACGTGGAGCCTATTAATGTCATACCCAGCGGCTTTCAGCACATTGATTTGCTCGTCAGCCAAAGCCTTGTCGGTTTTCAGCTTGCTGACCATCATGTGGAGGGCATCAATCACCGTATTGCCCGTCACGAAGATTTCGCCTTGGGCTTTCTCTTCCTTCAGGTTGCTCTCGGAAAGTGGTGTTGGCGAGAAGTTATAGGTGGCAATGCGGCCTGTAATCTGGCGGTTCATCTCCTCTGGCCAAGGGCTATAGATGTTATGCGTTCTCAAGCCCGCTTCCACATGGCCCACAGGAATCTGCTGGTAGAAAGCAGCGAGAGCAGCAGCTGTGCTGGTAGTGGTATCGCCATGCACCAACACCACGTCTGGCTTACATTGTGCAAACACATCACGCATACCTGTCAGCACACGTGCAGTCACATCATAGAGATCCTGCCCCTGCTTCATAATGTTGAGGTCGTAATCAGGCTTTACCTCGAAAATTCGCAATACTTGATCGAGCATCTCGCGATGCTGGCCGGTGACGCACACGATGGTTTCAAAATCATTCGGATATTTCTGGAACTCCTTCACCAGCGGGCAAATCTTGATGGCCTCGGGGCGCGTTCCGAAAACGAGCATTACTTTTTTCATTACTCTATTATTAAATTATTCTTAGATTCATTTCACTATGCAGATGGTAGACGGTTACCAAGCGTAAGGATTGGATGTTTGTATTTTTATCCCCTGTTCTTTAATATCGCGTAGTTCTTTTTCACGCTCACTAATTGTATCTTCCAAAAAATCATCTAATGCCTGTTTTAACTGTTCCGCCTCCTTCTCTTTTTCCTCTTCCGTTCCCTTAGAGTAACGAATGTGGAAATACATCGACCTGGTGAACTCCAACACATCATCATCTATCAAGAACGTGCGGTCAATAATATCGTATCTTGCAATATACCCACCAGGGTAAGTAGGGTCAGGACGTATTCCACCAAATTCCTTAATAACATACGGGTTTAAGATTCCGTTCACCCATTTTACATTTTCCTTCCATTGAAGGACTACTTCTGAATAAGTCATATATGTTTTGCTATGTATTTTTATCTTCCACAAAAACCTTTTGGCAAGGTGTAGGCAAGGACTTCGCAAGGTGTAGGCAAGGTGTTAGCAAGGATAAACGGCCTGCTGGAGCTTGCCAGATGCTTGGCAGATACATTAGTTCAAGGTTCAAGGTTGACTCACTTCATTTAATTTATTCAGCGGTGTTGACTCACCGAATTGTTTTTTTCTATGGTGTTATTCGCTGTATTATCTTGATTTCAAAGGTGCTCATGGGCATACCACGCGGCCTCTGGCTCGCAGCCTACGGCACAAGGTTCAAAGTTCAAGGTTATTCGCCAAATTTAATCTATTCATAGGTGCTCATGGCCTACGGCACAAAGTTCAATGCTTAAAGTACAAAGTTAATGGCCGAAGGTTTGGGTACCGGTGATGAATTCTTGATGGACGGCGGTCAGCACTTTGGCAGCTTCAAGCCACTTTGCTTCTTTGCAGAAGTCAGGGTTGCGAAAGTATTTGTTGAACGACACGCCTGATATCGGAAACTCCTCGTCTGGTACACCATTCACCGTTGCCAAGGCCATATAGAGTTTGTTGCTCATAGGCTTGGCTTTCTTGAACAGGCTCAACGACGATGCTTCACGCAACAAGTGGACGTAGGCTTCCATCTTAATCTTGTCGTAGCCGTCCTCCAACAGTTTCAGCAGTTCCTCTTGATTCGGCCTCAACGTTGGGTCGAGACTCGGTGAGAACCAGCGTTCAAACAAACCGTTGAGGTCGGCAACGGTCTTGCCCTTGTCCATACAGGGCAACAGGCGGGCGTTATAGGCCTTGACCTTGAGAAACACGCGGTTGATGCGCTGCTTGAATTCGCTGGAATAGGCTGCCACACGCTCCGGACGGTTTCGCATGGTGATTTCCAACTGCTGGCACATCTCTTCCATCAGCACAAACAGCATCTGCAGGTGTTCCTCCTCGCCATCGCTCAGGGTGACATCCTTGCGTACCAGAAACTCCACTATGTTGTCCTCGTCAAGCACCGGGAAACGTTGGCCGCAGTGCATATTGATGAAGTTGGCCACCTTCGACAGAAGTTCGTCGTTGGCCCTTGGCTTGGCCTTGGCGGGTATCTGCTTGGGGGCGGGGTTGATCTCGCCCTCCTCGAAGATGTTGCGCAAGTCGCTGAGCAGGTCTGTCTGTTCGCTTTCTGAGAGGTCGAGGTCTGAAAGTTCGTCTTTGCCCACAAGGGCTTGGATACGCTGCTTGAGGTAGAGAAGCTGGCGAATAACCGTGGTGTTACGTTTGTTGCTGCAATAATAGACGTACTCCTGAAGCTCGTTCTTTACCGATTCTTTGGCACGGGCACCGTCAAGATAATCCCTCAAGGCTTTGCTGCGCGACTCTTTCGACATCTTCAACGGCAACATAGCCAGGTTGCTGAGATTGGTCTTGAGCGAATCGAGTGTGGCCACAAGGTCTTCGATGGTTTCGTGATAGGGTTTGTCGGCTATGGACTTGAATGGGTCTTCGAGTTCGGTATCAGGTTTGATTTCCGCATCGAAGTTGTTGAGTTTGTTGATGAGCAGTCGCAAACGAGTGGCCCTTTTGCGGCCAATGGTGCTCTCGTGCTCCGACATAAATTCGGGCTTGGTCAATTTCTCCTTCCAGTTCTGGATCTTGCGCAGCCATTCGTCGAATGGGAAACTCACATAGAAACTAATATTCAGACTCTCTGACATACGGTTGTACTGCGTGATGACCCCCTGGGCCACATTACGGGCATACATCACACAGATGAGGACATCGGTGTGACGGAACAGTTCAACAAGATTGGCTTGGGTCATCAGAAACTCAAGCACTTGCAAGCGGGAGGTGATATGTTTAGTTTCTTCGTACATGACTTATTTAGTTGATAGTGTATGGTTTATAGTTTATAGTCAGTTGGAAGTTGATAGTTTAAGAGTTCAAAAGTTTAAGGGTTTGAGGTGATGGTTTAGGTGATTGAACGTTGGGGTGGGGTTTATGGGCAGCGAAACTGCGGGGGGCAAAGGCAGCAGAGCTGCGGGGTCAAGGGTTTCAAGTTTCAGGATTCAGGTTTCAGGATTCAGGTTTCAGGATTCAGGTTTCAGGATTCAGGTTTCAAGTTTGACTCACTTCATTTGATTTGATTCATCGGTGTTCGCAGCCTTCGGCACAGGATTCAGGTTTCAAGTTTCAAGTTTCAGGATTCAGGTTTCAGGTTTCAAGTTTCAGGATTCAGATTTCAGGTTTCAGGAGTGAATTGGTAGGTGATGGTGAAGAGAAAACGATACCAAAAAGTGATTTTCAATCACCTCACCATCTAATACTATATTTATCAGTTACTTATAAATACCTTCAGCAGCAATCAAAGAAGATTTTTAAGAGGGTTGCTCTTGCATTTCTTTTGCAACTGAAAACGGACGAGGAAAGTCCTTCGGACGGTTTCAAGTTTCAGGATTCAGGTTTCAGGATTCAGGTTTCAAGTTTGACTCACTTCATTTGATTTGATTCATCGGTGTTCGCAGCCTTCGGCACAGGTTTCAAGTTCCAAGTTCCAGGTGAGGGCCCCACGTGAAACATGAATCTTGAATCTTGAAACGACAAATTAACTCAATTGTTTCACCTTTTAATAAGTAACGCTTATGAAAGACAACACTGTTTTGACACCGCACTTTAAGCTGCGAGAGTTCACCGAGAGCGCCACGGCTATGAAGTACGGCATCGACAACCGGCCTACGCCCGAGGTAGTGGAGAACCTGCGGAGGCTCTGCACCCACACCCTCGAACCGCTGCGCGAGAAGCTGGGATTGCCCATCATCATCACCAGCGGCTACCGCACCAAGGAGCTGAACGACATCATTGTTCATGCGAGCCGCAAGAGCCAGCACATGAGCGGGCAAGCGGCTGATTTCTACGCGGTTCAAAGTTCAAAGTTCAAGGCTCAAGGTGATGAGGGTTCGAAGCTCAATGTTCAAGGTTCAAGAGAGCTTCTCATCCAAGCTTTCAGACTCATTATCACTGAGCCAGAGATTGACTTCGACCAGCTGATCATCTACCCTACTTTCATCCACGTGAGCTACGTCTCGAAAGAGAAGAACCGTCATCAACTGACTCGCGCTTCAAGCAACGGAGCCTACACGGCTCTGTCAAGAGCTCAGGCTCTTGCCTTAGTGTAAAGTTTATGGTGTATAGTTTATAGTCAGTTGAAAGTGTATAGTAGTTAGTTTTGGGTTGGCTTGTAGGAGTTTAGCAGGCCTGAAAGTAAACGAGCTTCTTCCTCTACGAGGCCGTCCATGCTCAACCTCTCATCGGTAGTGATGTAACCCAGTTCTTCTGCTATCTCCATCTGAGAAGAAACTTCCATCATGGAACCAAAGGCGATTTCAATGAAATGGGCTTTGTCCTTGACAGAAAAACGGTTCACACCTTCGGCAATGTTTGACGTGATCGAAACTGACGATCTCCTCAACTGGTCACATAGAGCCCAACGCTCTTCAGCCGGAAATTTCTTCAAGAGCTTGTAAGACTGTTTTACAATCTCCTTCGCTTTCTGATAGGCTATCAACCTTCTATACCCGAATACTTCCATACTTATTTAACTATCAACTGATTAAACTGACTATACACTATAAACTATCAACTATCAACTTTCTTTCAACTATCAACTTAAAATCTTTAAAACTTAACAACAATGGCAACTATCAAACAAATCGGTCCTGGCCGTAAAACCAGCGGTACCATCGACGGTATCACATACGTAACACGCAACGGAAAGACTTACGTCCGTTCCACTCCCACGATGCCCATCAGGGCTTATCGCACCCCTGCCGCGCTGAAGCGTCAGGCCATCTTCAAGATGGTGCAGATGCACCTCAAGTATCACCTGCGCACCATCCGCCAGACTTTCACCCCCAAGGGCAACGGCAGCGCCGTGAACCGCTACTACTCGGTGAACGGCAAGGCTCTGACCAAGGCCCTCGAAGCGCTGGCCGACCGCCTGGTGGCTGGCGAGGACATCGCCCTCACCGAGGTGGAGGCCGCCATCGCAGCCTACGCCACCGAACATCCTGAAGCCATCCGCATCGGTAAGCTGAGCGGCTATGGCGAGGTGTTCCTCACCGGTGCCTGGCCCGACACCATCACTCTTCGCGCCTCGGGTGGCGACAGCACCATCATCGTCATCGTGGCTGAGAACGGCTCTACCACTACTATCGAGCCTAACGGCTCTACTGTGGTAGTTTCAGGTTCCAATGATTCAGGTTCCAATGGCTCCAATGGCTCTGGAACTGGTGGAACTTCTGGAACCAGCGACGCAGTCGCGGCCCCTGTGATCAGCGGCACCACTCCGTTCGCTGAAAGCACTTCGGCAACCATCACTTGCTCCACCGCAGGAGCCTCCATCTACTACACCGTTGACGGCTCCACACCTACCTCCGCAAGCACCGCCTACTCTGGCGCCATCGCTCTGAGCGATACTACTACCGTGAAGGCCGTGGCCGTGAAGGATGGGGTTTCGAGCTCGGTGACCACCAAGGTGTTCACGAAGGGCACTGGTGGCGGCGAGACGGAAACGGAGTAATCAGTTGAGAGTTTAGAGTTGAGAGTTTAGAGTCAGTTTAAAAGTTCAAAGTTCAAAGTTCAAAGTTCAAAGTTCAAAGTTCAAAGTTCAAAGTTTAAAGATTAAGGCTTGGCCCTTAGGCCAGATGACTGCTCTAAGCTCTCGCTCGACGCTCTTCTATCAATCTTTTATTAACGTTTTAAAAATCAACAGTTATGAAAATCAAACTCACAAAACAGCAAATCGAAGAGATCATTTCCGACCCTGAGAAAGCTCAGGAGATTGGCATCAAGACCAACGACCCGTGGTGGGTTATCGTTCTGAAGGTCATCGCCTACCTCATCGGTCTCATCCTGGCCGGTGCCGTGACTACCAGCTGCGCTGCCGCTTGCGCGAGCTTCTTAGTGTAGTGTTTAGTGTGTAGAGTTTAGAGTCAGTGGTGAGTGTAGAGTGTAGAGTGTAGGGTTTAGAGTTTAGAGTCAGTGGTTAGTGTAGAGTGGTTAGTTTGTAAGTAGCTTCGCAGAGGCTGTCCGCATCATCAACCAATAAAAATACACTTTCAACTTTCCACTTATATACTATCAACTGTCTCTCAACACTTAACTCTCAACTCTCAACTCTCGCAAAGCGCAACTGTCTCTAAACTCTCAACTATCAACTCTCAACTGACTATAAACCATAAACCATCAACTATAAACTTTACCAAAAATGAGACAGATCAAATATATCCTTATCGATGACAGCGGGCTGAAGAACCGCGAGCATCATTACAGCATCAGCAGCAAAGGCTGCATCACTGAAAGCACCGACATCCGCAAGGCGGTGAAGGTCATTGACCGACAGGTGGACCCAGATGGGTACAACGCGAACTCCGTTGTCGTTCGCCTTGGTTTCAGGTTTCAGGATTCAGGTTCCATGAAACTTGAAACTTGGAACTTGAAACAGCGCGATGCGCTTAAGAGCTTGCTCGTGGAACTTCGCAAACATTTCCCGGAGGCGATGATTTTCGGCATCAGGGAGATTGGCGACTACTTCATCAAGGTGTCGGACGAGATGAACCAGCTTCGCTTGGAGCTCTCCGAGCTCAATTAGTGTAGAGTTTAGGGTTTAGAGTTTAGTGTTAGTGGTTGGTTTAGAGTAGTTAGTTCATTGTTTTGAGTCAGCTGGTTTATAGGAATTGAGAAGACCTGATAGCAAACGGGCATCTTCTTCAATCAACTGATCCATACTCAGTCGGTCGTCAGCCGTAATGTAGCCTAGTTCTTCGGCTATTTCAAACTGAGAGGAAACTTCCATCAATGAACCATAAGCCATCTCAACAAAATGAGATTTATCCTTAACAGAAAAACGATTCACTCCTTCGGCAATATTCGACGTAATAGAAACCGATGCACGTCTGAGCTGGTCGCACATAGCGTAACGTTCCTCGGCAGGAAATTTCTTCAGAAGTTTGTATGTCCTCTTAACTACTTCTTTAGCCTTTTGGTAGGCAACGAGTTTTCTATAACCAAAAATCTCCATTTCCTTACGATTAATTAGTTTAGTGTTTAGTGTTTAGAGTTTAGAGTCAGTGGTTCGTTTAGAGTAGCAAGTTTGGAGTTTCTTTTTTACTCCGCCACAGGCGGCACTATCAACTTCAAAACTGTCTCTCAACCCTAAACTCTCAACTCTAAACTATTTCAACTGTCTCTCAACACTAAACTCTCAACTATTTCAACTGTCTCTACACTCTCAACTCTACACTCTCAACTCTACACTCTCAACTATCAACTATCCCAGAACGCCGCAGGCGGCCTTGCGCGGCAGGCTCTATTAACCTATTAACCTACTAAGCTATTCAGCTCACCCTTCGTCTTACATCAGCCATCATACATCAGCCATCATACATCTTACATCGTTTATTGACTTCGTCTTCCTCCTTCTCGCTCAGCATAGCTCGAACAAGTTCGGCTCTGCGTTCGCTCGGGCGTCGGTTCCCTCAGTCCTGGGGCTCGTCGGTATTCTCTATGCATTTCGACAACTCGTCAGCAGGCGGCAGCACCCGGGTGAGATCTTCGGGGGCGTTCTTGCCAAGCTGGAATGTTGCCACGCCCATCGGCTTTGTGTAGTCGCTTATGGCTACCTCTACCACCATGCGGTCGAACTCACGGCACAAGACTATTCCTATCGGTGGGTTCTCGTGGGGTTTCCTCACCTGACGGTCGAGTGCCGACAGATAGAAACTGAGTTGCCCCAGATGTGCCGGTTGGAAACGGGTGTCCTTCAATTCCACTGCCACCAGCGCATTCAACTGGCGGTTAAAAAAGAGCAGGTCGATGAACTTCTCCTCGTCTCCCACCATTATTCTATATTGCTCGCGAAGGAACATGAAGTCTTGCCCAAAGCGCAGGATGAAGTCGCGTATGTTTGCCACAATTTTCTTATTGAGTACCGGCTCGTTGCGGTCTTCCTCCTCGGCATACAGGTCTTCGGCATTGATGAAGTCGAGCAGATATTCTTCCTTGAACGCCTTCATGGTTTGAACGGCCAACCGCTGGTCGGAGATGGTCTTCGAGAAGTTGTTGGGCAAATGGCCGCTTTCCTTGAAGAGATTGTCATTCAGATAGTCGCGCAGCACATACTTGTTCCAACTGTGGAGGGCGCATTGGTGGATATAAAACGCACGGCCCTCTGGCGACTTTTCCTTGCGAAGGATCATCACGTGGTGGGTGAACGGCACCCTAAGGAAGTCGCCCCAATCCAATTCGTCGGCCACCGGCTGACGAATTTCGCGAAGCATCAATCTTTCGTCAATCATGCCGGCTGAGGCAACTGGCATCTGGTTGGAGGCTGAAGCCAATTCGTCGGCCACCGGCTGACGATTTACCAGTGGCGCCCATTCCTCGTAGAAGGTGCGCATGTCCTTCAGGCTTGTCTCGCTGTAGCCTTTCAGCCCGGGCATCTCCTTCTGAAGCTGGCTGCTTATCTGCGCCAAAGCCCCTGTTCCCCAGAATCCATGCCGTGAATTCTCGGAGATATAGCGACCGATACCATAGTTGAGCGACAGGACCTCGCTGTTCACCACATGGAGTGCACGGGCTTGGCTGCGCTGGATGGCCTCCTTTATGGTTTGCACTGCTGCCGCGTATTTCATCTCAAACAACTCTTTATTTCCACTGGCATCGTTATTCATGATTTTCATTCCGGCTTTTTGGGGTTAGGTAATCTGCTTAGGGGGTTATATGCTTACGGCTTACCGGGGGCAGGCGATGAGGCCGACGTTAATCATTTGTATTCAGTTTAATTGTTTATTTATTTTTAAACCTTAACCTTAACGATAACCTTAACTTTTCCGAATCGTGGTTATCAGTCCGTTAAATTCAACCTTGACCTTGACATTAACCTTGACTTTTGCGAATCGAATTAATAAGGCCGTTAAGTTGGCGTTCTATCCTTTGAAGTTTACTCATCAATTCTTCGTATGTGACAACAACCTTGTCCTTTTCGTTAAGGTTATCGTTATCGTTCCCGGACGGGATATATCCGACATTCTTAGCTATTGTCAGCTGAGTTTCAACTTCAAATGCCGAGCCTAATGCGAAGTCGAGAAAGTGTGCGAAATGCCTGTTACCTCATATACACAAGTGGCAAAACTCACCGCTTCTTTCCATACCGAATATTCTCTAAAATTTCTTGCTCCAGCCATAGTTAAGGTTAAGGTTATCGTTAAGGTTTTTAGTTCTTCTTGGCCTCCTGCCATACATTCAGTTTCTCAAAGGAGTATGTAATTCCAATCATCTCTATTAACCTACTAACCTATTAACCTACTAAACTACTAAGCTATTAAACTATTAAACTCACCCTTTCGTCTTCCTCCTCCTCGCTCGGGAAAGCTTGAGCAAGCTCAGCTCTTCTCTCGCTCGTTCGTCGGTTCCCTCAGGGGCTATAATGCCACCAATTTGTAGGGGTTGGTGATGACGTGCCGGCCGTATTTCTTCAACAAGGCGAGCACATCGGGATTTTTCCGCTCTTCTTCGTTCAACTCCGAAACGCCAGGCAACCGCGATGCGAAAAACGGCCACAACTGGTCGGACTTGTAAACCTGGTTGAGGTTGGGGAAGTTGACCAACGGCTCATATTTGTTTTGTGCCTTATATTCATCGGAATAGGAGAAGCTCCACATCCCGTCGTCATACAGCAGCACTCCAACCAGCAGGGAACCCAGCAGCAGGTCGAAACGTCCCTTGCTGCCTTTTACAGCCTGCAGGTTGGTTTCGTCGCTGTCGTGCCAAAAGACCTTTATTTTTTCGATTATATTCATTTTATTATCTCCTTTATTGTATTATACCTGTAATTCAAGCATTCGTTGATCATCGTTTTTCTCACTTCCGAAAGCAAACGGCAAAACTCCTTGTTTATTGTCTCTTTCATCTCGGTCAGCACCTCTTCCCTGAACAGAAGGTGCACCTCGTTTTGGGTGATGTGGAATTGGCTGTCGAAGATTTGCTTCACCAAGCTGAAATGATTGATATCGTCAATGTTTTCCCATCCCAGCTTGGGTCGCGAGCTGTCGCAATACTTTTGCACATACCGTGCCACATCTTTGTTTTTGACACGCATCTGCAGGCGGTCGTCGGCCACATTCCAGAACAGTCCTCTCGCTGTGTCGTAAGCGGGCGAGAAATATGCCGGTTTGCCTTTCTCGAACGGCTGCACCACTGCCCAGTTGAAGAAGTGGCGGTCGTTGTTGCCCACCATGGCGTCGAACAGCAGCAGTTTCACCAAATCGTGCATTATTTGGTCTTTCTCGACCGGGAAAGCCTTCTCCACTGCCTTCTCGACAAACTGGAGCGTGAAGAACGACCTCGAAAGATTGGCGCTTTCCACACTCTCGACAAATGCCAGGTCTTCGAGATAGCCTGCGAATATTTCGGCTCCATGCACAAGGGTTTCTTTTTCAGGATGGAGGAAATAGCGGCTCAGGAAGCGGAGCTGGTCGTTGATGACCGCCAGTCCCGATTGGGCCATCACGATGCCGAACACAACGCCCAACCTGTTGAGCAGGTGTTCGGTGACAGACTCTATGGGGTACCATTTGTGACCCGTTTTGGCTATGTAGAGAGGCCATGTGGCGGGATTGTTGCGCCTAACGCTGCCATCGCGCTCAAATTCGTACAGCCTGACGAAGCCTTTGGGTGCGTCACCGGTAAGGGTAACGTCCTTTACCCAAATATAGTCGCGATGCTTTATCACCCGCAATCCCTGCTGTGACAAGCCGTTGCTGTGCGAATAGTTTTCAATATTGCTCTTTGGCAGTTTTTCCATGGATGGATGATGTTGGTCGTTTTTGGGGGTTATATGCTTAGGTGGTTTAAGAGTTCAAGAGTTTAAGAGTTTAAGAGTTTAAGAGTTCAAGAACGCCGCAGACGATAATTCCGATGTTTATCAGTGATGTTGCATTTTAAAGTTTAGAGTTGAGTGTTTAGAGTTTATAGTCAGTTGTACGTTTATAGTAACTGGTTTTGAGTCTTATAAGCGTTCAGAGGGCGTGGTAGCCACCGGTCTTCTTGCTGCCGCGGTGTCCGATGAGGTTTTTATCTATAAGGGCGGCGACGTGGCGCTCGATGCTTTTGGCGGGGATGCCGGTGGAGGCGGAGATTTGCGGGACGGAGTAGCCGGGGTGGGCGGTGATGCAGGCGAGGACGATGCGCTGGGGGGCGTTGATGCCGGGGATGGGGCGGATGATGCCGTCCTCGAGGCTGACGGTGAGGTGGCCTGGGTAGTCGTGGAGGAGCTGGGAGTTGATTGTTTTATCCTCCTTGCCCTGCAGGGATTCTTTTGTCGCCTGTTCGCTGTCACTCACGAAATCTTGTAAATCTCGTAGATTATTACCCTTCGGGGCTTTCTCTTTCAACATTAATTGCCGCGAATTGGCCGTTAATTCTTCGTTAATCTGTTTGGACAAACACGTGCCATAGGCCGCGAACTCCTCTGAGTTATTATTAGTCGCCTGTTCGCTGGCACTCACGAAATCTTGTGAATCTCGTAGATTATTACCCTTCGGGGCTTTATCTTTCAACATTAATTGCCGTGAATTGGACGTTAATTTTTCATTAATTGGTATTGGTGAACACGAATCACTTGAATCTGCTGTTGAACACGGATTGCTCGGATTTGACTGATTTGCATCAGATAACACTTTTATTTCTGTCTCACAGATATCACGGTTATCACAGATATTGTCGCCTTGCGGCGAAGCATCTTTCGGTGTTTTCTGAGATTTCTGTGTGACCTTTGATAGGCGGCGGGTGGCGGAGGCGATGAAGGCGGAGGCGGAGGAACCTTCCTGTTGGGGTTTGTCGTGCTCCCAGGGGAGTTTGTCGCTGGTCGCGGCAGGGGTGCTGGTGGCCTTTGCTGCGGCCTGGGTGTCAAGTTCTTTGTTGACAGCTTCGACGTTGGGGAGTATGCGTTTGAGAGCTTCGAGGATCTTCGCGGCCTCATCGGTGCGACCTTGGTCAAGACGAAGCTTGAAGACGTCGGCAGCGGTCCAGAACATACAGAGGGTGGTGTAGCGGCCACGGTGGGCAGCGTACATCGGGCGTATGGCGTCATAGGCCTCCTCTATGCGGCCCTGCTTTCTTAACTCAAATATCTCTTTTACAGTCATAATGTGAGTAATGGGGTTAATGGGCAGAGTTAAGGACCTAGTGGCTGTCTTTATTGCTCTACAAAATCAGAAGTTGATGACGATAGCACTGTCGTAGTCGGTGTGAACCAAGAATAGGCCCGATGACGAGGCGGTGTACATCGTGCCACGGAGCGTGGTGGTGACATTGGGCCTCAACGGGACGTTGATCAGCACCTTATGAAACACGACGGTCGAGGAAGTGTCGATGGCGTCGATGGTGATGTCCATCAGTTGCTCGCTGGCGTTGACAAAGATGTAGCTGTTCGCAATAGTATGGATATTGTCGCCTGCAGCAGCCTTGACGCTGTTGACGAGGCCGTTGTTGACCGTGGCGAAACCGGTGAGCGGGTTGAAGTTCCTGCCACCGGCAGAAAAGGTGATGCGTATCGAATCTATCGAAACCGGCTGCAGGTCGGTGGATTCAACCCGAAGCCTGCTGTTGACGCGGTTGAGTGTGGCGTTGATGTTCACCGGACTGGTGCTTGCGATGTTGACCGCCTGCGTGGCCACGAAAGTCTCACGCACCTTGTCAACCGTGTACGCAGCTTCGGTCATACCATTGAGAGTGAGTGGATAGTCGCTGCCATAGGCAAAGACTTCCATAATGTAACTGCCCATCGCCAGCGCGAGGTCGAATTCACCGAAGGTGGCAAAGGTCGTGCTGTCGGCACGCAACTGGGTGGAGCTGTAGGCGAGGACTCCGGCACTGTTGTAGAAGGCCAGTGTGACAGCCTTCACGCCGCTGTATGTTGCCAGCGGCTCGTCCTTGGCCGTGGACTGGTCGCCGTTTATCACCTCGAAATCGCCCAGCGAGACATAGACGGGCGTCAGTATCACAATGTTGTCCTTTTTGCATCCTGAAACCAGAAGCAGGGCGGCAAGCAACGGCAGCAGTCTTTTCAAGGCAACTGGCGGCTAAAAGTCCATGTTGTAATCGTCAAGCCAGTCGGTCTCGACGGTGAAGTCGCCGCTGGCATCGGCCGAGTAAACCGAGCCGGTGAGCACCGTCATGCGGTTGCGCTTGAAGGGTACGTTACTGACCACCTTGTGGGAGATGGAGTTGCCGCCTGCATCGAGGACATCTATGGTGACGTTCAATGTCTGCTCATCGGTGGCGAGGAAGAGGTAGGTGATTGAGTTGGTGGGGTTTCCCACGGCACTCTGTATCGGGAGCACATTGCTGAAGCCGGCATTGGCTGTGGCCAGGCCTGTGGTGGGGTTGAAGCTCTTGCCACCGGCTGAGAGGGTGGTGCGTACGTTGACCGCGTTCTCGGTGCATCCATCGGTAGAGGTGATTTTGAGTTTGGAAATCACACGGCTGAGGGTGGCGCTGATGTCAACGTCGTCGTTGGCGTTGGTGATGTTGACAGCCTGAGTGGCGGCGAAGGTCTCGCGTGCAGGATTGTTGCCAAAGGTGGCGGATGTCGGGCTGGTGAGGGTGACGGCAGGCTCACCATCGTTGAGACCATAGCCGAGAACCACCATAGTATAACTGCCCATAGGCAGGGAGAGGTCGAAATGGCCGAATGTGGTGTATGTGGTGGCATCGGCACGCATCTGGGTAGTCTTGTACTGCTCGGTGCCGTCTGATGTCTTGTAGAAAGCCAGCGTAATGGCCTTGACACCGTTGTAGTCGACCACATTCTCGGATGACTTGGATATCTCCTCCTGGCTGATGGCGAAGTCGTTGACGTTGACGTGCACCTTGGCGGTGCCGTTGTCCTTGTGGCAGGCAGCGAAAAGAAGAGTTGCTGTTGCTAATAGGAATAAGAGATTTTTCTTCATATTGTTTTGAATACTATTGTCACAAATATTATGGATTAGTCGCGACGGAAGATGTCGCGGGTGTAGACCTTCTGCTGGACGTCGTCGAGGCAGGAGTCGTAGCGGTTGGCGATGATGGCGTTGCTGCGGGACTTGAAGGCGGCGAGGTCGTTGACGACGAGGCTGCCGAAGAAGGTAGTGCCGTCCTCGAGGGTGGGCTCGTAGATGATGACCTGGGCGCCTTTGGCCTTGATGCGCTTCATCACGCCCTGGATGGCACTCTGACGGAAGTTGTCGGAGTTGCTCTTCATCGTCAACCGGTACACTCCTATCGTCGGTACCGGTAATGCGTTATTGTGTGAATGCGTTAATGCGTTAGTGGCTGGCGCGTACTCGTTGTTTTCGGTGTAGGCGTAGTAACCGGCCATCTTGAGAACTTGGTCAGCAATGAAATCCTTGCGGGTGCGGTTGCTCTCGACGATGGCGGACATCATGTTCTGCGGGACATCCTCGTAGTTGGCCAGGAGCTGCTTGGTGTCCTTGGGGAGACAATAGCCGCCGTATCCGAAAGAGGGGTTGTTGTAGTGGGTGCCGATACGTGGGTCGAGACCGATGCCGTCGATGATGGCCTGGGTATCGAGGCCTTTCATCTCGGCATAAGTATCGAGCTCGTTGAAGTAGCTGACACGCAGGGCCAAGTAGGTGTTGGCGAAGAGCTTGACAGCCTCGGCCTCTTTCATGCCTATAAAAAGAACAGGAATGTTCTTTTTGAAGGCTGAGGGCTGAGGGCTGAGGGCTGAGGGCTGGAGTTTGAGGGAGTCTTTGCTGGGACCGATGGCGCCTTCGACGAGGAGGTCGGCAAACTGGTGGGCTTTTTCGGTGAGCCAGTCGATATCGGTCAGAGCTTTGATAGCCTCGTTCTCCTCCTCATATTCCTTACCGGCCATCATCTTGGGCACTCCCACGATGATACGGCTCGGGTAGAGGTTATCGTAGAGCGCTTTGCTTTCGCGCAGAAATTCGGGCGAGAAGAGAAGGTTAAATTTCTTTACGCCCTTCTGCTGGTATTTGACATAGAGGCTGCGGGTGTAGCCTACGGGGATGGTACTCTTGATGACCATCACGGCGTTGGGGTTGACCTTCAGCACGGCGTCGATGACGGACTCCACGGCGGAGGTATCGAAGAAGTTCTTCTGGCTGTCGTAGTTGGTGGGGGCAGCGATGACGACAAACTCGGCATCGCGGTAGCCGGTATCCTGGTCAAGGGTGGCGTGAAGCGACAACGGCTTGTTGGCAAGATAGTCCTCAATATAGTCGTCCTGAATGGGCGACTTCTTGTTGTTCACTAAGTCAACACGTTCCTTGACAACGTCAACGGAAGTGACATCATTATGTTGTGCCAACAATGTGGCAATACTGAGACCGACATAGCCGGTACCAGCAACGGAAATTTTCATTGATAAAGGTTAAAGGTTAACGTTTAAAGGTTAAAGATTTCGCCATAGGCGATGCATAAGATGTTTAATGTGGGGTAATGGTTAAAACTTGAGTCAGTTAAAAGTTAAAGGTTAAAGGTTAACGTTTAAAGGTTAAAGGTTAACGTTTAAAGGTTAAAGATTTTTATGGATGCTCTTCGAGCAGAAATTAAACAAAATTTTGTTCAAATTTGTATAATTTCTCGCCATAGGCGATGCATAAGATGTTTAATGTGGGGTAATGGTTAAAACTTGAGTCAGTTAAAGGTGAAAGGTTAACGTTTAAAGGTTAAAGATTTTTATGGATGCTCTTCGAGCAGAAATTAAACAATAAACAAAATTTTGTTCAAATTTGTACAATTTCTCGCCATAGGCGATGCATAAGATGTTTAATGTGGGGTAATGGTTAAAACTTGAGTCAGTTAAAGGTGAAAGGTTAACGTTATAGTTAGAGTTAAAGTTAACGAAGTTTGTTACAAAGCTAAAGCACCCTCAGTCACACATTCTTTATGCCATTTTGTCAATTACAAAAGGCGGCATACGAAGGCGCTTGAGGAGTCTTATTCTTTTGGAGTGCAAAATTAAGATTTTCTTTTAATACGACAAAATTAATTTCAGTCCATTATTAATAATAATGTTCTCATTTCAATATAATTCGTTGATATTTAAGTATTATTAACTATTGCGTAAAAATGTTTTTTTTCGCCCAAACATTTTTTCAAATACATATTTTAAAAGTAATACATTATTGATTTTATGATTTTCAATACATTTTATCATTACCTTACAAAAACCTGCATTTTGATGTCCTTTCAAGAAGAAAAGAAAAGAAAAGATTACAGAGCGACGGCACTTCGAGCAACGAAAACCATAACGAAAACACCGGGGACGGGGCATCGGCCAGTGTTAAAAGATTAAAATGTTAAATCAGGGCTTTGCTATGGCAAGGCTTTTTTTGTGCCTTGGGCATATAACAAAATAAAAATGCGCCAACTGACACATTAAAATGTGTTAAAATGGCAGAAAGGTTTTTGAACACGGATTGTAACGGTTAAAGATGTTTGAACACGAATTGAAGTAACGGTTAAAGGTTAACGGTTAAAGTTTTTTGAGGATGCTCTTCGAGCAGAAATTAAACAAAATTTTGTTCAAATTTGTACAATTTCTCGCCATAGGCGATGCATAAGATGTTTAATGTGGGTAATGGTTAAAACTTGAGTCAGTTAAAGGTGAAAGGTTAACGTTTAAAGGTTAAAGATTTTTATGGATGCTCTTCGAGCAGAAATTAAACAAATTTTTGTTCAAATTTGTACAATTTCTCGCCATAGGCG
>CACYKX010000001.1 GCA_902775075.1 uncultured Prevotellaceae bacterium | reverse complement strand
TTATGGGATATTTAGAAATTTATCGTATCTTTGTCCCCGAATTGAGGCGTTCTTTGCATATTGCAAAATACAGAAACGAGCAGAAGTCCGCTCGTTTCCCCTATATAATATAGGCAAACGACCAACTTCTTGATTTTCAATCAAAGTCCAATTTAGAGCGAGTTATTATAACTAACACAAAAATTTATGAATAACGAAAGTTTAATTTTAAGAAGAAAAAAACAAATTGAAAAAGATCGCTTCTTTTATGTAAATAGCGAGTATAAAACTGTGCAAATAAAACTTGATGACATCTTATATGTGATGGGACAGAAAGACTACATCAAAATATACATAAAAGGAAAAGCAAAACCTGTTATGTGTTTGATGAATATGTCTACTTTGGAAGAATATCTACCAAGTCCAGAGTTCCTCAGAATCCATCGCTCTTACCTAATTCACATCAAGGAGGTTACGATGTTCGATAGATCTCGCGCAAAATTTGGCGATACTTTCATCCCTATTTCAGATTCATACAAAGGAACCATACAGGATTACATCGAGGAACACTCTATGATGTAATCATTACGATGTATGGAACTGTAAGACCTTGTTGGATTCGCCAAAGTTTAACGAACCTTTCATTGTTTAATTTTCAATCGAAAAAAGGTGTCTATAATTCGCGAATTCAGACTTAATGGTCGGTTAATCTATGAATATTTAAAATATGGCCAAAATGCAACGTACTGATAATCAACGAGTTGTATTTTGGTCATAAAGCTATATTTCCGTTTTTTTCCACTTTTGTAGCCTCATACTGTTAACTATATAAGCCCACATACCTATTAACATGAACTTACGAAGTTAACTTCGTAAGCCGATGAAGTTAACTTCATTCACAATATTACCTTGCAAAGATGTGTTTCTTATATTCTTGAGGGCCCCGAAATACCCTCATACATTCTAGAAACGACAAAAAACAGAACATCTTTTCTATTAACATTTCCTATAGCAAAGTTTAAATATTGCAAAATTCTAAAGCCCATCCGATAAATTTACGCACTTGTCAGATGAGTCCAAATTACAACATGAGTTCTTTAGGAGAACTTATCAAACGTGTAGCACCATGCTCTACTAAGAAATCATGATCACGGAATCCCCAAAGCACACTAATACACGGCATATTACTATTCCTTGCTGTCTCTATATCAACATCACTATCACCAATATAGACCGCTGTATCGCGTGAAGCGCCGAGCTGCAACAAGGCCTCATTTACAGTATCCGGAGCAGGTTTCTTACGTATATTTTCACGCTCCCCGATTGCAACATCCACATAATCAGAAAAGAAATGCTTGCACAGAGCCTGTGTAGCTGCATAAAACTTATTACTAACAACAGCCACCTTCTTTCCGTGAGCCTTCAGATTCTTGAGTAAATCCATAATTCCAGGATAAGGACCAGTCGTATCAAGGTTATGTTCTAAATAATGTTTTCTAAAAGAAGCATACGTTTCCTCGAATCTAGGATTATTTAAGCCTTCAGGAATAGCGCGCTCCATTAATTTTTTCACTCCATTTCCCACCATCATTCTAACCTCATCTACAGAATATTCCGGCATATTAGAACATCTTAGAGCATAATTACAACTCGCTGCCAAATCTTGTATCGTATTCAAGAGAGTACCATCAAGATCAAAAATATAAGTCTCAAAATTATCCATAACGCTTTATTTTAATTGCAAAGGTAGAAAAATAATTGATTTTGAGTATTGTTTTCCCAATTTATTATTAACTTTGCATCTGATTTTTAATTTATATCAAAAATGAAACATTCAACTTGTAAGGTATATATATGGTCAGCCGTAACCTGCTCCATTATTATTATCGGACTAGTTTATTACTATTTATTTGCTTCGTTCTCTACGAAGTCGGATGTTACCTATGTTTATATTGATAACGATGACAATATTGATTCCGTATATCATAAAATAGAACCCATAGCACATCCACATTGTTTCCATGCTTTCAAGATGTTAGCTCGTCATTTCAGCTATGCAGATCATATCCGCACAGGAAGATATGCCATACACTCTAATGACGGAACCTTGAAGATATTCCGCCATTTTAGAAATGGTCAGCAGGAACCTGTTAGTTTAACAATTCCATCTGTCAGAACAATAGGAGATCTTGCCGCAGCTGTAAGTTCTAAACTAATGATTGATGAAGAGCAGTTATACGACTCTCTTACCAATGAGTCTGTATGCAAGAACTATGGATACGACACAGCAACTATCGCTTGTCTATTCATTCCAAACACATACGATATCTATTGGAACACAAACATCTCAAAGTTCCTAAATAGGATGCAAAAAGAAAATAAAAAATTCTGGAACTTTGAGCGTACACAAAAAGCCAAAGGATTGAATCTATCACCAGAACAAGTGATAACATTGGCTAGTATCGTAGACGAAGAAACAGCAAACAATTCCGAGAAACCAATGATTGCAGGAATGTACTACAATCGATTGATGTATCGCGATGGAGAATATCCAAACGGAATGCCACTTCAAGCCGATCCTACTATTAAATTCGCTTGGAAAAAGTTTGAACTTAAGAGAATTTACAACAAATTGCTATATATCAATAGCCCATACAACACTTATAAAAACACAGGACTACCTCCTGGGCCAATTCGTATACCAAGTGTTGCCGGCATTGATGCAGTTCTAAACCTCACTCACCATAACTATCTGTATATGTGTGCGAAAGAGGATTTCAGCGGAACTCATAATTTTGCAAGAACATACCAAGAGCATCTTGCCAATGCAGCAAAATATAGTAAAGCGCTCAACGAACGAGGCATAAAATAAAAAAATATTAGAAAGAAATATATAAAATGCAAACGCTCCTCTTTTCTCAAAGAGGAGCGTTCATCTCAATAGGTATTAGTTTTTTAAAGGTAAAAAGATTGTATTCAGGATAACTGATACAAAGATAAGGCATTAAACTTATACCAACAAATATTTTTATATGTTTGATAACATATTTTAGGTTTACTCTTAACACTATAAAAAATCTTCTACCTATTGTCTTATTTTCCATTATAAATAAGTATCTTTGCAGAATAAAAATAAAATTTAAATCATATGGCAGTTATTGAAGAAAATACTAACGAAGAGAAAAAGAGTATCAGCTTCGTAGAACAACTCGTCGAAGAGGATCTCGCAGAAGGGAAAAATGGAGGTAGAATTCAAACCCGTTTCCCTCCAGAGCCTAACGGCTATCTTCACATCGGTCATGCAAAAGCTATTTGCATGGACTTTGGTGTTGCTGAAAAATATAACGGAGTTTGCAATCTCCGCTTTGATGATACAAACCCTAGCAAAGAGAACAATGAATACGTAGAAAATATTCTTCATGACATTTCATGGCTAGGTTTCAAGTGGGGTAACATTTACTATGCTTCTGATTATTTCCAGAAACTTTGGGATTTTGCCATCTGGATGATAAAGAAAGGACGTGCATACGTTGATGAACAGACTCCAGAACAAATTGCAGAGCAGAAAGGAACTCCTACTGAACCAGGTAGACCTAGTCCATACCGAGATCGCCCTATTGAGGAGAATCTCGACTTGTTCAACAAAATGAATACTCCTGAAGCTGTTGAAGGTAGTATGGTTCTACGTGCTAAATTGGATATGGCTAATCCTAACATGCATTTCCGCGATCCTATCATGTATCGTATCATCCAGACTCCTCATCATCGTACAGGTACAAAGTGGCATTGCTATCCTATGTATGACTTTGCTCATGGACAGAGTGACTACTTCGAAGGGGTGACACATTCTATTTGTACATTGGAATTCGTTCCTCACCGTCCACTCTATAATGAATTCATCGATTTCCTTAAAGAGTATGATGGTACTGCATCCGAGGGACTGAACGACAACCGTCCACGCCAGATAGAGTTCAATCGCCTAAATCTTACATATACTGTAATGAGTAAGCGAAAGCTACATACGCTTGTTGATGAACACTTGGTAAACGGATGGGATGACCCTCGTATGCCGACACTCTGTGGTATGCGTCGACGTGGTTATTCTCCTGAGAGTATTCGTATGTTCATCAATTCTATTGGTTACACCAAGTTCGATGCTCTAAATGATATGGCTTTACTCGAGGCCAGTGTTCGTGAGGACTTAAACAAAAAAGCTATACGTGTAAGTGCGGTTCTTGACCCTGTAAAATTAGTTATCACAAATTATCCAGACGAACAGACTGAAGAGATGGTAGCAATTAACAATCCTGAAGATGAGAATTCTTCTACACATACCATCACTTTCTCTAAGAACCTTTGGATTGAGCGTGCTGACTTTATGGAAGATGCACCAAAGAAGTTCTTCCGTATGACTCCAGGAAAAGAGGTTCGCTTGAAGAATGCCTATATCATTAAGTGTACTGGTTGTACCAAGGATGAGAATGGTAACATTATTGAGATTCAGGCTGAATATGATCCAGAAAGCAAGAGTGGTATGGCCGGAGCAAACCGCAAAGTAAAGGGTACCTTACATTGGGTTAGCTGCGATCATTGCAAGAAGGCTGAGGTTCGCGAGTACGATAGACTGTTCAATATTGAAAACCCAAGTGCTGACGACCGTGACTTCCGTGAATTGCTCAATCCGGAATCTCTTAAAGTCTATAACAACTGTTATGTAGAAAACTATGCAGCAGAGAAAAAGCCTGGCGAATATCTACAATTCCAGCGAATTGGCTATTTCATGGCAGACTTAGACACTACCTCTGAGCATCCAGTATTCAATAAGACTGTTGGACTTAAAGATACATGGGCAAAACAGAATAAGAAATAAATGCAAAACAGATATTTCGAGAATAAAGAATTCAAAGAGAATTTAAAGAAATATGAAGAAGCCCAAAAGAATGGTGGAAATATTTATTTAGATTCTGAACAACTAATTGACATCGCCGAGTACTACCAAAGTCTCGGCGATATTGATAATGCTATAACTACATGTGAATATGCCATGACACTATGGCCAGATTCCATGGAACCATTATTATTTCGTTCTCGAATAGCACTCTTGGAAGAAGATGATGCCGATAAGGCTGATATGTTTTGCAAAAGAATCTCTGATACCGATAAAACAGACGAAGAATATTATCTACTCAAGGCTGAAATCATGATTGCTCGTGAACAAGTTGATACAGCCGATAACTATCTAAAGAAATTTTTCTATCAGGAATACACCGACGACAAAGATGTCATAGCTGTCGATGTCGCATGTCTCTTTGCTGACTATGCGCATTATGAGAAAGCAAAAAAATGGCTTGATATCGTAAAAAACAAGGCTGATGAATTCTACCTAGAGACGTTGACACGCGTAGAAACAGGACTTGGACACTATGAACAAAGTAAGAAAATCAATAATAAACTTCTTGATAAAGATCCTTTCTCAACAGAAAACTGGAGAAGATTAGCTTATACCCAATTGCAAGATAATGATTTCGAGTCTTGTATTCAAAGTGCTGACTATGCCCTTGCCATCGACAACGAAGACACGGATGCCATGGAATTACAGGCGACTGCTTTTCATGCCTTAGGGAATATAAAGAAGGCAATAGAAATCATCAATCATGTCATAAGTATCGAGGGAAATAGTGATGTTACGGAGAACCAATTAGGTTATTGCTACTTGGAAATTCCTGATTACGATAAAGCATTGGAACACTTCAGAAAAGCCAAGGCTTATTCTGATAAGATTAATGATCACACGGAGATTAGATTTGACATCCTTAGAAATCTAGCTTTCCTTGAAAGTCATCACGGAAATCTGGATGAGGGTCTCCGAATCATTGATCAATACGCTAAAGAGATGAAAAAGGAAACTGATACTAACATTGAAATTATCAGAGCACATATGTATCTTGAAAATGACAAAATTAGTGAAGCTAAAACTCATTATCTCAAAAGTGCGAAATTGTCTGGGTATAATCCTAAAACTCTCACAAATATTGCTTTTTCTATATGTGATAAGGGATATTATAAACTTGCTCTTAGAATTCTAAAACATATAGAAAAAACAACTTCTGATTTACCAGATAATTTTTATACGGCAACAGCGTATACATACATGCAATTGAAATGCGAAAAAGAGTTTCATAAATATTTAGAATTAGCTATGGAGAAGGAAACTGATAGAGCGAACTTCTTCTTTAAAGATATAAAAGATAAAAGTTTTGAAGATATAAATTAATATAGGAAATATGAATTGGTTAACAAGTCTACTCGGGAATCTTAATTATGGTACTATCTTTATACTGATGTTGTTAGAAAGTACTGTCATTCCTGTACCCTCTGAATTAGTGGTTTCTCCTGCAGCCTATCATGCAGCGGGAGGAAATCTAAATATATGGTTAGTCATCCTTTTTGCCACATTAGGTGCTGACTTTGGTGCAAGCATTAATTATTTTGCTGGTTATTACCTTGGTCGCCCTGTAATCTATAAGTTTGCTAACTGTAAATGGGGACATTTATGCTTATTGAATCAGGAGAAAGTTGAAAAGAGTGAGAAATATTTCTATGATCATGGAATGATTGCTACTATCAGTGGGCGACTTATTCCTGGAATCCGTCACCTTATCAGTATTCCTGCCGGACTAAGCAGAATGCATTATGGGAAATTCCTACTATACACTACACTTGGTGCTGGTGTATGGAACTGTATTCTCGCTGTCCTCGGATATTATCTTCAATTCTGAATATATCAAAATTGTTATCATCGCTATAGTCGTCATCGCTATCATATATTTTGGCATTAAATGGTATCTCCGCCACAGCAAACAGCAAAAGAAAAATGACTAAATATATGAATCTACTACAGTAAATTCAATTAAGACTTTATAAAAAAAGGACTTCTACTAATCATAGAAGTCCTTTTTATATTTTCTGTTAAGCTAATGTGCTCTGATACCAATCAAACAATTTCTTAACACCATCTTCGATTTCAACTTTATGCTTCCATCCAAGACTATGAAGTTTGCTAACATCAATTAGCTTTCGAGGAGTACCATTAGGTTTGCTTGCATCCCATTCTATCTGTCCTTCAAAACCAACAGTCTGAACGACAAGATTAGCCAGATTCTTAATCGTCAACTCCTTACCTGTTCCAACATTGATATGACAGTTTCTAATCTCACCAAGTTGTGGGATAGCGCCACCACGACCTTCTGAATTATTTCTGTTGACTTCACCATCAGCTTTGACACCATAGAAAACACTAGAGTATTTCTCAATACCAATGATGTCTTTAAAGTCAACATTCAACAATACATGTACAGAGGCATCTGCCATATCCTCACTCCATAGGAATTCACGAAGTGGACTTCCGTCTCCCCATAATGTGACCTTATTATCCTCAATACCATAAAAAGCAAGGGCTTTCAAAATGCGCTCTTTGTCATTCTTTCCATCAACATTTCCTTCACCAATTATTTCCTGAAGTTTTGCAGGAGGATTTATCGGGCGCTTATCCATATCAACACGAATTGCATCCCAATTATTGTCATGGATTAACTTAGCAAGATACACTTTACGCATCATAGCAGGCAATACATGACTATTCTCTAGATGAAAGTTATCATTAGGGCCATAAAGATTGGTTGGCATCACTGCAATATAATTTGTACCATATTGCAGATTATAGCTCTCACACATCTTCAAACCTGCAATTTTCGAGATAGCATACTCTTCGTTGGTATATTCCAAAGGAGAAGTAAGCAATGCATCCTCCTTCATCGGTTGTGGAGCATTCTTAGGATAGATACAAGTACTACCTAAGAAAAGTAATTTCTTGACGCCATGCTTATATGCATTTTCTATTACATTACACTGCATCTTCATATTCTGCATGATAAAATCTGCACGATATAAAGAATTAGCCATAATACCACCCACGAAGGCCGCAGCCAAGACTACAGCATCAGGTTGTTCTTCATCAAAGAACTTCTTCACAGCATATTGATCTGTCAAATCAAGTTCTTTATGACTTCGCCCAACTAAATTATTATATCCCCTACTCTTCAGGTTATTCCAAATTGCAGAACCTACCAAACCATGATGTCCTGCAACGAATATTTTACTATTTTTGTCTAAAGACATTATATCCTCCTTATTTTACAATACCTTTTTCAAGGTACTCTGCCAAATTCACACGAACCCTACTTGCAGCATCATCTGCAGCAACTTTCTTCATATCATGATCAACCATGATCTTTACAAGCTCTTCAAAGGTGGTCTTACTTGGATTCCAATTCAGTTCGGCCTTAGCTTTGGTTGGATCACCCCAAAGATTGACAACGTCTGTTGGACGGAAGAAATCTGGTGACACCTCAACAAGTACCTTACCTGTAGCCTTGTCGATACCCTTTTCATCAATTCCCTCGCCTTTCCATTCCAGTTCTATACCTACATAATGGAATGCTAAAGTGGCAAATTCTCTTACAGTATGCTGCACACCTGTAGCAATGACGAAATCTTCTGGTTTGTCGTGTTGAAGAATTAACCACATACACTCTACATAGTCTTTAGCATAACCCCAGTCACGAAGACTACTCAAATTGCCAAGATAAAGTTTTTCTTGCTTACCTTGTTTAATTCGAGCAGCTGCAAGAGTAATTTTACGTGTAACAAAAGTCTCGCCACGACGTTCACTTTCGTGATTAAAGAGAATACCAGAACAGCAGAACATATTATATGCTTCACGATATTCCTTCACAATCCAATAACCATACAATTTGGCAACTGCATATGGACTATAAGGATGGAATGGTGTATTCTCATTTTGAGGAACTTCTTCTACCTTACCATAAAGTTCTGAAGTTGATGCTTGATATATACGACAACTTTCTGTCAATCCACACTGACGTACACCTTCAAGGATACGAAGTACACCTACACCATCAACATCAGCGGTAAATTCAGGAGAATCGAAACTTACCTGAACATGACTTTGGGCTGCAAGATTATATATTTCAGTTGGTTTCACCTTATTAAGTACGCCAACAATACTCATAGAGTCACCTAAATCGGCATAATGCAAATGAAAGTTAGGTTTACCTTCCAAATGGGCAATACGTTCACGGAAATCGACAGAAGAGCGACGAATTGTACCATGAACTTCATATCCTTTTTTTAGCAGGAATTCTGCAAGATATGAGCCATCCTGTCCTGTAATACCTGTTATAAGAGCTACTTTTCTTTCCATTTTAATTCAATTTAATCACCCGAAAATTGTTTTATTCTTTGTTCCTCGCTTAATTTACAAATCAACAAGGTGTTATCTTTCTCTGCAACAATATATCCATCAAGTCCTTGTACAACGACCTTTTTCTCTTGAGTTGTATGTACAATACAGTTCTTGGATTCTACCATCTGTATATCGTTTCCTATCAAACTATTTCCATATAAGTCGCGTTTGGTCTGCATAAGAAGACTGCCCCATGTACCCAGATCGCTCCAACCGAAATCAGCAGGACAAACAAAAATTTCCTCAGCCTTTTCCATGATAGCATAATCGACACTGATGTTCTCACATTCTGGATAACGTAAATCAATCTGTGCCTGTTCTTCTTCTGTGTTATAAACACTCTTTAAGCTATCAAACACCTTAGCCAAAGAAGGCTGATATACTCTGAAAGCATTGATAATAGTACTTGCACTCCAAATAAAAATACCTGCATTCCAGAAGAAATTATTCTCACGAAGATATTGAGTTGCCGTTGCTAAATCTGGCTTCTCACGGAATTGATCTACACGAAATATTTCTTTATTTCTTACGCTACTAGATCCAAGATCGGCCTGAATATAACCATATCCGGTCTCAGGACGAGTCGGTTTCATACCCAATGTTACAATTGCATCCGATTCGCTCGTAAACTTCAAACATGATTCCACAACACGTCTGAATTCCATAGGATTAGTAACAATGTGATCTGATGGAGAAACAACAATATTTGCATTAGGGTCTTTTGACTTAATTCGCCAACTTACGTACGCAATGCAAGGAGCTGTATTTCTACGACATGGTTCTAGAAGTATATTTTCTTTAGGTACTTCCGGAAGTTGCTCCCTTACAATATCAAAATACCTTTTATTGGTTACAATCCAAACATTTTCAGGATCACAAATACCCTCAAAACGATCAAATGTCAGTTGCATCAATGAGCGACCAACACCTAAGACGTCAATAAACTGCTTAGGTTTATCAACTGTACTCATCGGCCAAAAGCGACTTCCTACGCCGCCTGCCATAATTACCAAGTGGTTGTTTATACGAGCCATATATTTTATTCAAATAATATTAACGCAAAGGTAATGATTTTTTTTACAATAAGAAAGTTTTTCTCCTATTAATTAAAATGTAAATCCACAAAACATAAAAAATAAAGAAAAAGGGCTGCACAATGATTATTTGTACAGCCCTATCTAAATTTCTTCTATTACTTATCTTAACTTTGCCAGTTTTTCTTTCCAGTTTTCATAAGCATTCAAATACTCTTCACGCTTAGCAGAATCTGGTTCGATAACAGCTAATTTTTTCAATGTAGCAAATGCTTCATCATGGTCTTTATAAATACCAGCACCAATACCGGCTCCCTTTGCTGCACCAGCACTACCATCTGTCTCATATAGTTCTATGGTAGCACCACTAACACCAGCCAAGGTATCACGGAATAATGGACTCAAGAACATATTAGCCTTACCCGCATGGATTTTCTTAATATCCATACCCATCTTTTCCATGATTTCCATTCCATAACAGAAACTAAACACAATACCTTCTTGTGCAGCTCTTACAATATGAGCACGATTGTGCTTGTTAAAATTCAGACCCTGAATAGAACATCCTGTTTCTTGATTTTCAAGTACACGTTCTGCACCATTACCGAAAGGAATAATACTTACCCCCTCACTACCTATAGGTACAGATGCTGCCAAGTCATTCATATCAGCATAACTTACATCTGGTGTAATATTACGATGTACCCATGCATTCAAGATACCAGTACCATTAATACAGAGCAATACGCCTAAACGATCCTTTTCGGTGGTATAATTAGCATGTGCAAATGTGTTCACGCGACTCTTTGGATCATAATTGACATCACCCAACACACCATAAACAACACCTGAAGTTCCTGCTGTTGAGGCAATCTCGCCTGGGTTGAACACATTCAAACTAACTGCATTATTTGGCTGATCACCTGCACGATATGAAATTGGAGTTCCTTCTTTAAGGCCTAATTCTTCAGCAGCAGCCTTTGACACTACACTCTGTACTGAGAATGTAGGGACTATCTCTGGTAAAATATTCTCTGAGAATCCGAAGTAATCCAACAAGAATTTTGCTGGTTTCTTTTCTTTGAAATCCCACATCATGCCTTCGCTCAGTCCTCCTATCGTGGTCTTGGCATCACCACTCAACTTCATGGCAATATAATCACCTGGAAGCATGATCTTATCAATCTTATCAAAGAGTTCTGGTTCATTCTCCTTTACCCAAGCAAGTTTGGAAGCGGTAAAGTTTCCTGGAGAATTCAACAGGTGACTTAAACATTGTTCTGCACCTAAGTCATTGAAAGCTTTCTCTCCATAAGGAACTGCGCGAGAATCACACCAGATAATACTTGGGCGAAGCACTTGCTGATTTTTATCTACACATACCAAGCCGTGCATCTGATAAGATATACCGATAGCTTGAATATCGTCACCAGTAGCGCCGGTATCTGCCATAATTTTCTTCAAACTCAACTTTGCATTATCCCACCACATCTGTGGATCTTGCTCTGCCCATCCTGCTTTAACAGCAGTAATTGGTGCCTCATGATCTGGATAAAAGGCTGATGCTGCAATCTCACCGGTTTCTACATCTGTAAGAGATGCCTTTACTGAAGATGAGCCAACATCAAAACCCAACAAATATCTTCTTGCCATTTTACTATAGTATTTATTTAAGGCCCGGATAAGCCAAGCCCTTCGATTATTTTATTATAATACGAATGGGATTACGAAATCCCCCTATAAAAATCAGAACAGGCTCAACGATTGGTCTTCATCCTTAGGTTTTTCGATTTCCTTCTCAACATGTGCCCCGAAACGAAGCATTAATTGTTGAGATTCAACCAACTTAAAATTCAATCGATAAATTCCACGTGTATCAGATTTTTCTATCAAGGAGTCGTCTTGCTTTGACTTCGACAATAAGAACTGAGTAACATACTTATGTACATCATCAAACTCAACAGGGAAAAATATTGAATTGCAAGCATTGTAAACATGGCGAGCTATCTTTTCGATTTTAAGGCCATTATCTCCTGCTTCTATCAAGATCTTATATATTTCGTTGTCGTATTCTTTCACAGTACAAAATTACGAAAAAAGCCGCAGATACACAAAAATACCTGCGGCTTTTTTCACTATATTCAATATTATGCTAAAACAACTTTGTTGTCCACATCTTTGATTTTACCCTCTTTAAAGAGCCATCCAATACCAAGCAAAGTCTCTTCTTCTGAGATATTTGCGGCTTTTGCAATTTCTGCAACTGACAATGCTTGCTCAGCTGCTGCTAAAGCTTGATATACATCACCGGCCTTGAAACCAGCGTTTTCTGCGTTCAATGCTAAAACTGTTTTCTTTACAGCTACCTTCTTAGGTGCAGCCTTTTTTGTAGCGGTTTTCTTTGCTACTGTTGCTTTCTTTTCTACCATAATTTTAGTAAATCTTAATAACTATGAGTTTCTATTTTTCATGGAGTACTACCCACTTTGGCAAAAGTAACATAATTATTCTAAACAATCAAGTTTAGCAACAAAAATCTGACTATCAGAAAACAAAAATGTCGTAATTCTTGACATAAATCAAGAATTACGACATCAATATAGAGTCTAAGTTTACTTCAAATCTACCAAAATCTGCAGTTCATCAAGTTGTTTTGGATCAAGAGCAGATGGTGCATCAAGCATTACATCACGGCCTGAATTATTCTTAGGGAATGCAATACAGTCTCTGATACTATCAAGACCTGCCAAGATGCTAACGAAACGATCAAGACCGAAAGCAAGACCAGCATGAGGTGGTGCTCCATATTTGAACGCATTCATCAAGAAGCCAAACTGAGCTTCTGCACGTTCTGGTGTAAATCCAAGAACTTCGAACATCTTCTCCTGCAATTTTGTATCATGGATACGCAAACTACCGCCACCAACTTCAATACCATTACATACAAAGTCGTATGCTTTTGCACGTACCTGTTCTGGATGCTCGTCAAGCAAAGGAATATCATCAGGATTTGGCATTGTAAATGGATGGTGTGTAGCCATCAAGCGTTGTTCTTCATCGCTCCACTCGAAGAGAGGGAAATCGACAATCCACAAGCACTTAAATACATTCTTATCACGCAAACCTAAGCGATCGCCCATTTCAAGACGCAAAGAGCAAAGTTGGATACGAGTCTTATTAGCATTATCACCAGAAAGTATCAATACCAAGTCGCCATCTTTAGCTCCCATAACTTCCTTGATTTCTGCAAGAACTTCTGGAGTATAGAACTTATCAATAGAACTCTTAACTGTGCCATCTGCATTATACTTGATATATACCAAGCCCTGAGCACCGACCTGAGGTCTCTTGACAAAATCTGTAAGTTCATTCAATTGCTTGCGACTATAATCTGCACAACCAGGGACACAGATACCACCAATGTATTTAGCCTCATTGAATACAGAGAATTCTCCCTTACCAGTAAAGGCATCTTTCAGTTCTACGAATTCCATTCCAAAGCGAAGATCTGGTTTATCACTACCAAATCTCTTCATAGCCTCATGCCATGTCATCTGCTGAAGTTTAGGAAGCTCTACACCACGAATTTCCTTGAACAGGTGGCGAGCCATCTCCTCAAACAGATTGATCACATCGTCCTGATCTACGAAACTCATCTCACAGTCGATCTGAGTAAACTCTGGCTGACGATCTGCACGAAGGTCCTCATCACGGAAACACTTTGCAATCTGGAAATAGCGATCTACACCAGCTACCATAAGCAACTGTTTCAAAGTCTGTGGGCTCTGAGGCAATGCATAGAACTGTCCAGGATTCATTCGAGATGGTACGACAAAGTCACGGGCACCCTCTGGAGTAGAGCCTATTAAAATAGGTGTCTCAACCTCCATGAAATTCTGTGAATCGAGGAAATTGCGAATTAGGATTGTCATACGATGACGAAGTTCCAAATTCTTACGAACAGCATTACGACGAATATCTAGATAACGATACTTCATACGAAGATCATCACCGCCGTCAGTATCATCTTCGATAGTGAAAGGAGGGGTAAGAGATGGAGAAAGTACATTAAGTTCCTTAGCGATAATTTCGATATCACCGGTATCCATCTTATCATTTTTGCTTTGACGCTCACTAACAATACCCTTAACTTGGATACAATACTCACGACCTAATTTGTTAGCCTCTTCACAAAGAGCCTTGTCGTCAGCCTCATTAAATACAAGCTGAGTTATACCATAGCGGTCACGCAGATCGACGAAGGTCATACCACCCATCTTACGTGAGCGCTGAACCCATCCGGCAAGTGTCACTTCCTTGCCAGCATCAGAGAGACGAAGCTCTCCACAAGTATTCGTTCTATACATATTCTTTGGAATAATTATTTTCTGAGATGCAAAGATACTGCAAAATGCGCAAAACACCAAAATAAAAATATAATTTTTCTAAATTTCGATATCAATAATAAACTTTCTCGTTACCTTTGCAGTCATATAATAAAGAACATAAAAGTCAAAGATATGAAAAAGATTATTTTTAGTATGATGTTAATGCTTGTTTGTGCGCTCAGCGCCAATGCTCAGGCAGAAATTAAATTTGACAAGCTTACTTACGACTTTGGCACTTTCTCAGAAAAAGAGCCAGTCCAAAAAACGACATTTACCTTTACTAATATAGGTGATAAGCCTTTGATTATCAATCAGGCTATCGCTTCTTGCGGATGCACGATTCCTTCTTACACCCAGCAACCTATCATGCCTGGCAAGAAGGGAACTATTAGCATTACTTATAATGGAAAAGGAAAATTTCCTGGTCATTTTAAGAAAACCATCACCATACGTACAAATGGTAAGGTAGAGATGACTCGCCTCTATATAGAAGGTACCATGAACGAAGCTAAGTAAAAAATGGAGAAAATCGGATTTTTCAAAATAAGTTATAAGGCAAACACCATTCTTGATGTTTGCCTTTGTGTTTGCATCATTGAATATATCATTACATTCGGTCAGAACTACATATATTTGCTTTCTCCCGACAACGTGATTTATCAATTCTACAATACACCTTATATATTACCCATTATCCATATATTCGGCGTATTATCCGTCGTGACCATACTAGAAGCCCTTCGCGGTAAGTTCCAAAGCATTAACAATTACATGCAATGGTTTCCGCTTACCCTAATTATATGTCAACTGCTCAACCTCTTGCTAAGTTCTTGGTCGTACAGTTTGATGCCGGAATCTCTGACGGCAACGAATTACTCTCAGCAAGACCTCAACAAGGCGATGAGCGTCAACCAATATATCCAGATCATCAACTTCATTCAAGGGCTGGCAATCTTCGCATTCTCTTTCCCTATGATCAGAAAGTTCACAGGACGTATTGCACAACTAGGTTGGTTCTACATTGGATATACCGTATTAGGAATTCTCGCAGAAATTATTGTTTTCATCATCGCATATTTCCTCAACAACAACGCCCTATTCGATACCTATTCTACCATTCGATTTATAGCAGCTGCCCTACTCGACATTACTGTATTCATAATGCTTCGTCGAACAATGATTTATCATCAGAATTAATATCACATTCCCTATGATCTTCTATTTTTCTGCAACAGGTAACACACGATGGGTGGCTCAACGTATCGCAAGTTCTACACAAGACCATTTGATTTCAATAGCTGAGGCGTTTAAAACTCCCACCCATTATGAACTCAAAGAAGGTGAACGTCTAGGCTTCATTTTCCCTATTCATGGATGGCGCGTACCTATACTTGTCCGTCACTTTATCAAACAACTCGACATCAATAGTGAAGGCCATTTTACGTACGCTGTCTGCACTTGTGGAGACGACATCGGACTTGCCCTTGATGATTTTATACCCATCCATGTCGACAGCGCTTATTCCCTACGAATGCCCAACACGTATGTTGGACTTCCCTTTATGGATGTCGACTCCAAGGAATTACAGATTCAGAAGAAATCGCAAACAGAACAGCGATTACATGTCATCATGGAAGAGATCTATGACAAAAAGAAAGAAGTTTTCCGACTAGATCGAGGACAATTTGCTCGCATCAAGAGTCATATCATCGGGGGATTCTTTGAGAAAATCCTCATCTCAGATAAGCCTTTCCATGTCGACGCCAACCGATGTGTAAAATGCGGTATTTGCGCTAATGTCTGTCCAGTAAACGACATCGAGGGTGGGTTCGGTAAGATGCCGGAATGGAAGCATACTGGAGAATGCCTAACATGCTTCAACTGTTACCATCATTGTCCGCATCATGCGATAGAGTTTGGCAACAGAACTAAAAAGAAAGGTCAATATTATTTCAAATAATTGAATTCAACACATAAAAAACAAGGAAGAGAATGGCGTATAATGCGCAACTATTTATAGCTTTGTAAAAACGTTTTAATATAAAAAGACATGGTTAAACACATTATTCTTTGGAAATTAAATCCAGAACTCTCAGAAGAAGAGAAAGCAAAAGTAAAAGCCGACATCAAGGCTGGCCTTGAGGGCTTAGTAGGAAAGATTCCTGGACTTTTTGAAGTAAAAGTTCACATTGATGGACGATTGGATTCCTCAAATGCCGATGTAATGTTGGATAGTACACTAGAAAGCGCAGAGGCACTTAAAGGCTATGCCCCACATCCAGCTCATGTGGCTGTGCGCGACAATAAGGTACGCCCTTACACAGTAGAGCGTCTGTGTCTTGATTTCGAGATTTAAAGTATCCTTAAGCGAACGCAAATCGCCCTGATGTATAATAATAACATTAGGGCGTTTTTAAAAGAACAAGATTTCACTTCAACAATTTGGATTTGAAGAGATACCTATTGAGATATTTTTGACTCGAAAAGCAAGTGCTATCAAAGCAAAGATCGCGACATACACGCTTATCAATTGAAGTGTAGACAAATACAAGCCCGTGATATTGGCACTTGGCCATTTTGATATAACTTGTAACATCAGATTCATTTCATGTACCATATAATCCGCAATTTGATGTAGCCACACCAATGAAAAAATCAATGATAAAACTGCAAGATAAAGAACGACTGTGACAATTGGTATAACAATGAAATTCGTTAAAAGAAAATAGCTGGCAAACTGGTGAAAATAATATATTGACAGAGGAGCCGTCATCATTTGGGCTGAAAGAGATACCAAGGTTAGACCTATGATCCAGTTAAGCAAACAATAAGGGGTGTGTATTTCACCCATGAGAAGGTTCATAAGGATAATCCCCAACACGGCCAGAAATGACATTTGCCAACTAATATCAAACAAATCCAAGGGATGAAACAATAGCATCACAAACGCGGCAAGCCCGATAGTATTTAGACTGAACTTCTGACGTTGCAGCAGATTAACAATATTATAGATGGTTATCATCATAGCAGAACGAATAACACTTGATCCGCCACCCGAAATCATCACAAAAGACCAAATGGCTAGCAGAATTAGTAGTTCTTTCCACCATCTCTGACGTCGACCGAATATTAGCAGAAGTATGCCATAGATTACGGCCATATGAGTACCGGATATGGCTAAAATATGTGAACATCCTACTGATGCGTACAAATCACGTGTTTCTTTGTTGAGCATCGATTTATCTCCTAAAGTCATTGCCGCAACAATAGCTTCATCTTGATTATCCACATTACCTATCAATCGATCTCGCAAACCAAGTGCAACGATCTTGGTACGTTGCCAATACGACAAATTATCAAGTGATAATTTCACATTTCTTGTCTTCCAATATGGTACAAATACTTGAGGTTTTCCTCCTACATAATAAGGCGGTTCAAGACGTCCTTCGAATTCAATCCCATCCCCTATTCTTTCTTTTAATCCGTATAAGGAACCACGTATCTCACACCCCGTCATCGGACCATCAACAATCATCATATTGCAGATTTCTACTTTCCCATGAGTCAACGGGCGAGAAACAACAACGGCACGATATTCCATCAACGAATCAGGAAGTTGTGGTTGTGCAGAGATTGTGCTAGATGAATTATAAGCACCAAGAAAGACAACAGAAAGTAAAATCATAAAAGTCTGCAACTGAGCTATCTGTATTTTTCTTGTCATCTTCCATCGAAGACATGAAAGCAGCCACGTGATCATAAGAGAACTTAGCACCGCCGTCAACCAAACAAAAGTAGTTATAATATTTGTATATTCTCGTCCAAGTATAATCCCAATGATAAGAAAAATCGCTAACCTTAGCATCGGATATAATTGTATAACACCATTTGTTTTCATATCTTCTTATTTACGCATAGCATTTTCTGCTATGCAAAAGTAACAAGAATATGACAGATAAGAAAATATCTTATATATAAATAAGGTAAAAAAGGAAATATAAAAAAACAAAGAAAAAAGTATAACTAAAATTTGGTCAAACAAAATAAATATATTACCTTTGCACTCGCAATTCGGATAAACATGGTGCCTTGTCCGAACGGTCAGGTAACGGTCTGCAAAACCGTTCAAGGCGGTTCGACTCCGCCAGGCACCTCTTCACAATTCCCGAGAATGCCCATAAACAAAGGCTTCTCGGGATTTTTTATTCTAAGAGTGTAACGTTACCGTTACACTAAACGTTACACGATTTGAAATATTTTTCTTAAAATTGTAAAGAAAGCAGAAAATTTACAATTCCTTTTAGAAAAAGAATCTCTATTTTTCTATTATTGATGCCGATCTTTCATAGAAAAGTACTAATTTTACACTATAATTCTAAATTACCAAAAAAATGAAAAGAATATTTGCAATTACCCTTCTGGCAACCATGATGGTACAGAATATCCAAGCCCAACAAACTAACGAGCAACCTAATCGAAGTATTTACTTGGAACTACTGGGCGCCTCAAATATGGTAGGCGTCAATTACGATGCACGATTTAAGTCTAACTCTCCTTGGGGCTACCGTATAGGTCTAGGGATAACATATTCTAAACAGTATAGCATGTTCTCTAACTCCAACTCACTTCAAGGCACAGACATTCCTTTGGAAATCAACTATCTTTTAGGAAAAAAGCATAACAAACTCGACCTCGGTTTTGGTCTTAACCTCGGCTACTATACTGAAAAGTATGACACATGGAACATAAAGCAGATTGAAGAGGAAAATGGCACTCATTACTACGAAAGTGAATATGCAGGAGAAGCCAAGCATAGTCTTTGGGGCTATTATTTCTTTGGTAATATCGGCTATCGCTATCAGCCAAAACATGGATTTCAGTTTCGCGCGGGTTTTAACCCAAGTTTCAACCTCGGCGGAAAGCATTCTGTAACCAAGGGCATATTTCCTTATATAAGTTTCGGTTATGTTTTCTAAAAATATCATACCCCCGACCCACTATCATTGTCTTAAATGTATATACAAACAACAAGACTACAAATCGGACGAAGAATAGTATAACCTTTGTCGTAAAACACAAAAGCTCGCCACTATTTTAGTGACGAGCCTTTCGTATATAAAGTTTTAATATCTAAACCGGATTTTCAACAGGATCATCTTTAAACAAATCGTCAGCATCTGTAATTTCATCTTCATCAAACCACTGACTTAGTTTATCATGCGCTTTCGTTTTCACGTCCTCCGAGACATCAACCCATATCTTCTTCAAGACATATATTAGAACAGCTAGATCATCACCGAGTCCCGCAATAGGAATTGCATCTGGAATAATATCAAGAGGACTTATCAGATAACCTAAAGCACCTATAATAATGGCCTTATCCTTAACAGACACTTTATCACTAGCCAAAGTGTAATACAATATAAGTGCCGCATACACCAATTTTGCACCCGAGCGCTTAGCTATACGCTCTATCTTTGAGATAAATTCACTCTGAGAGAACTTATCTTTATACGCCATGAAATCAGGTAATTCCATATCTTCTATTTATTGATTTTCATATTTTGGACGATAATGCATAACAGCATTCACAAAACTATCAATCTTAGCATTTGCATTCTTACGAAGACGAATCTTCACAATCATCTTGCGAAGCGACTTAATAAAGAATGCCAGCAATAATCCGATGATAATAGCAGCCACAATAGACCATTTCCCCCACGGACGTATTTCTTCTGGAATAGCATCAAGAATAAACACGGGTAAAGCCATACAAAAACCCAAGATAATATACTGTTGGGTAAGCGAGCCCTCACTATCGAGAATAGCCTGTTTATCAAACAGATAATCATCAAGGGCACGACGATCAAAACCATAATCCTCTACACGAGGGAAGTCTGGGCGATTGTCATATAGCTTCATTCGATTAATGACTCTATGCTCAAAATCATCAATTTGAATATCGGTTTGTTTCATAATTGCTAGATTTTCTTTTAAAAAAAGGAAAGCAGTGTCCCTATAAGCCGGGTTCTGTTGCAACTCCGAAGAGTGCCGTTCTGTCATTTATCTAGTCTCAAAGTCACCCTTGAGTTCAAGCATTCTACCCTCCGCAGGAATCCAAAGATAATTGGACGGGCCGCCCTCGAACTGCGGTATACATGAACTTGCGTCCTCCAGATGACACAGCCTGATGATCACCCATCAGCTGGTGGTCTCTTACACCACCTTCTCACCCTTACCTTACGACTTAACCGGTCGAAACCGACCAGTATCATTAAGGCGGTTATTTTCTTCTGCCGACACCTACTGTCACCAATAGCTTCTACTTTCGGAAGTGGAGTGCCCTATGCCGCCCGGACTTTCCTCTCGCACCACAAAGGATGCCAGCGACAGAACCGGGACACTGCTTTCTAAAATGCAAAGGTACAAAAAAAATAATAATTATAGTATGATAAACTGCTTTTTTGGTAAAGAACATAACTTTTATACCTTCGTCTCCTTAGATAATTAACAGTTGTTTGGTTAATAAAATATTTAGTTCTATATATTTAATTATAATTACAGAATAGAAAACAAACGTGAAAATATTAACGCTATCAATTAAGGACCTTAAATTTAACAATTAGAAATGTTAAAATCGGATAAAGATAACGTACAAAATGACTAAAAAACAAATATTGCTCCTATATTTGCAACCAACTAAAGAAATTGATAATTGTAAAATATAAAAAACATGAAACAGATGAATAACTTAGGTAAATATCTAGTTGCTGGAGCATGCATTGCTTCCTTGACTTTTTCCGCAGGAGCATTACTCAAAGTAAATGCAGCAGAAGCACCTAGTGTAGCAATGGCTGGTCAGCCTGTAGATTTAACCTATGCTGCAGAAAAGGCATTACCTGCAGTTGTACATATTAAATATGTACAGAACTCAAAAACTAAAACAGTAGAAATTGACGGCAACGACCCATTCGACTTCTTTGATCCTTTCGGTTTCTTTGGAAATCCTAACCAAGGTCAAAAGCAACGTCGACAGGTTCAAACTCCTAAACAAGAAGCAACAGGTAGCGGTGTTATCATCAGCGCTGATGGATATATCGTAACAAATAATCATGTAGTAAATGGTGCAGATGAGTTGACTGTCACATTAAATGACAACCGTGAATTCTCAGCACGAATCATTGGTACAGACCCACAGACCGATCTTGCTCTCATCAAGATTGACGGAAAGAACCTCCCTACCCTTCCTATCGGAAATAGTGATGCTCTAAAAGTTGGAGAATGGGTTATCGCAGTAGGAAATCCATACAATCTCTCTAGTACAGTCACAGCAGGTATCGTAAGTGCTAAAGCACGTGGCTTAGGCGGTGGCGGCAATGGTCCTCAGATCTCTAGTTTCATACAGACCGATGCAGCCATCAACCCAGGAAACTCTGGTGGTGCTTTAGTCAACACAAAGGGTGAACTAGTAGGTATTAACGCTATGCTTTATTCCCAAACTGGTAGCTATAGTGGTTATGGATTTGCAATACCAACAACTATTATGAATAAAGTTGTCGATGATATTAAGAAGTATGGTAGTGTACAGCGCGTTATGCTTGGCGTCCAAGGTGGCGACTTATTGAATAAGATTAATGCCGACAAAGAAAGTGGAAAGAGCATCGACTATGGAACCAATGAAGGTGTTTATATTGCAAAGGTCGATGAGGACGGAAACGGTGCAGAAGCAGGTATTGAAGCAGGTGACGTTATCATCAAATTTGACGGTAAGAAGATTACCAAGATGAGTGAGTTGCAAGAAGCACTCAACGACAAACGACCTGGTGACAAAGCTACAGTAACTTATATTCATAAGAAGAAACATGTTACGCGTACTATCACTCTGAAGAATGCGCAAGGTAATACTAAGGTTATAGAGGCTGCCGATCTTGATGTACTAGGCGGAAACTTCCGTATCATCACAGAGCAGCAGAAACAAGACTTGAAGATTAATTATGGTATCCAAGTAACCAAAGTAAACAATGGTGCCTTGAAAGATGCCGGTATCAGTCGTGGATTTATTATACAGAAAGTAAACGACGAGCCTGTAAAGAGTATCGACCAACTACAGAAAATGGTAAAGACAGCATCTACAAGTAAGGATCCTGTACTCTACATTCAGGGTGTATGGCCAACCGGAAAGAAAGCTTACTTTGCTGTGCCATTACAAGAAGATTAAATAAATAACGATTTTCTATAATAAATAGTAGGTATTTTTCGAAAATACCTACTATTTTTTTTGCCATGTGAGATAAATATTGTATTTTTGCATCTACCTAATTAATCATACCATGAGACAACTAAAGATCACCAAATCAATTACAAATCGCGAAAGTGAGTCTCTAGACAAATACTTACAGGAAATCGGACATGAAGAACTGTTAAGTGTCGATGAAGAAGTAGAACTCGCACAACGTATCAAAAATGGCGATGAGATCGCACTCGAAAAATTAACAAGGGCTAACTTACGCTTTGTCGTATCAGTGGCCAAACAATATCAGAATCAGGGACTAAGTTTACCGGATTTGATCAACGAGGGCAATTTAGGACTCATCAAAGCTGCACAAAAGTTCGACGAGACGCGCGGCTTCAAATTTATCTCTTATGCAGTATGGTGGATCAGACAGAGTATTATGCAAGCTATTGCAGAACAGAGTCGAATTGTCAGATTACCATTAAACCAGGTTGGGAGCGTTAGCAGAATCAATCGAATTCTCAATAAATTTGAGCAAGAGAATGAGCGACATCCTAGTATCAATGAGATCGCAGAAGAAATTGATATGCCTGAGGAAAAAATAGCATATGCTATGAAGATAAACACCAAGCATATCAGTGTAGACGCACCTTTCTCTGATGGTGAAGAGAGCAGTCTGCTCGACATATTACCTAATCAGGATTCGCCGGCAGCTGATGACGAACTGGAGCAACAGTCGTTAAGAGACGAAGTTCAACGCACACTTGATATGTTAGGTGAAAAAGAGCGGGAGATCGTGGAAGCATTTTTCGGTATAAGTCAGCCAGAAATGACTCTTGAGGAAATAGGTGACAAGTACGGGTTGACCCGCGAACGAGTAAGACAAATAAAAGAGAAAGCTGTAAGAAAGTTGCGCCATAACAAAAGCAATGTAAAATTGAAGGCTTATCTCGGTCATTAGAATAACAAATACAATAGATAATGAAAATTTTAAGAAACATCGCAACTGCAGCTTTGCTATTCCTTGCTATTGGAACGCAAGCTAAATATAAGATGAGTACGACGTATATGTATGGATTTGCGGCGTCATTCAATGATTCTACAGTCTATTTCACAAATGTCCAAAAGGTAGACTCTGCATGGTTTGATTCCAAAACAAATTTCTTATATAGTAGAGACAACTACTCTTATCAATTGCGAGATTTCTTAGCCTCTCAGGGAGCAGTTAACCGTACTTGCGTTGTCGTGTTCGCCAAAGACGAAAAAACGGCACAGAGAAAACTTGATAAGATGTTTGCTAAATACCAGAAAAGTCAGAAAAACAAGGGGCATTTTCTTATCAAGTTCGTGGATTCCAAATTTTCTTTCAAAGGATTAACTCCTTATGAAGAAACAGAACAAGGAAAAAAAGACATAAAGTTCCAAGAAGAAAAAGCAAGAATAGAGAAGTCTGAAGCAGAGGAAGCTGCCAAATTAAAACGAAACAAGAAGAAACTTCTTCGTCATCCCGAATTCAAAGAATTGCCTCCACAAAAATAACAAGCTCTATCCAAGTAAATAGAGACTGGAAAGCATGAATTACATTAGAATAGCAGATCTAGATATTGCCATCGACTTTGTAGATTCTACGATTAATTCTATAGAGTTAATACCTTCCACCGAACCTTTTCGTATAGAAAAGCCAGAAGGCGATATTCTCTTTAAACTTACGGTAGATGATACAGTAAAATCAATAGCAAAGGATGAGACCGAAAGGATAGGCACCTTCGATACCGGAAACGGTAAAATTACCGTAGATCGATTAAATAACGGAGGCTACCAATATCTTATCAAAGATATCAATGAACAGCCTTGCTGTCTGCTAATTACTGATAAACAATTCCATAATTGTAAATGTGCGCTCAATGGCAACATGATAAATCGCAAATTCGGGCTCAACAATGCTCTTATGCTTATCTTTGCCTTCGCCGGCAGCTACAAAGACACATTACTGATACATGCCTCATTGGTAAGGAATCAAGGCTATGGCTATGCATTTATTGCTAAGAGCGGTACTGGCAAAAGCACGCACACAAGTCTATGGATGAAATATATTGAGGGGTGCGATTTGATGAATGACGATAATCCAATTATTAGATTCATCAATGGTAAGCCATGGATATATGGCAGTCCGTGGAGTGGGAAGACTCCCTGTTATCGTAATGTCAAAGCACCACTCGGTGCTATAACGAGAATAGATAGGGCTAAAAGTAATAGCATAGAACTATTAAACCCAATAGAAGCATTTGCCTCATTACTACCTAGTTGCTCTCATATGAAATGGGATCACAACATCCATAATAAGATATGTGACACTATCACGAGGATTATAGAAACAACAAAAATATACACACTTCATTGTCTACCTAATGAAGAAGCTGCAAAAATATGTCACAAGACTATATTGAAAAAGTAAAGAGAACTTTCAATAATGCTGAGTTGATACCAGAGATCATCAAGCTTATCGAAGAAGGACATACGGTAACTCTACAAATGAGAGGATTCAGTATGCGCCCATTCCTTGAGAACAATCGTGACCGAGTATTGCTCACGAAACCTACATACCTTAATGTAGGGGATGCAGTATTGGCAGAAATCCTTCCTGGGAAATTCGTTATCCACCGCATTGTCCATATCCATAAAGACGATATCACACTTCGCGGTGATGGCAATATTCTTTCTGAACATTGCACACGTAAAGATATCAAAGGATTTGCTTTAGGGTTCTATCGCAAAGGGAAAAATAAGATTGACAAAACAAATAGTCTGAAATGGAGACTCTACTCCACTATCTGGTGTTCTCTTCTTCCGATTCGTAAATATCTACTCGCCATTTATCGACGCTTGTGGATTCCCGTTTTTGGACCAATGTAAACTGATAAGACCTTTATAACATAATATAAGAAATATGAAAGCCAAAGAAGGATTTAATATTAGAGTAATCTGCGGTGTCAACATGATTGTAGCCGAAGGAAAGGAAAATATAGATTTTAATAATATCATCAGTATGAACGAAAGTTCTGCCTATCTTTGGAGAGAAGTACAGAAGATGGACCAGTTCACAACTGAAGACATCGCACGTCTACTTACAGAGGAATATGAGGTCGACATCAATACTGCAAAATCTGATGCACAGGTTATTGCCGACCAATGGATAGAAGCAGGAATTGTAGAAAAATAAATAGATAATAACAATAAAAGAGGCATTCGATTTTTCGAATGCCTCTTTTATTGTTATTTATTTCAATATAAATGAATTATTTCAGATTTGTGTCAAACCAATTTGTTATCTGACGAAGCAAATGGTTTCTACTATTTCCTCCACGAATACTATGGTTACGATTGGTATAAAAGACTTCCTTGAAATCTTTATCTGCTTGTATCAAAGCCTCAGCATACTCAAAAGTATTTTGTGGGTGAACATTATCGTCTGCTACGCCATGACATATCAACAAGGCACCATGTAGATCATTAGAACGCTGAATCGGATTAGTCTGATAGCCTGAAGGATTTTCTTTCGGTGTACGCATATAGCGTTCTGTATAGATGGTATCGTAGAATTTCCAATTGGTAGGAGGAGCTACGGCTACACCGGCCTTAAATACAGGACGACCTTCACTCATACTCATCAGGGTATTGAAGCCACCGAAGCTCCATCCCCAAATACCGATTCGATTCTTGTCAACATAAGGTAGACTGCCCATATAAATAGCTGTCTCTACCTGATCTTTCGATTCTAGTTCTCCAATTTTCAGATATGTACATTTCTCGAAGTCTGAACCACGACCGCCAGTACCACGACCGTCAACACAAACTACAATATATCCATGTTGCGCAAGATACATATCAAAGGCTCCGCCATTTCCCATACTTCCTGCACTCCAACTATTCATCACTTGTTGACTACCTGGACCTGAATACTGGAAGAGTATCACTGGATACTTCTTTTGGGCGTCGAAATCGGCAGGCTTAACCATCCAACCATCTAGGCGTACTCCTTCTGATGACACAAAACTGAAAGTATCTTTTTTCGTCCAACCATATTGTTCTATCTTCTTCTTTAAAGCTTCATTTCTTTCAAGAACTTTAATAACCTTTCCATGGTTTGTACAGTTTGTAAACTCATAAGGAGTATTATAATCACTCCATACATTCACAAAGAAATTATAGTCACCAGAAAATAAGGCAGAATTATTACCTTCACGATGAGTTAGTCGTTCTACTACCCCATTAGAATGAGAAACATAGATTTGACGGTCATGAGGGTTCAGAGCTGCAGCCTGATAATACACATCGCCTGTTTTCTCATCATATCCATATACCGTAGTGACATCATAATTACCCTTCTCCACTTTTCGTAGAAGTTTTCCGCTATAATCATATAGATATAGATGCATATATCCATCACGATCGGAAGGAAGCAATATCGTATTTTTACCGAAAGAGATACCCTCCATGGCCTCTTCCTTGACATATTTCTCTACTTGCTCCTTTATCATCAACTTAACATTCTGATTATAAGGATCCACAGCATAGAGATTTAAGACATCTTGATGTCGAGGCATTGTGTATACTACTATACGATGATTATCAGCAGTAGTTTTTATTCTTGGAATATATCCTTCTGCATCCAATGGTACAGATACTTGATGTGTCTCCTTATTCATCAGATTATATGTCCATACAGAAACTATAGAATTATCCTGTCCTGCCTTAGGATACTTATAAGAATACTCACCAGGGTAATCAGAAAACTCTTTTCTTTCAGGTTTCAATCCTTTGAATAACTGTAAAGAATATGTCTTTACTCGAGATTCATCATATTTTATCCAACTCAAGGTCTTGCTATCTGCAGACCATGCCATCGCATTATTAAAACCAAACTCTTCTTCATTAACCCAATCAGGTAAACCATTAATTATTGAGTTGAATTTTCCATCAAACGTAACCTGTGTTTCGTGATTACCATCAGTGATATAGATATTATTGTCATAAACAAAAGCTACCTTACTACCATCAGGCGACCATGTAGGAATTTGTTGATTCTCACATGAAGACAACTCTGATAACTTTTTACTTTTGATATTGTATAGATAAAACTTAGCTTTAAAAGATCGACGATAAACATAGTCTGTATGCGTCTGTATCAGTAGTCTCTTACCATCTGGACTGATAGAATACCCATCAACTTCTTCTACCATACCATTCCCTACTTTGTCTGCATCAAAAAGTACGGCAGTTTGTTTTCCTGTTTTAAAAGAGTATCTTATCACTTGTTTGCGATTACTACTAATCGAAGCATACTGATCGGTACCTTCTATTGGATTAATACCACTAATATACTCGGCTGAAAAGACTCCCGAAGTAATTGACTTCAGATCTATTTTTTCAGCGGCACATAACTCCATAGCCATCATGATAGCTGTACAAAAAATAAATAGTTTCTTCATATCTGCCTACAAAGATACAAAGAAAAATGGAGAATAAACTATTTTAACTTGGAATAATCTTCGTCTTTAAGCATTTGCTCTATCGTTGCCCCACTTTTCTTCATATATCTATCAATACGTGAGACATACGATGTTTGAAAGAAGTTTTTATCCATAGCTTTGTTGGCAACCCACATGACCTTAGCAACGTGCAAATCACGTTCCAATTGAGGGCGTTGCTCGAAATTATCCAACGGATACAAACTAAGCAAATAGAACACCAAACAATCAGGCACTATATTTGCACGCTTCATACTCTTGCGTTGCGAATAAGAATAATATTTTTTATAAAGTGGATAGTTCTCACCCAAATACTTATCCAATGAGATTCCTACCGTATTTTCACCAACGACGATACTTTGATCCAAAGCCCCTATCTGCGCATAAAACACAGGAATACGAACATTTGGCAGCCAATTGATTAGACGATCAAAACTTTCTTGCAAGTCTTGGTTGATGTCATCCATATTAGCATATTCCGCCTCTGCATCAGCAACAAGAGCCTGCAAAGTAGAATCCTGATAAAACATAAGGAACTTGGTACGGATGTCACGATCACTCACTTCACCTATCTGAAGCATCTTCTCTATCAACGTACGAGTCTCTATAGGATAATCGGTATTCATCTGCTGAAGAGCAGAAAAATCACCTGTAGTAAGATAGCGACTTTCTAGACGATCATAGCGTTCTATTTGGACACGACCATAAATATCCTCTGCAGGCTTCAACTTAAACTCACACGCCACACAAAGAACCATCATCAAGAATAGTATGTAGTAAATTCTTCTCAATTTTTTGTCGCTCTCTTTCTAAATTTCGAATGCAAAAATACTAAAAAATATTATAAGAAGCAACTTTTAAGCTAAAAATTTTAAAATTAAACTCAAAAAAGTGCGTTTTCCCCCTATCTTTGCAAAAAATATTAAATTATGGACATTAAGAAATCAGAATTTACTATTTCTGCACCTCGCGTAAGCATGTGCCCTAAAGACGACAAACCGGAATACGCTTTCATAGGTAGAAGTAATGTGGGAAAATCAAGTCTTATTAATATGCTTTGTAATCACAAAGGACTTGCCAAGACTTCTGCCACTCCTGGAAAGACATTACTAATCAACCATTTCATTATCAATAATGAGTGGTATCTTGTCGACCTTCCTGGCTATGGTTTTGCAAAGCGATCTAAAACGGTTCAAGCGAAATTGGAGCAGATGATTTCCGGATATATTCTGCAACGTGAACAATTGGTGAACGTTTTCGTACTCATCGACGTAAGACATCCTCAGCAGAAAATCGACAGAGAATTTGTTGATTGGCTTGGTGAGAGCAACATTCCTTTTGCCATTATCTTTACTAAAGCCGATAAGGTAGGCAAGGTTAAGGCCACTTCGAATGCAAAAGCTTGGATGCAGGAACTTAAAGATCGATGGGAAAATCTTCCACCTTATTTTATAACAAGTTCTGAGAAACGTATAGGTCGCGATGAGGTACTCGATTACATTGAAGGAATCAATCAAACCATAAATAAGTAAGACAAACTAATGGGTAGAGTTTCAATACTCTACCCATTACTATTTTTATCCTTCGATTTCTGACAGCTCGAGCCAGCGCATCTCCTTTTCATCTAATAAATCCTTAATTTCCGGTAGACGCTTGCTCTTTGTCGTTAGATCTTCCACAGAGAGCGTTCCGCTACAGAGTTCCTCTTCGATCTTTGCTTTTTCGCTTTCCAAGTCTTCTATCTCTTTTGACAGTTGTTCCAATTCCTTTTTCTCTTTATAAGAAAGTCGACGACGCGTGTCATGATGATAGTCTTTCTTTTTCGCATCAGCATTTTTCTTCTGATTCTGAGCAGAAATAGCCTTATTCTGCATCTTATTCCATTCACGGAACTGAGTATAGTTGCCTGGGAAGTCCTTGATTTCTCCATCACCTTTGAACACCAAGAGATGGTCTACCACCTTATCCATGAAATATCTATCATGACTTACGACGATGACACAACCCGGGAAATCTTGCAAATATTCTTCGAGCACCTGCAAGGTCTGAATATCCAAATCATTGGTTGGCTCATCCAATACCAAGAAATTAGGATTCTTCATTAAGATCGTACACAGATAGAGTTTTCTACGTTCTCCACCCGACAATTTATATACATAGTTCTGCTGTTCTTCCATCGAGAACATGAAATATTGCAGAAACTGAGAAGCCGTCATCTTACGTCCTCTACCCAAATCGATATAGTCAGCTATTTCCGTGATCACATCGATAACCTTTTGGTCGTCGCGAAACTTCAATCCCTCTTGTGAGAAATATCCGAACCTTACCGTTTCACCAATATCGAATTTTCCGCTATCAGGTTTCACGAGTCCCAAAAGCATCTTAACGAATGTAGACTTACCCGTTCCATTATTTCCCACGATACCCATTTTCTCGAATCGCGCGAAATTATAATAGAAATTATCCAAGATCACCTTTTCAGGTCTATTCCCCAAAGCTGGAAATTTCTTAGACACATATTGGCATTCAAAAATCTTACTACCGATATACACCGTAGAAGCCTTTAATCGAATCTGCCTCTCCTCGATACGGCGTTTTGCCACCTTTTCAAGTTCATAGAAGGCATCCTCTCGATATTTGGCCTTATGCCCGCGAGCCTGAGGCATACGACGCATCCATTCGAGTTCGGTTCGATATAAGTTCTTAGCATGTTGTACCTCAGCACGCATATTATCCATACGCTCCTGACGCTTCTCCAAATAATAACTATAATTACCACGGTAAGTATAGATCTGCTGATCATCAAGTTCTAGAATGATTGAACATACACGATCCAAGAAGAATCGGTCATGAGTAACCATTAACAAGGTACGATTACCACGCGACAGATATCCCTCAAGCCATTCTATCATATCTAGATCCAAATGGTTGGTAGGTTCATCTAATATTAAGAAATCAGGTTCCATTAACAGCACATTGGCCAAAGCTACTCGTTTCTGCTGACCACCTGACAATTCTTTCATAGGCTGATCCATATTCGTGATTTTCAACTGTGTAAGCACTTGCTTAGCACGCAACACTTTTTCCGGATCTCCCTGATGATTAAAGCACGCATCCAGAACCGACTCATCCGGATCAAACTTCGGACTCTGCTCCAGATAACCTACCTTTAAATCACGTTTGTATATAATATCACCACTCTCATAACCTTCATTATCCGTAAGAACAGATAGCAAAGTAGACTTACCAGTACCATTTTTAGCGATAAGACCAACCTTCTGCCCTTCGGCAATAGAGAATGATATACCATCAAATATCACCTGAGCACCAAAGCGTTTGGTGAGGTTTTGTACATCAAGATATGGAATTTCTTTTGCCATAAATTCAATTTTAAATGCAAAAGTACGAAAAAAATTTGGCTATACCGAAAAAAAACGCTACATTTGCATTCGATTTTAAACATCGAGTGTTTCCTCATTCGGAATCACTCACAATCAATAAGATTTCTTTTATACAAGCTATAATATAATGTATAGTAAAGACGAATTATTATCTAAAGATATCGCAGAATTGCAGGATATCGCTAAACAGGCAGGTGCTTCCATTAAAAAGAGTGACAGTCTGGAGAAGATTGTTGATGCTATTATGGGCACCAATGAGGGAGAAACTAAGCCTGCCACTAAGCGTAAACGTGTACGTATCACCAAGCACGATGATAAGGTATATACTGTATCGGGGAGCAAAGGTGAGAACTACGATGTAATGCGTGATCAAGCTACTGGTCCGACACCTCAAACTCAGGAGCAGCCTCTATTCAAAGAGACTGAAGAGGAACCTAAAAAAACTACTAAGACTACTACTCGCTCTAGAAAAAAGACCGTAGAAACTGTAGTAGAAACTGAAGAGCAACCCGAAGGAACCCCGAAGGTTGAAGAGGCTACAACGGAAGAGGTGCCTGCAGAAAAACCAAAACGAAGAAGCACACGAAAAACTAAAGCCGAGAAAGAAGCTGAAGAGGCTAAGTTGAAAGCTGAAGAAAATGCTAAAGAAGAAAACACAGAGGACGAAACAAAGTCGAAAATTGATATGGCATTGAATGATGCCGTTGACGTACTGAGCTTTAACGAGACTTCTGCAGAGGATAATAATAATGAAGTCTCTGCGGAATCTGACTTCATTCCTGAGGCCGCATTTGCCACAGATGGTGAGAAAACTGGCGACGAAGGCGAAACCAGTAATCTTCTTGCTCAATTGCAAGCTAAGGTAAATGCTCATAATGAGAAAAACAAAATCGAAACAAAGACTCCGGAAGAAACTGCAGAAACTCCTGCTGCTTCTGAAGATCTCCATTCTAATATCTGGGAGGGAGACCCTGGAGACGGAACCGATTTCATCATTACCGTCGATTTGCCTATCGAAGACCAAGGTGCTACTCCGACTTTTGACATCTTTGACAGACCTACCACTCAGAGTTCTCGAAGTTTCCAACCTGTTTCCAATACTACTTCTTCTAAGAGCATACAGTTGAAGTATGATTTTGCCGACTTGGTAACAGGTAACGGTGTACTTGAGGTAATGCCGGATGGTTACGGTTTCCTTCGTTCTAGTGATTACAACTATTTGTCTTCGCCAGACGATATTTATGTAGCACAAAACTATATCAAGCGTTATGGACTAAAAACTGGTGACGTTATCAACTGTCATGTTCGTCCTCCACACGAAGGTGAAAAATACTTCCCACTGACAAGCATCGACAAGATAAACGGAAGAACTCCTAGTGAGGTGCGCGATCGTATTCCTTTCGAGCATCTTACTCCTTTGTTCCCTGACGAAAAATTCAACTTGTGTGGTGATCGTGCTACAACAAATCTATCTACCCGCATTGTTGACCTATTCTCTCCTATCGGAAAGGGCCAGCGTGCACTAATCGTGGCACAACCTAAGACTGGTAAAACTATCTTGATGAAGGATATCGCCAACGCAATTGCAGCCAACCATCCTGAGGCTTATCTGATGATGCTCTTGATAGACGAGCGTCCTGAGGAAGTTACCGACATGAGCCGTACGGTAAACGCAGAAGTCATCGCTTCTACTTTCGATGAACCTGCTGAGCGTCATGTCAAAATTGCCGGTATTGTCTTGGAAAAGGCAAAACGAATGGTAGAATGTGGTCACGATGTTGTGATCTTCCTTGATAGTATTACTCGATTGGCTCGTGCCTACAACACAGTAGCTCCGGCCAGTGGTAAAGTGCTTACTGGTGGTGTGGATGCCAACGCATTACAGAAGCCAAAGCGTTTCTTTGGTGCTGCTCGTAACATCGAGGGAGGCGGTTCACTCACCATCATCGCTACAGCATTGATTGATACTGGTAGTAAAATGGATGAGGTTATCTTTGAGGAATTCAAGGGTACTGGTAACATGGAACTTCAGCTCGACCGCAGTTTGAGCAACAAGCGTATTTTCCCTGCTGTCAACTTGGTACAGTCAAGTACACGCCGCGACGATTTGTTGCAAGACAAGACTACTATGGATCGTATGTGGATTCTGCGCAAATATATCAGCGACATGAATCCTATCGAGGCCATGAATACTATTCATGATCGCATGAGAAGAACTAGTAACAACGAGGAGTTCTTGCTTTCTATGAACGATTAAGCATTATCGAATTACATTGTTCTATATATGATATCGGGGTTAGAAATAGATTTCTAGCTCCGATATTTTTTTGAATTCAAAGAGCCTTTATTTATACGTTGCCAAACACATATAACCGCATCCGTTTACGCAGTTAACTGCGTCGCCTTACGAAGTTAACTATATCAGCCTACGTAGTTAACTGCATCACCGTACGTAGTTAACTGCATCTGCCGACGAAGTTAACTGCGTATAGATTTAATATCATAAATTCAATGCAACAAGAACATTTTTACAAAAACGTTTTGTAAATTTGCACCTACGTATTGAATTCTTAACTCCAAAAATACAATCCACAACGATGGCTGAAAAAGAAATAAGGAAAATCATACATATCGACATGGATGCATTTTTCGCTTCTGTTGAGCAGCGCGATCATCCAGAATTACGTGGCAAGGCCATTGCTGTAGGATATGATGGACCACGTGGAGTGGTATCAACGGCGAGTTATGAGGCCCGTAAATATGGTGTTCATTCTGCTATGCCTATATCACGTGCCAAGCGCTTGTGTCCTAACCTTATCATCGTTGCGGGGAATCATCATCACTATAAGGAAGTTTCCCTGCAAGTGCATCGCATTTTCCAGGAATATACTGATCTCATAGAACCTATTTCAATAGATGAAGCATTCCTTGATGTTACCCACAACAAGAAGAATATCTCTCTTGCCTTGGACATAGCGATGGAGATAAAAAATAGAATCAAAGACGAGCTTAATCTCACAGCTTCTGCAGGCATCAGCTATTGTAAGTTTCTGGCGAAAATTGCTTCTGACTATCGGAAACCTAACGGGGTCTGTACGATACATCCTGATAAAGCTATCGAATTTATTAATAAACTGAGAATAGAAAACTTTTGGGGAATCGGCAAGAAGACTGCCGAAAGGATGCATCATATGGGAATATTTACAGGAAGAGATTTAAGAAAGGTTTCCCGAAATCATCTCGTAGAAGTTTTTGGTAAGTCGGGATATATCTTCTATGACTTTGCACGTGGTATCGACAACAGACCGGTAAATACTACCTATATCAGAAAATCTGTTGGATGTGAGCATACTTTTCTGGAGGATATATCTATCAAATCCACAATACTCATAGAACTCTACCATACTGTCCTTGAACTAATAGAACGACTCAAGAAAAATAATTTCGAAGGTAACACTTTAACCTTAAAAATAAAGTATAGCGACTTTACCCAAATCACAAGAAGCTATACTCAATCTAAGGTTCTTAATTCTAAAGATACGATATTACCAATAGCTAAGAAGTTATTGCAGCAGATTTCATATTCGGCCAATCATCCGATCCGACTCATGGGACTCAGCGTAACCAATAATCTAGATCATACAGATATCACTCATGGATTGAAGAATGATAGTTATGAACTTGAATTAGAATTCAAGAAATGGCCAGATGAGCTTTAGTCACCACTATCAAGATTATCGGTATATCCAGCTTCGTAACCTTCCTTATAACCTTTCACATAACGCAAACGATTCTTACCTTTCTCCTGGTTAGATGTATTGAAGGAGTTTCTACCCGCATTCGCATGGGCATCTTTTTCTCCATCAGCATATCCCCGTTCATAACCTATATTATAGGTATCTGTCATATGGGTATCTGAAAAGATCTTATGAAATTCTACTTTGCGATTCTTATATTTCTCAGCTTGCTTTTCTTCTTTCTTATTATGAAGCTGAATTGCCACAGAATCAATCTTTGAACATTTTATCGTATCATGATGCATAGTATCTGACACCTGATAATTATAATCTTCCTTAGTGGAATCTTCCCAGACTGGTTTCTCTGTATTATGAGAATGACAAGAAACCATTAAAGATAAAAACAAAACGAATAAAATATTATTCCTCATCTTAACTAATGTACAAAAAAAATCCGCTGAAGACTAAGTCTTCAGCGGTGTCTCAAATTTTCAAGTCGTAAGTAATCTAATTACTTAGCGCTATCAGCAGCAGCTGTATCAGCAGCAGCAGTGTCAGCAGCAGCTGTATCAACTGCTACAGTGTCAGAGTCCTGAGCAGGAGCCTGAGCTGTTTTGTTACCACAAGATGCGAAAGAGATAGCTGCGATAGCTACGAACATTAAAACTAATTTCTTCATTTTCTTTGCTTTTTAATTCTGTAAAACAATCAATATGTTTATTAAAACGTTGCAAAGATAAGTATTTTTTAGATACGACGTTCTTTTTTTTGCAATTATTTTTAGGTGCTTTTTGTAACATTTTTATAACTCATTATATATCAACAACTTACAGATTGTTAACAAAGGTTAAATATTTGCCGTGCTCGAAAACACATGTTACATAACATAAAAAAAAGGGGTTAGTCGAAATATCGACTTCCCCCTCTTCATATGTGTGATTGAATACTTAGAATTCACCCCAAGCCTTGATATCAATATCATCAAGTGTCATCGTGCAGAATGCATTAATAAAGGCACTAGCTAAACGACTATTCGTTATCAAAGGTATATTCAAGTCTATGGCTGCTCTTCGGATCTTATATCCATTCGTCAACTCGTGGACAGTAAGATTCTTTGGAATATTAACAACCATATCAATTTTCTTTTCATGCAGCAACTCAAGAGCCTGAGGCTGTCCTTCTTCTGATGGCCAATATACTAATGTATTCTCTACTCCATTCTCGGTGAGATATTTACTTGTACCTCCTGTAGCAAACAACTTATAACCATTAGCGATCAACTGTTTTGCGGCATCAAGCATTTCGGCCTTCTGTTTAGCTCCTCCTGTTGAAAGAAGTATATTCTTCTTAGGAATACGCTGACCTACAGAAAGCATACTCTTCAACAGCGCTGCATTGGTATCATCACCTAAGCATCCTACTTCACCGGTAGAACTCATATCTACACCAAGAACAGGGTCTGCCTTCTGTAATCTATTGAAACTGAATTGAGATGCTTTAATACCAACATAATCTAGATCGAAAAGGTTCTTATTAGGCTTCTCAACAGGTAATCCGAGCATTACCTTGGTTGCCAATTCTATCAGATTAATCTTCAGTACCTTACTTACAAATGGGAATGAACGTGAAGCTCTTAAGTTACACTCGATAACTAGAATTTCATTCTCACGAGCCATATATTGGATATTGAAAGGACCATTGATATGTAAAGCCTTCGCAATCTGTCGGCTCACACGTTTAATCCTTCTTACCGTTTCTACATACAACTTCTGTGGAGGGAACTGAATTGTTGCATCTCCTGAGTGGACACCTGCAAACTCGATATGTTCAGAGATCGCATAAGCTAAGATTTCGCCATCACGTGCGACTGCATCCATCTCTATCTCTTTAGCATTTTCTATAAATTTAGAAACTACTACTGGATGGTCTTCACTCACATTAGCGGCTAACTGCAAGAACCTACGAAGTTCTTCTTCGTTGGAACATACGTTCATAGCTGCACCGGAGAGTACATAAGATGGACGCACCAACACAGGGAATCCTACTCTGTCTACGAATTTGTCGATATCATCCATCGAGGTCAATGCACTCCACTCTGGCTGATTTATTCCATTTTCCGTAAGCATGGCAGAGAACTTCGCACGATCCTCTGCGTTATCGATATCTTTAGCTTTTGTTCCAAGAATCGGTACATTCTGTTCATCAAGTTTCATAGCCAGATTATTAGGAATCTGACCACCTGTACTTACGATAACGCCATGAGGACATTCCATATCAATGATATCCATCACGCGTTCAAACGTCAACTCGTCGAAATAGAGTCTATCGCACATATCATAATCCGTAGATACTGTTTCTGGATTATAATTAATCATGATAGAGCGATATCCTTCTTTTCGAATCGTATTCAGAGCCTGAACACCACACCAGTCGAACTCTACTGAACTTCCGATACGATAAGCTCCCGAACCAAGTACGATGATGCTGCGATGATCTCGCTGGAAACTAATATCACTGGCTACTCCACTATAAGTGACATACAGGTAATTCGTTTGTGCTGGATATTCCGCAGCAAGTGTATCTATCTGTTTTACTACAGGAAGAATATCATAGCTTTTACGCAGGTTGCGAACCAGGAGCATTGCCTTGTGCATATTATGCACTTCTTCCTCCAAACCGACAGCACGAGCAATTTGGAAATCGGTGAATCCATATACCTTAGCACTACGCAAAAGTTCTTTGTCTAATGTATTGATATTGCACTTCTTTAATTTTTCATCAATATCAATGATATGCTGTAGTTTATACAAAAACCATTTGTCTATCTTGGTAAGATCATGAATCTGATCTACCGAGTATCCCTTATGCATAGCTTTAGAGATAACGAAAACGCGCTTATCAGTAGGTTCCTGAAGTGCTGCATCAAGGTCTTCGATTTCCAATTCCTTGTTTTCTACGAATCCATGCATACCCTGTCCTATCATGCGCAGACCCTTTTGTATGGCCTCTTCAAAATTTCTACCGATAGCCATAACTTCACCCACTGACTTCATACTTGAACCAAGTTCCTTGTCGACGCCACGGAACTTACTTAAGTCCCAACGTGGAATCTTGCATACCACGTAGTCGAGTGCAGGTTCAAAGAATGCAGAAGTTGTCTTGGTCACAGAGTTCTTCAGTTCAAAGAGTCCATAACCCATACCAAGTTTTGCAGCGACAAAAGCTAGAGGATAACCTGTTGCCTTAGAAGCTAAAGCTGAAGAACGGCTTAATCGGGCATTCACCTCGATTACACGATAGTCTTCGCTCTGTGGATCAAAAGCATACTGCACATTACACTCACCGACAATACCGATATGCCGAACTATCTTGATAGAAAGGGCACGGAGTTTATGATACTCACTATTGGTTAAAGTTTGCGACGGAGCAATAACGATACTCTCACCCGTATGGATGCCTAGAGGGTCGAAATTCTCCATATTACATACGGTAATACAGTTATCATATTTATCTCGTACTACCTCGTACTCTATTTCTTTCCAACCCTTAAGACTCTTTTCTACAAGAACTTGTGGAGAGAACGAGAATGCTTTTTCACAAAGAGCGTTTAGTTCATCTTCATTGTCTGCGAATCCTGAACCTAAGCCTCCTAGAGCATATGCGGCTCTCACGATAACTGGATAACCGAGTTCGGAAGCAGCCTTACGGGCTTGTTCGATACTTTCACAAGCCTCACTCTTGATTGTTTTTACATCAATCTCATCAAGTTGCTCTACAAAGAGTTCACGGTCCTCTGTGTTCATAATAGCCTGAACAGGAGTACCTAGTACACGTACATTGTACTTCTTCAAGATACCTGAGCGCTCTAATTCCACTCCACAATTCAGTGCAGTCTGTCCACCAAACGAAAGAAGGATACCATCAGGATGCTCTTTCTGGATAACACGCTCTACAAAATAAGGTTGAACAGGAAGAAAGTATATCTGATCAGCTACTCCCTCTGATGTTTGTACTGTTGCGATATTTGGATTTATCAGTACTGTCTGTACGCCTTCTTCACGAAGCGCCTTCAATGCTTGACTTCCAGAATAGTCAAACTCACCGGCTTCACCGATTTTCAATGCGCCTGAACCAAGTAGCAGGACTTTCTTTATATTAGGATCTTTCATCGTCTTACTTCAATTTTTCAATAAACTTATCGAACATGAACTCTGTATCTACAGGACCTGAACAAGCCTCTGGATGGAACTGACTAGAGAACCAAGGGTTCTCCTTATGGCAAATACCTTCGTTTGAACCATCGTTCATATTCACGAAGAGTTCTTTCCATTCAATACCGAGAGTTGTCGTGTCTACAGCATAACCATGATTCTGACTGGTTACAAAGCACTTATCTGTACCTACCAAGCGAACAGGCTGATTATGCCCACGATGACCATATTTCAACTTATAGATACTTGCACCAGCAGCCTTTCCTAATAATTGGTTACCCATACAGATACCACAGATTGGTTTACGACTAGCATTCATCTGCTTTTTAATAATTTCCACAGCATCTGAGCACATATCAGGATCACCAGGTCCATTGGCAAGGAATAGTCCATCAAAGTCCATATCACTATAGTCGTAGTTCCAAGGTACACGTATCACCTCTACACCACGCTCTATCAGGCAGCGAATAATATTAGCTTTAACACCACAATCTACAAGTACCACTTTTTTTCCGGCACCTTCGTTATAGCGAATGATTTCTTTGGTGCTCACCTTATCAACAAAGTTCACACCCTCATAGTTTGCTTCTGGGATGTTGTCTGGTTCATCATCAAAAATGATTTTACCCATCATCACACCATGTTCACGCAATACCTTAGTGAGTTCTCGCGTATCTATGCCTGTTATTCCTGGCACTTTTTCGCGCTTGAGCCAATCGGCAAGACTCTCCACAGCATTCCAATGGCTGTATTGCTCACTATAATCACTGACGATCAGTGCAGAAGCATAAATCTTGTCGCTTTCCATAAATGTTGGTATACCATTCTTCTCTATAGTAAAGGCTGGTACACCATAGTTTCCTACTAGTGGGAATGTCATCGTAAGTAACTGACCTGCATAACTTGGGTCGGTCAAACTCTCGGGATAACCCATCATAGCCGTATTGAATACTACCTCTCCTGCAACAGGAGCATCATATCCAAAAGACTTGCCGTGGAACTTGGTTCCATCACTTAAAACTAAGGTTACGTTCTTCATTTATACTAATTAAAATTTCTGTTCGTTTTGATAGACTTTCTCTATATAATTTACAAATGCTTGATTGCAAAGTTTGGTTCCTCCAGGCGTTGGGAAGTTTCCGGTAAAGTACCAGTCTCCCTTATGATCAGGAATAGCTTCGTGCAACCCCTCTATACTCTGATATACGATCTCAATAGGAGTTTCAACTCCTTCCGGACGCAACATCTCCACAATTTTCTCATTGATTTCCTCTACTGTGAATGGCTTGTAGATATCACGCACGGCATTCCTCATATCTTCTTTTGGTCGCTCAAGTTCTTCTTTGCAGGCCTTATAAGTTTCCTCTATGACGTGATGCAAATTACGTTCTTTGAGCAATTGAATGGTAGCTCTAAACACACAAAACTCTTCTAGTCTAGGCATATCAATGCCATAATAGTCTGGATATCTGATCTGTGGAGCACTCGATACAATTACAATCTTCTTTGGATGTAATCGATCCATGATCCTCAAGATACTCTCTTTCAAAGTAGTTCCTCTGACGATACTATCATCTATTACGACCAGATTGTCTACGTATGGTTCTATACTGCCATAGGTTATGTCATACACATGACTGGCTAGATCATTTCTCGAATTTCCTTCTGTAATAAATGTACGCAGTTTGATATCTTTCCAAGCAACTTTCTCTGAGCGTACATATTCATGAAGGATATTTTCCAATTCTTCATGCGAAGGAATGTGTCCGAGACTTTCGATGGCCTCAATCTTCTGGTTATTGATATATCTCTTGAATCCATCAAGTAATCCATAATAAGCAACCTCTGCTGTATTCGGTATATAACTGAATACGGTGTGCTGCGTATCATAATCAACGGCTTTCAGTACTTGTGGAGTAAGTTGTGCTCCTAGTTTCTTGCGCTCTTTATAGATATCGCGATCAGAACCTCTACTAAAATAGATACGTTCGAATGAACATGCAGAATCTCCCTTACGATCTAAGATCTTCTCAATGCTACACTCTCCGTTCTTTCTTACGATCAGCGCATTTCCTGGTTCCAGCTCCTTCACGTCCTCTACTTCCAAATCGAAAGTTGTTTGCAACACTGGTCGTTCAGAAGCCACAACGACCAACTCGTCGTTCTTATAGTAAAAACACGGACGAATCCCCCAAGGATCCCGCATGGAGAACATCTCACCAGAGCCCGTCATTCCACACATATTATATCCACCATCGAAATGACAAAGAGTTGTCTTCAATACATTACTGATCTTAACATGATCTTCTATGTATTTTGTAATATCACAATTTGTCAGTTCAAGAGCCTTAGCGGCAATGAAATTACGCTCAACTTCACGATCCAATCTATGTCCCATCAGTTCGAGCATAATATATGTGTCACTGTAGATACGAGGGCATTGTCCCTGTTCCGTCAGCAATTTGAAAACTTCATCTACGTTGGTCATATTGAAGTTTCCGCACATACAAAGGTTTTTCGCTTTCCAGTTATTTCTACGGAGAAAAGGATGAACATAGGTAAGACCGCTCTTTCCTGTAGTTGAATATCTCAGATGACCCATATAGAGTTCACCGGCAAAAGGCAGATTAGCCTTAGCATACGATGCATCTGACAATAAATCAGGCTTTATATCCTTAAACTTCTTATTAACATTACCAAATATCTCGGTAATGGCATCTTTACCTTCTGCACGTTCACGAAACATATATTCATTTCCCGGTTCAGAACTGAGTTTTACACAAGCCATACCTGCGCCCTCCTGTCCACGGTTATGCTGTTTCTCCATCATCAGATAAAGTTTATTCAGCCCGTACATCCATGTACCATATTTCTGCTGATAGTACTCCAGTGGTTTCAACAATCTGATAAGTGCTACACCACAGTCTTCATGTATTGGTTCCATTCAATCTCCCCTTGTATCTAATAATTATATAATCCCTATTTATATAGAAAAGGGACACCACAATAAAGTAGTGTCCCGTATATCATTCTACAGTAACAGACTTGGCCAGATTTCTTGGCTGGTCAACATTTTTACCTTTGCATACAGCAACATGATAAGCTAACAATTGCAACGGTATTGTCGCCAATAACGGCTCAAGGCATTCAAGTGTCTCTGGAAGTTCTATTACTTCATCTGCTATTTTCGATATCACTTCATCACCCTTAGTTACAATAGCAATAACCTTACCCTTACGAGCTTTTATTTCCTGAATATTACTCAATATCTTTTCATACATCTCATTGTGAGTTGCAATAACCACAACCGGCATATCCGAATCAATAAGAGCAATAGGACCATGCTTCATTTCTGCAGCCGGGTAACCCTCCGCATGTATGTAACTGATTTCTTTCAGTTTAAGAGCACCCTCCAAAGCTACAGGATAACTATAGCCACGACCCAAATACAAGAAATTATGTGCATATGTGAATATTCTACTCAAGTCAGCAACGCGATTATTCACCTTCAGCACTTCCTTCATGGCTTCAGGTACCTTAAGAAGGTACTTAACCACCTTATTATATTCTTCGCAACTAATCGTTTGACGTTCTTTAGCCAATGCAAGCGACAAGAGCAACAACACGGTTACTTGTCCTGTGAAAGCTTTCGTTGACGCAACACCAATTTCAGGCCCCACATGGATATAGGTACCCGTATCAGTAGCACGAGCAATACTAGAACCTATAGCATTACAAATACCATAAATAAATGCTCCTTTCTCTTTAGCAAGTTTTATAGCTGCCAAAGTATCCGCAGTCTCACCACTTTGAGAAATAGCAATTACTACGTCATCTGGACCAACAACTGGATTACGATAGCGGAATTCACTTGCATATTCCACTTCTACAGGGATGCGACAGAATGTCTCCAGCAATTGCTTTCCAATAAGTCCTGCATGCCAACTGGTTCCACAAGCTACTATAATAAATCGCTTAGCATTTGCCAACTGTTCACGATGGTCAGTAATAGCACTTAGCACTACACCTTTCTTACTGATTCGACCACGCATACAGTTTCCTAAGCACTCAGGCTGTTCAAAAATCTCTTTAAGCATGAAATGAGGGAAACCTCCCTTTTCAATCTGACCAAGATCAATATCAACAGTCTGAACATCAGGGTTAAGCTTTACATTATCAATATTTGTAACCTGCAAATCCTCACCAAGACGCATTACTGCTATATTTTCATCATCGAGATATACAACCTTATCTGTATACTCAATAATAGGACTAGCATCAGAACCGAGGAAGAATTCGTTATCTCCAATACCAATTACCAATGGACTAGCCTTGCGAGCAGCAATTATCTGATTAGGATTACGTTTATCAAGCAATGCAATAGCATATGCGCCAATCACCTGACGCAAAGCCACCTGCACACTTGTCAACAAATCAAGTTTCTTATGTACCTGAATATATTCAATAAGTTGAACAAGAACTTCTGTATCCGTTTCACTTACAAAGTGTACGCCCTTGCTAATTAGATTCTTCTTAATTTGAGCATAGTTCTCAATAATACCATTATGAATAATGGCGAGATTCTTGGATTCTGAATAATGAGGATGTGCATTTATCGCAGAAGGCTCACCATGAGTAGCCCATCGTGTATGAGCGATACCAACACATCCTGAGATATTCTTATCAGAGCATACATTTTCCAAATCTACAACCTTGCCTTTGGCTTTGTAAATATTCATATCCCCGTTGTCATTAATTAAGGCAACACCGGCTGAATCATAACCTCTATATTCGAGTCGCTTCAACCCTTTTATAAGAATTGGATAAGCGTCTCTATGTCCTAAATATCCTACAATTCCACACATATTTTATATATAGTATGACAAAGTCATTAATTCTTTGCAAAAGTAAAACTATTTTTTTGGATGACCAAATGTTTGGAGCATTTATTTGTAAAACTTGAAATATCTGCGTGCGTTATTGTACGAGATATCCTCTACCATACGAGCTAGAACCTCCTGATCATTAGGAAGTAATCCCTTCTCCACATCGTTACCAAGCAAATTACACAGTAAGCGACGGAAATACTCATGACGTGGATAGCTTAAGAATGAACGACTATCTGTAAGCATTCCAACGAAACGACTTAACAAGCCGAGTACAGAGAGTGCATTCATCTGTTTAGTCATACCATCGAGTTGATCATTAAACCACCAGCCTGAGCCCATCTGAATTTTGCCAGGTGTAATACCATCTTGGAAATTACCAAGCATAGTAGCAATAACTTCATTAGCACACGGATTCAAACAATACAGGATCGTACGGGTCAACTTGCCTTCTGAATTAAGTTCGTCAAGAAAATGACTCATAGCCTTAGCCGTATTGAACTCTCCAATTGAGTCAAAGCCAAGATCAGCACCTAATTTATTATACATCAACGTATTATTATCACGAATGGTACCATAGTGATATTGTTGTGTCCAATCTGCTTCAGCATCCATTTCGCCACACACTTTCAAGAAAGCATGCTTATACTGACGTATCTCCAACGGTGAAAGTTGTAGACCACGAAGGGCCTTACCAAAGATTGTCTCGACTTGCGAATCTGTGAACTTTTCATCATAAAACTCTTCAAGTCCATGATCACTTAGTCTACAACCATTCTCTGCAAAGAAATCATGACGTTTCTGCAGCGCATCCACCATGCTTTTGAAAGAATTCACCTCTACTCCACTTACCTCACTAAGTTTCTTCATATAGTCAGCAAAGTCAGGCTTTTCTATATTCATAGCCTTATCAGGACGCCATGCCGGAAGCATTTTAATTTCAAAGCCACTTTCGCGAGTCTTTTTATGCCACTTTAGGTCATCCACAGGGTCATCTGTCGTGCAAACACACTCCACATTATAATGGCGCATCAGTCCACGAGCACTAAACTCTGGCTGCTTTAATTTTTCATTACACTCATCATATATTTCACGAGCAGTAGCAGGACTCAACTGCTTATTAATACCAAAAGCAGTCTTCAATTCCAAATGCGACCAATGATACAATGGATTACGGAAAGTATACGGCATCGTCTCTGCCCACTTTTCGAATTTCTCCCAATCAGAAGCATCCCCTGTACAATATTTTTCGGCTACACCATTAGTACGCATTGCACGCCATTTATAATGATCACCACCAAGCCAAAGTTCAGTAATACTTTTAAACTGATGATCTTCGGCTACCATCTGCGGATCCAAATGACAATGATAATCGATAATAGGCATCTTAGCCGCATGATTGTGGAAAAGCTCCTGTGCTATTTCGGTCTCAAGCAGGAAGTTTTCATCCATAAATTGTTTCATTGTATTATATTTTATGTTTTTTATGTTTTGATTTTGTAACTCAGTAGATTACTAAGTGCAAATATACACCAATTATTTGGAAATGCGAAGTTTTTAAACTATATTTGCACTATAATTTACGAAAGGATTAGGAAATGAAAAGAACCAATAAGGTACTGTTAATCTACACGGGGGGTACAATTGGCATGGGGCGGAATCCACTCACAGGAGCACTTGAACCGCTCGATTTCAATCATCTTAGCGAATCAATGCCTGAAATGAAGTATGTTGACACAAATATTGATGTGTACCAATTCACTCCACCCATCGATTCCAGTGACATGTCGCCAAGAATGTGGGCTCAATTAGTACGCATTGTGGCTGAACGATACGACGAATATGATGGTTTTGTCATTCTCCACGGTACAGATACGATGGCATATACCGCTTCTGCACTTAGCTTCATGCTCGGCAACCTCACAAAACCAGTTATTCTTACAGGTTCTCAACTTCCTATGGGACAGCTTCGCACAGACGGAAAGGAGAATGTACTTACTAGTATAGAGTTGGCATCTTGCTACAACTCAGAAGGTTACCCTCGTATTCCTGAAGTATGCATTTACTTTAATGGTCATCTATTACGCGGTAATCGCTCCACAAAAATTGCAGCAGATGGATTCAATGCCTTCGATTCTTTCAACTATGCTCATCTTTGCGATGCCGGTGTAAACTTCAATTTCCACGATCACCACATTTTGAAGCCCGATTACAGTCGATTCCTTGAGCCTCATTATGCAATGGACAATAACGTCATCGTTTTTTCTCTGTTTCCTGGTATCAGTGAGCATATTGTACATAACATTGTTGAGGTACCAGAACTTCGAGGTATCGTCATGCGAAGTTTCGGTAGTGGCAACGCGCCTCAGAAACCTTGGATGCTCAAATGTCTTCGCAGTGCTGTTGACCGTGGTGTCACGATCGTCAACATTTCACAATGTATCAGTGGCAAGGTCGTTATGACCCGTTACGACACCGGTTATCATTTACAGAGTGCTGGCGTCATTAGTGGATACGACAGTACCGTAGAGGCTGCCGTCACCAAACTAATGTACCTACAAGGCAAATATAGCGATTCCCACATCATTCGTACAATGATGTCGAAATCGCTAGTAGGCGAAATAACACTTTAAAAATGGTTATACGATAATTCTCGTCTTGTGATAATTCTCCCGGAACTCACTAGGCGAGCAATTTTTCTTTTTCTTAAAGATACGGTTAAAGTTGCTCAGGTTATTAAAACCACAACAAGAACTGATTTCCGAGATACTTTTTGCCGTATCAACAAGCATACGCGAAGCATAACCCAAACGAATATCAATAATATATTCACTTAAATTTCTACCCGTATGCAGTTTAAAGAATCTACTAAAAGCTGAAGGACTCATTCCCGCCATTGACGCCAAGTCTGGAAGCCTTAAATCTTCCATATAATTTTGTGCTATAAAGTTCTTCACTTTCAGCACTCTACGCGAATCATCCTCCACCATTACTTTAGCATAACTACTTGTAGCAAGAGTCTGAGCACCCTCTGTACGCGACAACTCATAAAGGATCGACATAAACTGTTGTACAGCGTAGAATCCATCTTTCACATTACTCAGTGTATCGAGTTTCTCATACACCTTCATAATAGCTTTCATCGGGAATTTCAATCCCTTGCGCGCCCTCTTCATCATGCGCGTTATCGAGGCATACGGATTTCTTCCAAACAGAGTTTCATCACCCAACGAGAAATCAAACTGAATAGTAATTTCACGAATATCTTCGCTGGTACATTGGTATTGCTCCCACACATGCTCCAAATCAGGTGATGTAATCAACACAAGATCAAATTCACCTATCACCTCTTGAGAATCACCTACAATACGGCGCACACCAGGAGCATTCTCCACAAAATTAAGTTCATACACCTCATGGTTATGTATAGGATAGGTAAACTCCTTCTTATGTCGATCGGCAATATAAAGTACATCCTTGCCCATCAACGGCGTGATTTCGTGTATTACTTTTCTATCCTCAGCCATATCTGATTAGATTCTCAAATCCTTTAGGATTTCTCCCATGCGCTCCTTAGTTTTAATTGTAGTTGGTACAAGAGGAAGTCTTAACACATTATTGATGAAGCCCATATCATTGAGCAAAGCCTTACATCCGGCAGGGTTTCCATCCACAAAAAGTAGACTGTACAATTCTGTAAACATATGATGGATCTTACGTGCAGGTTCATATTCGCCATTGAATTCCAAACGAATCATACGACTGAATTCCTTTGGCAGAGCATTACCGATTACAGAGATAACACCAGCTGCGCCGCTTGCCACCATCGAGAATGTCAGAGCATCATCACCACTGATAACATCGAAGTTATCCGGTTTATTTTTAATGATCTCATCAACCTGCTCAAGTGAACCAGAAGCCTCTTTCACAGCTACAATATTCTTGAAATCACGAGCCAATCGACAAGTTGTCTCTGCCTTCATATTGATACCTGTACGCCCTGGTACATTATACAAAACTATAGGTAAAGGACTAACTTCTGATATTGCCTTAAAATGCTGATACAAGCCCTCTTGCGATGGTTTGTTATAGTAAGGACAAATACTTAGGATACCATCAATTCCAGTCCAATCAGTAGTTTGAATCTCTTCTACTACCGCACGAGTGTTGTTGCCGCCACAATACTTCAGAATCTTCACACGACCCCTATTAACATCTTTTACGAGTGTTGTAATTTTATCCTTTTCCTCACGAGTCAGACAAGGAGCCTCACCCGTTGTAGCAAGAATACATAGGAAGTCAGCACCATTCTCTATTTGGTACTCTACAAGTTTTTTTAGCGACTGATAGTCAACTTCGCCGTTTTCTGTAAAAGGAGTAATTAAGGCAATACCCAGGCCTTTAAAAATATTCTGCATAGCGTTGTAGCTTATTATTTCACATTCGGTCGCAAATTTACAATATTATTATCAATTTGCAAAAGAAAATATCAATTTTGTTACACATTAATGCGAACCAATGTATAAAAATACCATTCCTAATAAAACAAGAGCAAGATCTACCACTTTTGTCTTCAAGTTCTTTTCATGGAAGATGGCCGCGCCAAATAGGAAGCTTACAATAACTGATCCGCGACGAATCATGCTCACAATAGAAATCATCGCGCCAGGCAAACTCAATGCATAAAAATACACGAAATCAGCTGCGCTCAAGAACACAGAGATAAAAATAATGGCCCAATCCCAATGAAAAGCACTCTGCGGAAACAATGGTTTACCACCACGGAATTTTGCGAAAGGTTTCTTCCACGCAATAATCAATACGGTGCCCATCATCAACATCTGGTAGAAATTATACCAACTTTGTACTTCCATACGATCGAGTCCCACACCACCATTTTCTACCGGAGCCATCAGGAACTTATCATACAATCCACTCACGGCACCCAACACGGCAGCCATCACCAAAAAGAAAATCCATCGATTATGCTTAAAATCAATACCTTCTTTCCGTCCACTACGACTCAGCATGGCAAAGGAAATAATAGCCAGCAAAACACCAATCCACTGATATATATTAAGTCGCTCACCAAATACCAGCATAGCTCCCACAAGCGTCATCACAGGTCGCGTGGCATTGATCGGTCCCACAATAGTAAGTGGAAGATGCTTCATCGCAAAATAGCCGAATACCCAACTTGAGAGTACTATCAAACTCTTCAGAATAATATATTGATGAGTGGACCAACCGTTATTACCTACAAGAAAGACACTTCCGTCTAACACATGAGTGAAATACGAAAGACCTATGAGAGGCATAAAAATCAATGTAGAGAAGAGTGTGTTCAGGAAGAGCACCGTTATCACCGCATTTCCTTGCAAAGCCTTTTTCTTAAAGGCATCATAGAATCCCAGCAACGTCGCTGAGACAAAAGCTAATATTAACCACATACTTAATAAATAATATCCCAAAGAAAAAGTGCATTGCCCGGCATACTTTCTCCGGCATCACTACGCGTACCCTCGCATAGCACCTTTTCAAATTCTTCTAGTGTCATCTTGTGTCTACCTATCAAAAACATCGTACCGACAACAGCTCTTACCATATTTCTCAAAAAACGATTTGCCGTTATTACCAGCATATATTGTGCATCACCCGTTTTTTCCCATCGACATTCTTTCAAGTCACAAAGCGTTGTTTTATTATCTGCTCCTGCCTTACAGAAAGCAGCAAAATCTTTATGACTCTTCATCATTTCACCAGCTCGATTCATCAATTCAAAATCGAGATCATAATGAGTCTCCAGTGAATAATGACGGAGGAATGGGTCTTTTCTTGTATGCACATAATAATGATAAGTACGCCATTTGGCCGAGAATCGAGCGTGCATTTTCTCATCCACAGGTTCTATACGACTCACCGACACATCCTTGGGAAGCATACGATTCATGCGATACACCAATTGCGGGGTATCCAACATAGCAGGACTCTCCCCATTTCCTTGAACATCGTCCCAATCAAAATGAGCCACCATCTTATACGCATGTACTCCAGCATCGGTTCGGCCAGCCCCAACGACCTCGATATTCCTCCTCAAGATTGTCGACAGAGTTTTCTCTAACACCTCTTGTACAGAAATGCCATTAGGCTGTCGTTGCCAACCATGATAAAGTGTGCCATCATAGGCAAAGGTGATGAAGTATCGCTGCATAACAATATCTTTATATGTCACAAAATGATTTGGTTGCAAAGTTACAAAAAAAATACTATTTCTTGACTGATTACAAGATTTTTGTATCTTTGCAATTGAAATGAAAACAGCTCAAGACATTATACGATATATGGAGCATATGCGCGACGACAAACAGCGTGATGTGCTCATGAGATTCTTCAAGACCGCCCCTGGCCAATATGGTGAGGGTGACGAATTTCTTGGTATCAAGGTTCCTCAGACTCGTAACATTGTAAAAAGTGTAGCGCGAGACTTCCCTATCTCTGAAGTGACCGAACTATTACTTTCCCAATGGCATGAGGTCCGACTGTGTGGCTTTCTCATCCTTGTATGGCATTTTGAGCATCTATCTACGGCACGATTAGCATCCAACGAAGATGCTATTCGTCAGCGAGATAACCTATTACAACTATATCTACGCTATGCGGAACAAGCTAACAATTGGGATCTAGTAGACCTCTCTGCACCAAAGATCCTCGGCAATTGGCTCCTGTTACCAACCCATCTAGGCGATAAAATTCAGATTGTCGACCACTTAGCCTTTAGTGATAATCTATGGCGCCAGCGCATTAGTATGGTGTGCTCATGGAAGACATCGCAACAAGGCGATCCTTCATGGTGTTTGCGCTATGCGGAAATCCATCTCCACAACACTCACGATCTGATGCAAAAGGCTGTGGGCTGGATGCTCCGCGAGATGGGTAAGCGTGTCAGTCTCAACCTATTGCGTGACTTTCTACAACAACATATACACAAAATGTCACGAACAACTTTACGTTATGCCATAGAAAAGATGGACGAAGACGAACGACGATACTGGATGAAAAAGGATTAGAATATCCTTTACCCCACCTGTGTTTCGTCTTCTATCTCATCTTGTAGGTTCTCTATATCCTGTGGAGTTTCCTTATTTCCATCGAAAAGAGATCCTGCCAGAATATTCGTTGACGTCTCTATATGGTGTACGCGAATAATTGGTATAATATACTTCCGTTTCATCGCTGTATTATTTTTTTGCCTTTCTTTATCACCACGCCCTTATAATAGCGGGATACGCGCTGACCATTTACATTATAAAGAGGACTATTGAGCGTTCCATACTTATCGTCGGTATTTATTTTGATTATACCCGTAGACGTACCGCCAAAGTTGAGATTCAACATCTTAGCAGCCTGTTCTGAGGTAACCTCAAGATAAGCCTTCTGTTTTGGTATCGTCACTCCTGTTTTTACTTTAGCAAAGGCTTGTTTACCAGAATAGAGTGCATAGATATTTTGAGCAGCCGTCACAGTATATGGAACATCAGAAGTTCCTTTAAATATATTCTCGTTATATATATCCGACACTTCACTATCGACAAATGCACCTAGAGTAAGGATCTTCTCACCAGCATCCGCACTATAGAGAAGTACACCTGTTTCCGCAGGAACTACTTTCGTGTCGAGAAACAACAACTGCACACTATTATCGTCTGCCTGGGTAGCAATAAAAATGTTAACATCATCAGGAACCGTAAATGACCGCGGATAACTGAAGGATGCAAGATGACTATCTACATTGATATTTACGACCGGCATCTCCAGAACAAAAGAAGTCTCTACGGTAATCGACGAAGCATTACCATAATAGGCTACTTTCGTACCCTTTCCTCCATAGTCGTTGAGATAAGTATTTCTTCCAGGCACTGCTAATTGAAATTGTGTTCTATCAGAAAGAGCATCGTAATAGTAATTGATCGTCCAATTTGTTGGCATCTGGGAATCCAACTGTGGTACTACTCCATTGCCAAAGCTATTGCCCGCATATAACCATTGTCCTGTAGCAAGATTACGAATGCGATAACCGTCATATGGATTACCATAGAATGACCAGCGATATTTGTCGTCTTCTATCTTTGTGGTGGTAAGTGTCGGCACAGAGACGCCGTTACTTACAGTCTGTGCAAGATAGCCATTGCGCACCTTAATATAATAGTACCGACCAGTATTTTCATCGGAAGTTTGGAATGGTGTAACAATGTCTGCCTCAATATTTTTGACCACTGGTTCTGTATAGGTAAAACTCTCAAATGTTGGCAAGACTACAAAATCCTTTTTGATTTCACTCGGATAATCTTCAATGGCCTGGTTCACAAATACCGTTTGAGCATATCTCTTGATGACATGACCAGTAGACTTATCCATTACCACCCATTCTATAAAGTGACTGGCAGCTTCCATCTGTTGATCGTTTCCGTCTGCACCAGCTGCCTCGATCTTGAAATCTGTACCTTTGATCTTATCGTAGACAGCAGTTGGAATCGTAAAAGAATAGGTATTAGAGAGATAGACCAGATTTTCATTGGCATCATATACCTTAAAGCCGACGGCTCCTGATGCATTCTGTGTATTGACGAACACATCGAGTCCTCCATTGGCATTTTCTGTATAAGACGCTGCATAGCCTTGTGCTCCCACGTCACTAAGAAAGTCAGTATATTGTCCAACGTCACCTTTACCAATTGCATACTCCAATCCTGTTTTCTTTTCTCCGGAAGTAGCACCCGAATATGTCGCATCAGGTGCAGACACTCGGTCTTCTATGAATACGATATTGCACTTTTTCAAATTTTTCGACTTAACATATGCAATAGCATCATTTATCATATCCTGAGTGATCCGAATATAATACTCTCCGTAGTCGGTAACATGGAAGGCTGTTTGGGTAACGCCATTCAACGTGAAGCTTTCATAGCGCTCACTTCCTTCTGCCGGAATGATAAAGAAACCGTATGCTTGGAATAATTCTGTAAGGTCATAACCACTCACCTCACAGGCTTTCTTATAAAATTTCAAATAATCATCTGTAGCATCAATAAACATTTTTTGAACTGATCGCATTGGGTCTTCACGCAAAGCTTGGAAGAATTTCGGATAAAAATCTGATTTATAGCCTTGTATATGGAAGAACTGATAGAGTTGGAAATAAAGATGGGTACGTTCCCAAATGCCTCGATAAAGCCAATACTTCCCATCTGCCATATTTTGGAAAGTAGTAGAAATATACTCCTCTCTACTCGTATGATGACCATTATGATAAATCACCACATTAGAGAACAGGTTGTTTGACACTTCAGATTGCCCTATCATATTAAAGGTTTTCTGATGGATATGTCCATTCTCATGAGCAGGTCCCCAAAGAGCACTACCAGAAAATAATTTGTCGTAGTTCATCACTGTTGACAGAGTACTTTCATTATAATAGGTACCATACGTAGACGCATACATGTAACCTCCTGTCATTGAGACCGCCATAAGTGATGTATTAAAGAACCCGTCAAATTCGTCCAGCCCCATCACACTATGCTCTATACTAACAATATCATCCCATATTTCAAGTACTTCTTTCATCTTCTCCGGACAAGCTGCTATGACTAGATCTTTATTCATATTAAACAACAGCTTTGTGCCACGAAGTTGTAGATAGTCATACTCCTTGAAAAGAACATCCTTCATGATAACCCAATCGGCATCGGTATGCCCGCGAGTGATATCAAAACATCCATTCACAGAGCCTCCCTCAATATGAATATTTAGGTTTGAATAACTGCTAAGCGATGTAAAAGGAGCCTTTCCTCCTGTGGTATTATCAACCTCATAGTCTATGAAAAGAAGTCCTGCCTTTTGAACTTCTATAATATTTAATCCTTTAACAAGCGTATATCCATCGCCGGAAGCACTGTAATGTTCCACATCACGTAAAGTCAAAGTTGCCGTTGACGGAATATCGCCCCCCACATAAAGAGAAAGAATATCATTAGCTTGTACTGCAATACCTGTAGGATCGGAATTAGGTGACAGCGCATAACCTACATCCGTCAAACTCCGCCAAAGGCTGCCCTTACTCATTGGTTTGTAACTGGCAACACGGAAACTCTTCTCGTTGATACTCCAACCATCCTGATAAACTGCCCAACTATTATTCTTTACTTTTTTTGCCATGTCGATACAAATCTGGGGAATATTATCATCTGTCATGGCATTTTGCAGTTGATCATCTGTATAACTTTTATATGTATCTTGAAGTTCCGAACAACTTCCATCGGTAAAATACTTTTTCAATGCAGTTGTTATAGTGGCTTTTCGATTTACAATATCACTGAAATCTTCATATTTTGTACGTTGGGCTGCGAGTTCTTCGTCATCGATGGTTACTTTTTCTAGTTGCCATTTTGAAGCTGCGGCTCCTTTCCCATAACTTACTACATCATGCCCAGCTTGTTGGTGATGCAACCCATTACTGGGATCGTTTTTCACAGCTATTGTAAAGCCAGATCCCGTAAACTCGAGTAAAAAGAGCATGGCATTTTGGTGGGTATGGAAATTACCTGACGAACGATTTATTTTCAACCCTGTAACTACATTTTCCAATGTAATATCCTTGGTTGTGGCAGTAGGGTTACTGACTGTAATCTTCCACACTTGAATAAATTTGTTCGCATCAGGTGTATCGCAGAATACATTATGCGACATTGTAGCCTCACTCATAGCCATCGTTATATCGTAGGCTTGAGAATAAACACGATAATAACCTGTTTCAACATCGTCGAGAGAGGTCACAAAGGTATATGCTGACGCTTGTTGTGCTACAGTTATCATAAGACTGAGAATCATGAAACGCCGCGCTATTTTTATTAATTGATGTTTAATACTTTTCATTTATCGATGTATTAAGATGTTTTGTTACTTTAGGAATTCTTTATAGTTATAAGATGTTTATTTTCGCAAATATAAATATAAAACGAATTAGGTACTGGAAATAAATAGTTAAAAAAGATAAAATCGTCAGAGTGCCTACAAATAAATAGCAATTGCACTTGCAAGTTGAATTCGCCTTATTAACTTGAATCCAGGAAAGTTTAACGAACCTTTCATTGTTTAATTTTCTATCGTCAAAAGATGCTCATAATTCGTGAATTAGGCTTTAAAAGTTAGATGGCTGTGAATATTGGGAATATAAGCAATGTACAACTTACTGTTAATCAGCGAGTTATATTTTTGATCTTACTTTAATCATCATAAAATACCGAAAATATCGACTTTTTCAGTTAACTACATAGTCCGACATATCTATTCACATAAACTTACGAAGTTAACTTCGTAAGCCGATGAAGTTAACTTCATTCGGAAAATCAACTTATTTAGATGACTTTTATAGTATTTCAAGGACTTAAAAGGCTCTCTTTTGTTCTAGATGGAACATAAAACCGTACACGATTTCTTTTAACAGTTTCACGATAAAGTTTAAATATTATAAATTTCTCATTCGTGGTTCGTTCAGGATGCCTTCGGGATTCGTTCGGGAGAAACACTTTAACTTATTTCAAATCACACACAAACTAAAATACAAGAAACTAGTATATACAAAAAAAAGAAGTTAGAAAAACTTCTAACTTCTTTTCTTGTCGGGGCGACAGGATTCGAACCTGCGACCACCTGGTCCCAAACCAGGAGCGCTACCGGACTGCGCTACACCCCGAACTATAAGGAGGTTTCTTTCAGAAAATGTCGGGGCGACAGGATTCGAACCTGCGACCACCTGGTCCCAAACCAGGAGCGCTACCGGACTGCGCTACACCCCGAAACTTGCTTACTAATTAAGCTTCATTTCTGAATTGCGAGTGCAAAGGTAATACAAATTATCCATTCCACCAAACTTTCGATGGACTTTTTTTAAATAAAAATATCTTTTCTTCTAAAATTTCCATAATCAATCCTTCTCTGAATGCTTTTTATATCAAAAAAAATAGGTTGCAACATCAATTGCAACCTATTAATTATATAGATATAAAACTAATCAATTACTTAATAACTCCCTGCTCAACAAAGATCTTCTTAAGAATCTGAACACCACGCTCAACCTGCTCCTGATTATGAGAAGCCATAAGGGCAAAACGTACAAGTGTATCCTGAGGAGCACATGCTGGAGGAATTACTGGGTTGATGAATACACCAGCCTCATAAGCCAATGCTGTAATCTTAAATGTCTTTTCTACATCATGAACATAAAGAGGAATAATAGGACTCTCTGTGTCACCAATCTCAAAGCCTTCCTCCTTGAAACGCTTCAACGCATAATTGGTAACGTCCCAAAGATGCTGGATTCGCTCTGGCTCATTCTGAATGATATGAAGAGCCTCGAGTGCTGAAGCTGTTGCTGCAGGAGTATCTGAAGCTGAGAAGATATATGTACGACTCGTATGACGAAGATAGTTTATCGTATCTTTATCTGATGCGATGAAACCACCGATAGATGCCAAACTCTTAGAGAAGGTACCCATTATAAGATCAACTTCGTCTGAAAGACCGAAATGATCACACACACCACGACCTTGCTTACCAAATACACCAAGGCCATGAGCCTCATCAACCATGATTGAGCAGTTGTACTTATGCTTGAGTTCTACAATCTCTGGCAATTTTGCCAAATCACCCTCCATAGAGAACACACCGTCAACAACGATAAGTTTAACAGCCTCATGTGGTAACTTCTGGAGAACACGCTCAAGATCTGCCATATCATTATGCTTATAATGAAGTTGGGTGGCAAAACTCAAACGACGTCCATCAACGATAGAAGCATGATCACGATCATCACATATCAGATAATCACCACGACCAACAACTGCTGGAATAACACCAGAGTTAACAGTAAAACCTGTAGAGAAGCAGAGCGCGTCATCTTTGTGTTCAAACTCGGCCAACTCTTTCTCCAACTGAACATGGATGTCAAGTGTACCATTCAAGAAACGGCTTCCGGCACAACCAGAGCCATACTTCTCAAGAGCTTTCTTACCAGCCTCAATGATGCGATCATCACCTGTAAGACCAGTGTATGCATTACTACCAAACATCAAAACGCTATGGTCTCCCATTGTTACCTCAGGGCCCTGTTTGCTGGTAATGGCTCTAAAATAAGGGTAAACGCCAGCCTCCATATATTTCTGAGGCTCACGATAATTTTTGTATCTTTCTTGTAACTGTCCCATTATTAATAGGTGTACTTTTGTTTATTTCATTTTTGCTTACAGCGTGCAAAGATACAAAAATTTAGATAATAATATTCATTTTTTCAAAAGAAAGTTACTTCATGAGTATTTTTTAATGCTTTTAAATCTGTTTTCTCGACAGAATTATGTAATTTTGCAACACAAAACTTTATAAGATGGATAAAAAGCGCATTATTTTCATCATGAACCCTATTTCGGGTACGATCAGCAAAGCTAGAATTCCTGAAATTATTGAACATACTCTTGATCACGATAAGTTTGAATATGAGATAAGATATACAGAACGCGCTGGTCACGCTACCGAGATTGCTCGCGAGGCAATGACGAATAATGTTGACATCGTAGTTGCTGTAGGCGGAGATGGTACCGTGAACGAGGTTGCCAAAGCTGTTGTTCATTCTAACACAGCCTTGGGCATTATCCCTTGTGGTTCTGGCAATGGACTTGCGCGCCATTTGATGCTCCCCATCAATATCAAAAAAAGTATCCAGATTATTAATGAATGTGAAATTCATGATCTAGATTTCGGAGTAATCAACGATTTCCCATTCTTCTGTACCTGTGGTATGGGCTTTGATGCTTTTGTCAGCATGAAATTTGCAGAATCCGGAAAGCGCGGACCTATCACTTATGCAGAGAACATTCTTAGAGAAGGGTTAAAATATAAGCCCGAGACTTATACCATTGAGGACGAAACTGGTACTAAAAAATATGAGGCTTTTCTGATCAGCATCGCGAATGCTTCGCAATATGGCAATAACGCATACATTGCGCCACAAGCGTCGATGAGCGATGGCCTTATGGACGTGATCATCATGGAACCTTTCGATGTATTGGAAGCGCCACAGGTGAGTTTCGATATGTTCAACAAGACTCTGAACAAGAACTCCAGAATCAAGACTTTCACTTGTAAAGAGCTACACATTCATCGCAGTAAACCAGGTGTCATTCATTACGATGGAGACCCTGTGATGACCGGTAAGGACATTGAGGTAAAATTACATGAGAAAGGTATCAAAATCATCGTGAACCCTCACGCAAACAAGAATAGACGACAACCTAACATGGTACAGACGGCCTTCACAGAATTCTTCAATCAGATAAATGGTATCAGATGCGATCTAAAGAAAGATATCAACAAATCTGGGAGAAGAATAGAGGTGCTAAGTCGTACCATTCAGCGCAAATTGAACCTTTGAGAAGAGATTTCTCCTTCCTCGAAATTAGAGACTTATAAATAGAATTCTCGCGTAAGAGCATCAAACCAAGCCGACCGACTTCCTTCGGAATCGGTCATAACTTTTATCTCTTCGACAACGCACTCGGTTGGCTGTCGGCGAAAACTAATTAGATACCGTTTAGGCAATTTTCGTCCTACCGTTTTAACGGCTACTTGACGTGATACATAAAACCCATAGTGACAAGCATTTAGTAATATTTGTTCAAGAGCATCAGCAGGTATTATTATCGAGAATACGCCATATTCAGACAACAATCGACCGACCCCACGAAACAAGTCGTCAAACGACAGACTATCCGTATGTCGAGCGAGTGTACGACGAGCATCCGGATTCTTTAAAGAATTGACAAAGTATGGAGGATTGGAAACTATCGCATCAAAAGATTCTTCCACAAGAAACTCTTGCAGACTCGACTTCACGATTTTTACTCTATCACTAAAAGGAGAATTCTCAACATTTTCAGCTGCCTGCAAACAAGCCTCATCATCGACATCGATTCCAACAACATGTGATGTTGGAAAACGCTGCGCCATCATCAAAGCTATAAGCGACGTTCCCGTACCCACATCGAGAATACGCTGTCCACCAGGAGCCCAAGCACCCAACAGAACACCATCCGTGCCCACCTTCATAGCACATCGATCTTGAGAAATCGAAAACTGGCGAAAAGAAAAAAAGCTATTACTCATATACCTAATAAACGACAAAAAACAATGAATATTATAAAATAATTAAGGATACATGCGATAATCAAAATAAATTTGCGTATCTTTGCACCCTAAATAAAATTTTGAATTTATTCAATGAATAAGCAAAACGGTTTTGAAATGATTGCCGATTTTAACGACGATCCAAATATTCTCACGAACAAATACGAAGCTGGAGACTACCCTATCCTGTGTACACGAACACTAATGGCATTCCCTAGTGTGGTAACACCTATCATGATTGGTCGCAAGGCAAGTATCAAAGTTATCAGACATCTAGAGAAGAAATACGATGACGTATTTTGTATTTTCGCACAAAAGGATGAATCTGTAGACAATCCTACAGCAGAGGATTTATATCCTATAGGTGTGTTTGCCAAGTTACTAAGAGTGGTAGACATGGATGAAAGTGGTAATAATCTAACAGCTATCATCCAGGCTGAGGGTAAATGTCGCTTAGATGAAATCACGAAGAAGAAACCTTTCTATCGGGGAAACGTGACCCCTCTGGAGGAAAAACTTCTTGAGGACACTGAAAGCGAAGAAACAAAATTGCTTATCAAAACAGCAAAAGATGCAGCCGAAAGATACATAAGGACTAGTTCTGATCTGCCAAATGAGGTCATGATGGCAATCAACAACATAAAGAACCCTATGATGATGATTAACTTTATCTGTGCAAACTTCCCGTTCCCAGATAAAGACAAATACGACTTCCTTTGCAAAGAGTCTGTAATAAGTCGTACCTATCAATTATTACAGGTATTCGATAGAGAACAACAATACAATCTCATCAAGATGCGTATCAGCGAGAAGACGCATCAAGATCTCGATAAGCAACAGAAGGATTACTTCTTGCAGCAACAGATGAAGAATATCAAGGAAGAGTTAGGTGGTTTTGAAGGTAATCCAGACCGAAAGGAACTATTAAAACTCGCTAGCGATAAGAAATGGAATCATGATATTCAGAATCTATTCGATCGAGAATTAGCGAAATTGGATAATCTGAATCCTCAGAACCCTGAATATAATGTACAATTCACCTATTTACAGACATTGGTGAATTTGCCTTGGGGAATATATACCGATGACGACCTTGACTTGAAACGTGCTAAACGTATTCTCGACAAAGATCATTACGGCATGGAGAAGGTGAAGGAGCGTATTTTGGAATACATGGCTGTACTATCATTGAAAGGTGATATGAAGAGCCCAATTCTCTGTCTATACGGTCCTCCAGGAGTTGGTAAGACTTCACTCGGGAAAAGTATTGCCGCAGCAATGAAGCGTAAATATGTGCGTGTGAGCCTCGGCGGTCTGCATGATGAGTCTGAAATCCGCGGTCATCGACGTACATATATCGGTGCGATGCCGGGACGAATCATTAAGAACATTCAGAAAGTAGGAAGTAGTAACCCTGTTTTCATCCTTGACGAGATTGACAAGGTGACACAGAATACCGTAAATGGTGATCCTGCATCTGCTTTGCTTGAGGTATTGGATCCAGAACAGAACACAACTTTCCACGATAATTATCTCGATGCTGATTATGACTTATCAAAGGTTCTCTTCATCGCAACAGCAAATGATCTGAGCACAATTCCTACTCCATTACTTGACCGTATGGAAATCATTGAGGTGTCTGGATATATTACAGAGGAAAAGGTAGAAATTGCCAAACGACACCTTGTACCTAAGGAATTGGAGAATACAGGACTTAACGAAAACGAACCTAAGGTAAAATTCAGCAAGGGCGCTTTGGAAAAAATCGTAGAAAGCTATACAAGGGAAAGTGGTGTACGCTCTCTAGACAAACAGATAAGTAAGGCCCTACGCAAACTTGCTTACAAGAAGGCTCAGAATGATGAGTTGACAGATACCGACATCACACCAAAGATGATAGAGGACTTACTTGGTAAACCTCCATACTATCGTGACATCTACCAAGGTAATGACTATGCTGGTGTGGTAACAGGTTTGGCATGGACGAGTGTCGGCGGAGAAATTCTATTCATTGAAACCTCTCTGAATATGGCGAAAGGTGGTCATCTGACGCTTACTGGAAACTTGGGTGATGTGATGAAGGAAAGTGCTATGATTGCTTTGCAATACGTAAAGGCGCATGCAGAGGATTTGGGCATAGACTATCGCATATTCGAGAACTATAATATTCATATCCATGTGCCAGAAGGTGCCACCCCTAAAGATGGTCCTTCAGCAGGTATTACCATTGCAACATCTATTGCCTCTGCCCTCACGCAACGCAAAGTTCGCAAGAATACAGCTATGACAGGTGAGATCACACTTCGTGGAAAGGTTCTTCCTGTAGGTGGCATCAAGGAGAAGATCTTAGCTGCCAAACGTGCAGGTATCACCGATATCATGCTCTGCGAGGAAAACAAGAAGGATATAGAAGAGATTCCAGAGAAATATCTGAAAGGAGTTACCTTCCATTATGTGAAGAACGTGAAAGATGTATGGAACTTCGCTCTAACGGACGAGTTGGTTGACAATCCCGTTAAATATACTATTCCTGAAGAAAAAAACGAGAAAAAAGAATCATGAAATTCGAATTACAACATACAGACAATGCTAGTGATGCCCGCACAGGTGTCATCACAACAGACCACGGACAGATAAAGACTCCGATCTTTATGCCTGTGGGAACTTGTGGAAGCGTAAAAGGTGTTCATTTCAGAGAGTTACGCGAACAGGTTAAAGCTCAAATTATTCTCGGAAACACTTATCATCTATATCTCCGTCCAGGACTCGATACCTTAAAGGCAGCAGGTGGTCTGCATGGCTTCAACGGATGGGAACGCCCTATCCTCACCGACTCTGGTGGCTTCCAGGTCTTTTCTCTAACTGGTATCAGAAAGTTAAAGGAGGAAGGATGCGAATTTCGTTCACATATCGATGGAAGTAAACATTTCTTCACTCCTGAGAATGTAATGGATACTGAGAGAATCATCGGCGCCGATATCATGATGGCTTTTGACGAATGCCCTCCTGGACAGAGTGATTATCAATATGCCAAGAAGAGTCTTGGTATGACGCAACGCTGGCTCGACAGATGTATCAAGAGATTCAACGAGACTGAACCTCTTTACGGATACAAACAGAGTTTGTTCCCTATCGTACAGGGATGCACATACAAGGACCTAAGAAGAGAAGCTGCCAAATTCATTGCAGACAAAGGTGCTGACGGAAATGCTATTGGTGGTTTGGCTGTGGGTGAACCTACTGAGGTAATGTATGAAATGATAGAGGTTGTAAACGAGATTCTCCCTAAAGACAAACCTCGATATTTGATGGGGGTAGGTACCCCTCAGAATATTCTAGAAGCAATAGAACGAGGTGTTGATATGTTCGATTGCGTAATGCCTACACGTAACGGACGTAATGCGATGCTCTTCACCTATAATGGTACGATGAACATGCGCAATAAGAAATGGGAAAAGGACTTCTCGCCTATCGACCCGGATGGATGCGAAACCGATTTGGTTTATACAAAGGCTTATCTACATCACCTCTTTAAAGCACAGGAACTTTTGGCTATGCAGATAGCTAGTATCCATAACTTGGCATTCTATCTTCGCCTTGTAACTGATGCTCGTCAACATATCGAGCAAGGCGATTTCGTAACATGGAAAAACTCCATTATCGACCAATTAGGTAAAAGAATATAATGCAATTAAAAAGTTTTCATAACATCAAGAAGTATCATAAGCTCTACCACATTGGCAGAACGTGGTGCCGTCGTGCCCAAAAGCAAAAGGTATGGAGACATGAGCATCTGGCTTGGTTATATAAGATATGTGGTTGGATTGCTCATAAACTGAGATTCATCCGTGTCTTAAAATATCTGAACATCTTTAGATATATCCACAGACTTGACTGGTACATCATCAAGAAGTTTATCGGAACATATTTCTTCTCGATAATGCTCATCATCTCGATATCTATCGTCTTTGATGTGAATGAAAATCTAGCGAAATTTACACAATATCACGCCCCTCTGAAGGCTATTGTATTTGACTATTATCTTAATTTCATCCCTTATTTTGCCAATCTATTCTCTGCATTATTCGTATTCATCGCGGTAATATTCTTTACCTCGAAACTTGCGGGGAATTCTGAGATCATCGCTATGCTGGCCGCTGGTAATTCGTTTAAACGATTGATGCGCCCGTACATGATTTCATGTGGCTTCATTGCTATCCTATCGTATGTACTAGCAGCCTATGTCATCCCACATGGTACTGTCGTAAAGCAAAACTTTGAATCACTATATAAAAACAACAAGAAGAATACGGCAGCAGAAAATGTAATGCTACAGGTAGAAAAAGGTGTGATAGCCTATATTCAGCATTACGACAATAACACCAAAACCGGTTATGGCTTTTCTCTCGATAAATTCGAGAATAAGAAATTGGTTAGCCACATGACAGCCATGCAAGTACAATACGATACCATATCTGACAGTAAGTATCATTGGAAGGCACAGAATTGGAAAATCAGACAGCTCCGAGGCTTGAAAGAAGTAGTAACAAGTGGTGCAGTAAAAGACACCATGATTACAATGGAACCAACAGACCTTGTTTACTCAAAAGGACAACAAGAGACATTTACTTCACCCGAATTGAAAGAGTATATCTCTAAGCAAATCAATCGTGGTTCGAGCAACGTTGTGAGATATCAGGTAGAATATCACAAACGCATAGCATCCTCCTTTGCAGCCTTTATCTTAACAATTATCGGAGCATCATTGTCTTCACGAAAAAGGAAAGGAGGAATGGGGCTCTATCTAGGTTTAGGTCTGGCCTTGAGTTTCATCTACATCATGTTACAGACCATATCGGCGACTTTCGCCATCAATGCTGGTGCTCCACCAATGTTGGCAGCATGGACACCTAATATATTATATGCAATCATTGCCTATTTCTGTTATAGACAGGCACCAAATTAATGAAAAATGAGATTTGAAGATTTAGAATTAAACGACAATGTACTCGATGCACTATATGATATGCATTTTGACGAGTGTACCCCAGTTCAGGAAAAGTGTATTCCTGAGATTTTGAAGGGTAACGATGTGCTTGGTGTAGCACAAACCGGAACAGGAAAAACTGCAGCATATCTGCTCCCAATACTTAGTAAACTCGATGACGAAAACTATCCAGAGGGTGCTATCAACTGTGTCATCATGAGTCCTACCCGTGAACTCGCCCAACAAATCGATCAAGCCATGCAAGGTTTTGGCTACTATTTGGATGGTGTAAGTAGCGTAGCTGTTTATGGAGGTAACGATGGTAACAGATATGACCAAGAGGTAAAGAGTTTAAGACTTGGAGCTGATGTTGTAATAGCAACTCCGGGACGACTGATCAGTCATATTAGTATGGGTAACGTAGATATGAGTAAAGTCAGCTTCTTTGTACTCGATGAAGCAGACCGTATGCTTGACATGGGATTTGCTGATGACATCATAAAGATTGCAAAGAAATTGCCTAAGACTTGTCATACCATTATGTTCTCTGCTACTATGCCTAAGAAGATAGAGGAATTAGCAAAATCTTTACTCAAAGATCCCGTCGAAATCAAATTGGCAGTCAGCAAACCTGCAGAGAAAATCAAACAGAGCGCATACGTATGCTATGAGACTCAGAAGATGGGTATTATCAAGGATATTTTCAAAGCAGGCGATTTAAAGCGTGTCATTATCTTCTGTGGAAGTAAGATGAAGGTAAAGCAGGTGACAGGCGCCCTTCAGCGCATGAAGATAAACTGCGGAGAGATGCATAGTGACCTTGATCAAGTACAACGCGATGAAGTAATGTTTAAATTCAAGAGCGGGCAATACGATGTTCTCGTTGCTACAGACATTGTTTCACGAGGTATCGATATCGATGATATTACAATGGTCATTAACTATGACGTTCCTCATGATGCAGAAGATTATGTTCACCGCATTGGTCGTACAGCAAGAGCAGAACGCGATGGTGTAGCTATCACCTTCGTCAACGAAGAAGACATGTTCTATTTCCAGCAGATAGAGAAATTCTTAGAAAAAGACGTTGAAAAGAATGCATTACCAGAAGGACTCGGCGAAGGTCCTGAATATACCAAACTAAAGCGCCCTGTCCATAACAAGAAGAGCGCCAAAGACCGTCGACGTCAGGATCGTGATCGCAACTCACACAAAGATAAGAAACAAGCTAATCGTCGTAAACGCAACGACTCAAATGGCGAACACCAGTCGAAGTCAAACAACGAACGAAAACAAAGCAACGACCAGCAAACTGAGAATCGCGAACAAAGAAATAGCCGTCATAACGACAACCGTAAGTCAAGCAACAGCGAGCAGAAGTCACGTTATAATAAGAGACGCAACAACCAGCAGTCTAACGGTGACAACACCCGCGCAAACAAGAGACATCGCGGAAATGTTGAAGGCAATTATAAGAAAAGACAGAATCAACAAAACCGAAAAGATAATCGTAAGCTATCATCTGCTACTCCACAGAAAAAAGAAAGCGGAATTAAGAAGTTCATCAAAAAGATATTCGGTTTCAAGAAATAAGACGAAGTCCCCTTCTACCCCTTACCGGGTGGAAGGGGATTTGCATATATAATAAGGTATAGAAAGAAAAACAACAACAGAACAAGTGACTAAATGATAAAATATGCAATAGATAATAACTTATTTCTATTTTTCCGTCACTTTTTCTTACTTCTTGTTTGTATTTTAAATAAAAACCTTTATATTTGCAATCGAAAAGAGAGATTAAAGGGTAAAAACAGTATTCACATAAGAAGTACATACATTTACCCTACTATTCTAAGAAACTAAGAAACTATTAAACCAACCAATAAAAGAAATTATGAAAGCAACAGAAGTTGTAGAAAAACTAAAAACAAGATTTCCAGGCGAACCTGAATATATTCAGGCCGTAAGTCAGGTACTCGGTACTATTGAAGATGAATACAATAAGCATCCCGAGTTTGAAAAAGCTAATCTTATCGAGCGTCTTTGCATTCCAGACCGCGTAATAGAATTCCGTGTATCATGGGTCGATGACAAAGGTAATGTTCAGACCAACATGGGTTATCGCATTCAGCACAACAATGCTATTGGCCCTTACAAAGGTGGTATCCGTTATCACAAATCAGTAAATCTTTCTATCTTGAAGTTTCTTGCTTTCGAGCAAACATTCAAGAACTCCTTGACAACACTTCCTATGGGTGGTGCAAAAGGTGGTTCAGACTTCTCTCCACGCGGAAAGAGCGATGCTGAAGTTATGCGTTTCTGTCAGGCTTTCATGAGCGAGCTATATCGCCACATCGGTCCAGACGAGGATGTTCCTGCAGGTGATATCGGTGTAGGAGGCCGTGAGGTAGGTTACATGTTCGGTATGTACAAAAAGCTCACCCATCAGTTCCAAGGAATACTTACAGGTAAGGGACAAGAATTCGGAGGTTCTCTCATCCGTCCTGAGGCTACAGGTTATGGTAATGTATACTTCTTGGAGAACATGTTGAAGACACGTGGTGACAATCTAAAAGGCAAGACAGTTCTTGTATCAGGTGCAGGAAATGTAGCCCAGTACACCATCGAAAAATTACTTCAACTTGGTGCTAAACCATTGACATGTTCTGATTCAGACGGATACATCTACGATCCAGACGGTATTGACGAGAAGAAACTCGCATATATCATGGAATTGAAGAACGTAGAGCGTGGTCGTATTAAAGAATATGCAGAAGAATACCCTAATGCAGTATATCACGAAGGCGAGAAGCCTTGGTTCGAAAAGGCAGATATCGCCACCCCATGTGCTACACAGAACGAAATTAATGAAGAAGCAGCCAAAGCACTTGTTGCAAATGGTGTAATCGCAGTTTCAGAAGGTGCCAATATGCCAACTGTTCCTGCCGCTATAAAAGTTTTCCAAGACGCAAAGATTCTCTATTGTCCAGGCAAGGCATCAAATGCTGGTGGTGTGGCAGTTTCAGGTCTTGAGATGACACAGAATTCAGAACGTTTGAAGTGGAGCCGTGAACAAGTTGACGAAAAACTTCATGCTATCATGAACGATATCCACGAAAATTGTGTGAAATATGGTACACAACCTGACGGCTATATCAACTATGTGAAGGGTGCTAACGTAGCAGGCTTCCTAAAAGTTGCAAAAGCAATGATGGCACAAGGAATCGTATAAAAAGGCAATAACTATCTCATATACAAAGGGTTGCCGCATTATGAGACAACCCTTTATTATTTTAACCACAAAGAAAAATAAAAAAACATTGAAAAAAGTACGAGAAATATTTGGTAGTATAAATAAAATTGCTTACCTTTGCACTCGCAATTAAGAACAATGCTACTTTGGTGCGTTAGTTCAGTTGGTTAGAATGCCTGCCTGTCACGCAGGAGGTCACGAGTCCGAGTCTCGTACGCACCGCCAAAAGGTTCAAGATTGCACAACTGGTGCGTTAGTTCAGTTGGTTAGAATGCCTGCCTGTCACGCAGGAGGTCACGAGTCCGAGTCTCGTACGCACCGCAAACCTTCAAGATTATTCTTGAAGGTTTTTTGTTTTTATAAACAACACCATTACCTTTCACGTATCAAGAACAAAGTTCATATTTCTTTTCTATTACGTTCTCCCAAATATAGAACCTATGATTATCCCTCTATTGTATAATCGTCATATCTAATAGAAATCGTACGCAAATGATCAGAATCTTTAAGCATACGCAGCATATCGCCATAACTTATGACAGACGCATCAAATTCAAGCGTACGCACATTTCTTTCAGGTAGAGACACTCTGAAACCAAGACTCTTCCGAATACGAATACGAATCATCTGACATAACACAAAGAATGCCTTTACACAGATAATAGTTCTTACCGGTAATACAAATATGAAACGCAAAGACGGATAATGCTTACGTAAAAAAATAAGCATAGCTTCATAAAACACATGAACATAGCGAAAACTAGATTTCTGGGTACTCTCTCCTTTATAATGAAGGATCAACGCCGGAAGATAATAATTCTGCCATCCACCCTTCAATAAGCGATATGATAAATCTATATCCTCACCATACATAAAGAAATCTTCATCAAGCAGTCCCACCTGCTCCAAAGCACTCCTCCTCAACATACAAAAAGCACCACTCACGATTTCTATCTTTGCCGGTTTATCCCAAGAAATCCCCGACATATAATAATGGGCAAAACGAGGATGATGAGGATATTTATCACACAAACCAACCATCTTATAGAAAGAGGTCATCGGTGAAGGAACTCCCCTCCTCGACTCAAGAGCATCTGTACCATCCGTATGCAGCATTCTCACTCCCAAAGCTCCAGCATCAGGATGTAACGCTAAGAAATCAAGACATTCGTGAATCGTAGTATCACCAACGACAGTATCAGGATTGAGCAGCAACACATATTCACCCCGACTCTCTTTGATAGCCATATTATTAGCACAAGCAAAACCCAAATTATGCTGATTTGCTATTACTTTTACCCACGGGAAATAATTATGCAACCACTCTATACTGTCATCACGAGAATGATTGTCGACAACTATAACTTCCGCATCTACCCCTTGCAAAGAACATTGCAACGATCGCAGACACTGATCTAAATAGACCCTAACGTTATAATTTACGATAACAACACTGAGTTTCATCTCTCTTCGTCAGTAGTCTCAGCGACACAACGACCTTTCGTAGGCGCGATAAAGAAAAGACATAGAAACAAAATTATTGCCATATATCCAAATCCTGCGCTCAACGTGAGATAATAGAACAAGATATTGAGAACCATCGGCAAGCACAACATATGAATACGAATACCAGCCCATTTTGCCAAAGCCCTTTCCGGCTGACTAATTAAGGATTCATGAATCCTCTTAAACTTAAATAGACGCAAAGCTACAGGAATAACACATATTGTAATCAACTGCATCAAAATCTGAACAAGGAAACATCCAGTCCCCGTCAGACTATTATCAAGAATTTGATCCGGAACCCAATTCATCTCGAAAAACACTACGAGTAAGATTCCAAAGAGAATATAGACCAGAAAACTGATCATCAACATACGTTGTACCTGTTTCATCATATATCAAATTTTATTTTCCAAAAGGTGTACGATTCAAGATAGAGCGACCTAACGTTACCTCATCAGTATATTCCAATTCATCTCCTACAGAGATTCC